>JAJPZB010000002.1 GCA_021204635.1 Opitutia bacterium | reverse complement strand
CACTCCCTCACCGCTAACGCGGTCCCCTCCCGCTAACTTAGCGGGAGAATTGCGCGCCTTCTAAGCTTTCGCGACAAAGCCAAGGTCTCACCACCAACCCAAGTCTCACCACCAACCCTGCCACCACAAAGCGTGAGGGACGTTAGTCCCGAACAAATCCGTGTGACAATCCCTGCGGAACTTTGCCGCCACCACTAACTCCGGCTTTCACCACAGAGCCAGCCGCAACAATCTCACCACTAACCCAAGTCCACCACCAACTCCGGCTTCGCCACTAACCCGCGACGGGCGTCAGATGAATCTCACGCGTTGTCGCCTGCCCATGGCGTAGAACGAGATTACCATTGCCACCAAGATTGCAGCGGCGAGCCCGACATAGCCATAGTTGTGGCCGAGCGAGATTTGGTAGAACAATGTCGCGAGCGTCCAGCCGAGGAGCGTGAGGTAGCCGGCGAAAATCAAGCCATATTTCCAGCCGAGTTCGCGGAATGCCGCGCCGAGAGCTGCGATGCAAGGCACGTAGAGCAGGACGAAGAGCAGATATGCGAACGCCTGCAACTTACCCTGCGTGAATGCCGCGCGCATATGCACGAACACGGATTTGTCAAGCTCATTCGATTCGGCGACTTCCGCTTCGTCGTCGGAAATATCGTCAGTGCCGAGCGGATCGAGGAATTGCGAGAAGACGCCGGAAAGATTGTCGGGAATGGTTTGCAGCGCTTCCTTTATTCCGCCGAGGAAGTCGTATTCCCCTTCTTCGGCGGGTTCGTTGTCGGCGTCGGTGGTGGCGGCGGCAACGGTGGTGGCAACCGTGTCGGTGGTGGCGTCTGGGTTGGTGGTGGCAACTGTGTCTGTTGTCGCGGCATCTTTGGCGTCCGCCACAGTGGCGTCATCGGCTTTGTTATCGGCGGATTTGCTACTGCTGAATTTGTTTTGTCCGTAGAGCCCGTTGAGGGTCCCCACCACCGACTCCTTTGCGAAGAGCCCTGTGAAAATCGCAACAGACGCGGGCCAATTTTTTTCTTCCACGCCCATGGGCTTGAAAATCGGCGTTATCGTTGTGCCGAGTTTTGCGAGCAACGACGCCTCGCTGTCCTCGTTGTCGATTGTCCATTCCATCACAGGCTTGCCGTTTTCCACGACGTTGTTGCCGTCGTCATCGACTTTCGGCGCGTAGCCGACCGTGTTCAAAATGCCGAGCAGGCAGATTAGCGGGACAATGACTTTGCCGGCGCGGAGAATGAACACGCGCAGGCGCTCCCACGCGCTCATGACGATTTGCCGCAGGCTCGGGAGGTGATACGGCGGCAATTCCATTATGAACGGCGATGGTTCGCCCTGAAAAAGCGTGCGCTTCAAGATCATGCCCATTATCACCGCGAGCACCATGCCCGTGAGATAGAGCAGGAAGACCATGCGCCCGGGCGTCTCCGGAAAGAACGCGCATGCGAAGACGATGTACACCGGAAGTTTCGCGCCGCAGGACATGAACGGCGTCATGAAAATTGTGAGAAAGCGGTCGCGTTTGTGCTCGAGGGTGCGCGTCGCCATTATCGCGGGGACGGAGCAGCCGAAGCCGACGAGCAGCGGCACGAACGATTTTCCGGGCAGCCCGATGGCGCGCATAAACCTGTCCATGACAAATGCCGCGCGCGCCATGTAGCCGGAATCTTCCAAAATTGCGAGGCAGACGAACATTGCCGTTATCGGCGGAATGAATGTGCCAACCGTCTGCAGCGCAGTGCCGATGCCGCCTGAGACCAGCGCGATGACGAAGCTCGGCGCGTCGATGCTCTCGAGCAGATAGCGCGTGCCCTCGACAAAAATCGTCTTGCCTGCGACATCGAAGAAATCGATGAATGCGCCGCCGAGCACCGACACTATCCAGAACATGATGTACATCACGATGAGGAAAATCGGAATCCCGAGCCAGCGATTGAGAATCACTTTGTCAGCCTTCTGCGTGAAATTTTCGCCGGAAGATTTTTTCGTCGAAACGTCGCGATAAACTTCGCCGACGACTTTGTATCGCGCTTCGGCGATTGCCTCGTCGGGAAAAACCTCGATTTCTTCTTCGATTCGCTTAAATCCGCGATCCAACTCGCCCTGCGAAATTGCGCCCGCAGCGATAAGTTTGCCGGTGAAAAGCGGGTCTGCCTCGAGCAGGCGCAACGCGACCCAGCGCGCGGGAGCCTTGTTCGCGGCGGCGACGCTCTCGCACTTTGGCGCGAGTTCCTCGAGTGCCTCTTCGATTTCCAAAGGGAACAGCACTTTGAGCGCCGGCTTCGGCTTGTCCGCGATGACGGACTGAATGACTTTCCCGATTTCTTTTTTGGACGATTTTGAGGCGCTGACGCCGATGACGGGCGCACCCAAGTGCTTGGAGAGAACGTCCAAATCGATCGTGATACCGCGCGCCTTCACGATGTCCATCATCGTGACGACGTGGATCATCGGGATTTCGAGTTCGGCGAGCAAAATCGTGAGGTAGAGATTTCGCTCGAGATTTGTGCCGTCGAGAATGTTGACAAATAGATCGGCCTTTCCGGAAAGCGCATATTCCACGGCGACTTTCTCGTCTTCGCTCGAAGCGACGAGCGAGTAAATCCCGGGCAGATCGACCATTTCCACCTCGGTTCCGTCGGACAAAGTAAATGAGCCCTGCTTCAAATCCACGGTGACGCCGGGCCAATTTCCTATCCGCTGTTTGGCTCCGGTCAGAGCGTTGAAAACAGTCGTTTTGCCCGCGTTTGGATTGCCGACGAGCGCGACATTGATTTTGCGTTTTTCCATAGCCTGAGAATTTTTCTTGATTTTTTTGTTCAATAAAAAAGGTGGGGACGTTTTTCAGACGATCTCCACCTCGACAACTGCGGCCTCCGCTTTCCGTAGCGAAAGTTTGAAGCCGCGCACCTCCAAACTCACCGGATCTCCGAGCGGCGCGACGCCTGTGATTTTTATCTCAGAGCCGCGCGTGAGACCGAGCGCCAGAAGCTTTGTGCGATACGTCGCGCTCCCGCTGAGATATCCGATAATTTTTGCCCTCGTCCCCGGAACTAAGTCGTTTATGGTCATGGGCGTAATTTGTGCTTGACAGGTTTAATGCAATTCGGGAACCCGCACTTCCGCGCCCACAAATCCTTCCTCGGGCACCTCGCAGCGGGAAATGGCGCGAACGGAAATGAATTCCGCCTCGCTCCGCCTCAAAGCTATGACTGAGCCGTGCACTTTCAAGAGTAGCAGATCTCCTGCCGGTCCGAAACCCACAACCCTTACCCGTGTCCCGCGGGTAAACCCGAGCGCAAGAAGCCGCGCCCGAGTAGCCGCTTCGCTAATTTCGTGCGACGAAATTTCCGCGAAGTCTCCGATCGATAAATCGTTTAACGTGCTCATTGTTATTCCGAAGATGAAAAGCGCCGGCAACGGATTTTGCCGCTCAGACAAACACTTTGCACGCGTTTGAGTGGCAAACTCTCGCTGAAAGCGGCGAAGGAATTTATACATGCGTGTGGCGCTGTCAACAAAAATTTTGGCGCGCCGAAGAAATTTGTTTTGCGCGCCAATAAATAACGAACGGTCAAACGAAATTTTCGCAACCGTGGGGGAAGAAAATCACTTCTGTGCGGCTTGGAGAGCGGCGCTGAACGCGTTCGGCGATCCACGTCCACGGTATCACAGCTAAAATCCGTATGTCAACAATCCGCGAAATGTTTGTTAAAATTTTTGTTGTAAAAAGAATACGTCGCGCCCCGTTTTTTCAAAATTGCTTTTCGCGAAAAAAACCTATATTCGCGGGAATACTTAACACACAAAAAGCCATGATTAATAGATTCGTATTAAACGAAGTATCCTACTTCGGTCCCGGCGCACGTAGCGTGTTGCCGCAAGAAGTAAAGCGCTTGGGTCTGCACAAGGCGTTTGTCGCCTCTGACAAAGACCTGATTAAATTCGGAGTGACGGCGAAGGTGCTGAAAGTGCTGGAAGACGCCGGAATTCCCTACGAGGTGTTCAGCGAAATCAAGCCGAACCCGACAGTGAGCAACGTGAAGGCGGGCGTTGAAGCCTTTGCCAAGTCGGGCGCGGATTTTATTCTTGCAATCGGCGGCGGCTCGTCCATCGACACGTCGAAGGCGATTGGCATCATCACCAACAATCCGGATTTCAGCGACGTAGTTTCCTTGGAAGGCGTTGCGCCCACGAAGAAAAAATCGGTGCCGATAATTGCCATGCCGACAACCGCCGGCACTGCCGCCGAGGTGACAATAAACTACGTCATCACCGACGAGAAAAACCAAAAGAAAATGGTTTGCGTTGACCCGAACGACATTCCGGCGATTGCAATCGTCGATGCCGAGCTGATGTACACGCTGCCGAAAAGCCTCACAGCCGCAACGGGCTTGGACGCGCTGACCCACGCCATCGAGGGCCTGATAACCAAAGGCGCGTGGGAGATGAGCGACATGTTTGAAATCAAGGCGATCGAGATGATCACGCGCTATTTGGAAACCGCAGTGTTTGACCCGACCAACGCCGAAGCGCGCAACGGCATGGCGGTGGCGCAATACATCGCCGGCATGGCGTTCTCGAACGTCGGATTGGGCGTGGTGCACGGAATGGCGCACCCGATGGGCGCGATTTTCGATATCCCGCACGGCGTGGCGAACGCATTGTTGCTCCCGATAATCATGGAGTTCAACGCACCTGCGGCACTGCCGAAGTATGTGGAAATTGCAAAGGCAATGAAGGTGTATCGCGACGGCATGACGCAGGAAGAGGCGGCAGACGCGGCGGTCAAGGCTGTAAAGGCGCTGTCTGTCAAGGTCGGAATCCCGCAGCATTTGACGGATTTGGGCATCAAGGAAGAAGACCTTCCGCGCTTGGCGGCGTCCGCAATTGCAGATGTTTGCACGCCCGGCAACCCGCGCGAAGTCACGGAGGAAATTATCCTCGGGCTTTACAAGAAAGCGCTCTGACGCCACCACCAAGCCGCGTCGGGTAAATTTTTGCCCGACCACCAAGGCAAAGGGAGGTCACCACAATACGGTGGTCTCCCTTTTTTCGCGCACGCGAGATTGTTGCGGGCGCGGGTTGGTGGTGAATGGGTTGGTGGTGAATGAGTTGGTGGCGGGCAAGTGGGTTGGTGGTGAGCCCGCTTGCCCGCAGGTCAATTCTTTCCCTCGGTGGCGGGTTGCTCGCTCGGGTTCTTGCGCTCGATGAGATGCCAGACGTATGCGATGTACGCCACCACAAAGGGGATGAGAATCGACACCACTGACATGACGCTGAGCGTGAACTCGCTGCTGCAACTATTCTCGATTGTCAGGCTGCTTTGCAAATCCGCGAGCGACGGATAGTACGCCGTGTTGTTCCACCCCGCGCACAACAAAAGACTGAGCACCGCGAGCACGGTGCCGACGCCGGAATACCATATCCCGCAGAAAAATCTCTTCGCAACCAAGGTGCGGACAACGCCGTAAAGATAGAGCACGACGCCGACAACAAGCATTAGCGCGACGTACCACATTTCGACGAAATTGCCCAAATACTTGTGCGGGACGACGACAATCTCGCCCGTGTCGGGCACGTAGCCGAAACCGTCTTTCAACAAGACGTGGACCAAAAACGCGACAAACAAAAGCACGAACGGCAGCGCCGACCATATCAGTTGCACGTTGCCGCGACTGCGGATGTTTTCGTTGTCGATGTTGTGAACGATGTACAACACGCCGAGCGAGCGCGCGAGAAACATCACAGCCAAGCCCATCACGATGGTCCACGGATCGAGCAACACGTCGAGCCCGTGGCTGGCGTTTGCCCAGCGGCTGATTATCGGGCTGATTTCGCCGGCGGCGATTCCCATTTTGTCAACGACAAAGTTGGAGCCGTTGAAAAACGTGCCAACTGCGCCACCGATCAGCAACGGACCGAGAAGTCCGTTGAGAATGAGGAAGCGGCGGAAAGTTTTTTGCCCGAGAATGTTGCCGAGTTTGTTTTGAAATTCATAGCTTACCGCCTGCAAGACAAACGTGAGCAATATGATCATCCAAATCCAATACGCGCCGCCGAAACTCGTGCTGTAAAACAGCGGGAACGAGGCGAAAAATGCGCCGCCGAAGGTCACGAGAGTGGTGAATGTCAATTCCCATTTTCGCCCCGTCGCGCCCACAACCAAGCGACGTTCGTCCTCGCTTCGCGCAATGCAAAACATCGCGCCGTTGGCGCCCTGCACAAACATCATGAACACGAGCAACGCGCCGAGGAGCGACACCAAAAACCACCAATAGTGCTGCAAAAAATCGTATGTCATAATCGTTTTCTCCTTTGTTGTGGGTTATTTCCTCGCCGCCTCGGATAGCGCCGGACCTTTTCTCACCGCCTTGCTCATGATGCTCACCTCCACGATCAGGAGCGTCGTAAACAACACGAGGAAAATGAAAAACGTCAACATCACCGAGCCGACGCCGACGTCCGAGACCGCAATCCACGTCGGGAGTATGTCTTGAATTGTCCACGGCTGGCGGCCGAGTTCAGCCAAGACCCAGCCGGCTTCGCTCGCGATGTAGCCCAACGGCAGCATGACAATTCCCGCGACGTGCAGCCAGCGCGTGTTGGCGAAATCCCTTTTGTATGCGTAGAACAGCGCAACGATAAAGAAAAGCGTGAAAAGCGCGCCGAGCCCGACCATCACGCGGAACGACCAAAAGCACACCGGCACAAACGGCACGGTTTGCTCTGCGTCGCTGACGTAGCCGTAGCCGAAGTACTTTATGTTTTCGTCCAAAATTTTCTTGTTTTTCTCCACCGTCGCCGCGTCTCCGGCTTTCTTCGCTTCGCGGTATGAGGAAAGCGCGCCAACTGCCAACTTGCCCCTGCTCATTTTCTCGTCGAGCGACGGCGCCACTGTGCCGTCGGGCATTGTGTATCCGCCTTTGATGATGTCGTTTATGCCCGGGACATAGCCGTCAAGGCTGTGTGTCGCCAACAGGGAAAGCATGTTTGGCACGGCGATTTTCAGCGCCGCTTCTTCGCCGGAAGCGTAGTCGGGCTGTTGGAACGGATTGAGGAGTTCGACGCCGACCAACTCGACGCCGTTGCCACCGTCGTACAAAGCCTCCATCGCCGCCAATTTCATCGGCTGCACCTGCGCCACGACATAGGAGAGTTTGTCGCCGGTGAACATTGCCAAGAGCGACGTGACAAGCCCCACGATCGTCGCGATTTTTATGCTGTGCACCGCGACTTTGCGCTCGCCCTCCGCGTCGCGACCTTCTCTGCGTTTTCTGAACAAATAATAGCAACTCACCGCCACGACAAACAGCGCACCGATGATCCACGCGGAAGTAATCGAGTGAAAAAATTTGTTCACGGCAAACGGCGATAATGCCACGTCGGCGAACGACGTCATTTCGTTGCGCATCGTGTCGGGGTTGAATTTTTGCCCCGTGGGATATTGCATCCACGCATTCGCGACGAGGATCCACCACGCCGAGATCGTTGCGCCTATGCCCGTCAACCACGTCGCCGCGAGGTGCGCCCGCTTCGACACTTTTTCCCAGCCGAAAAACATCACCCCGACAAACGTCGCTTCCAAGAAAAACGCCACAATCCCCTCAATCGCGAGCGGCGCGCCAAACACATCGCCCACGAGCCACGAGTAATTGCTCCAATTTGTGCCAAACTCAAACTCCAAAACAATTCCGGTGGCGACGCCCATGGCGAAATTTATGCCAAAAAGTTTCTGCCAAAAGCGCGTCGTTTCCTTCCAAAACGGGCTGCCGGTGCGATAATAGCAGGTTTCCATTATGCCCACGATGAGCGCCAACCCCAACGTGAGCGGGACGAACAGCCAGTGGTAGATTGCGGTCAGGGCAAACTGCGCCCGCGACCAATTTACGGCGTCTGCGCCTATGGCGGATAATAAGCTTATCATAGATTTAATCCTTGTCTGTTAATGGCGGGGTATTTTCTGCGGGGGCACTCGGCTGAAATTCGTGCGTCAGTTGCGCCGAAACGTAGTCCGCCTCGTTGCCCTGACCTGCTTTTTCCTTCAAAACATCGGGAAAAAAGAAAAATTTCAAAATCACGAGTATTATGAAAAGCTTCACGAGCACAACCACCCATAGCACACGCCCGACGTCCATGCTCCTGAATCCGTCGCGGTAAAAGTCATAGACTCTGCGGACGAGACATTTTCTTTTCACAGCCCCCATGGCAGGCAACAATCTAATGCAACCCGCCCCTCAACAAAAGCAAAATATCCGCCTGCAACAAAGCCCCGGCACCATGCAAAACGAGATGACGAGGCTTTGAAAAAAATAGTGTCGTCGCGACCAAATTTGAACTCGCGCGCAGGCTATTTTTTTGCGATGGCGGGGAGGGAGGCGGCGGCGATGGCTTGACCGTGGCGCTTGTCTTTTTCGTCGGGGACGACGAGGTTTATGCTGAGTTCGGGGAACTCGGCTTTGAGAACCTCGTTTGCCTTGTCGATGATGATCGAGCCGCCTTCGCCGGTGGTCACGCGCCCCATGATCAGAAGATTTTCGTAGGCGAAAAATTCTGCAAAATGCGCGAGCGTGTAGCCGAAGCAAATTCCGATCGTCTCATAAACCTTGCGGGCGCGCGGGTCGTTCGCCTTCATCAACTTTTGCAGTTCTTCAAGTTTTTCCGGAAGGCGCATTGTCGCGGGAAGTTCAATTCCCGCGAGCGGGATCAGGCGCCCCGTTCCCTGTTGCGAAAAATATTGAACGCCGCAACCAAGATCCCCCGACCATTCGTCCGCCGGACCATTTTCGCGATAATCCACGGGGACAAATGCGAGCTCGGAAATCCAGTTTGTCATGTGCCCCTCGGGATCGACGTATCCCGCCGCAACGGAAGTGCCCATCGCGATGCCGAGAACGGCGTTTTTGTTCATGCTCATCGAGCCCGCGAGCGCGGTGACATCGCCGTCGTTAATCACTTCAAACGGCACACCCCATTCTTTCGCGATGTCAATAAACATATTTTTGACGCGCTTTTCAAAGAGAACGGGGTCTTTCACACCGCGGAAAAGCGACGCCACGCCGACGCGGTTATTTATGTAGTCGCCGGCGGAAGAGCCCCCGATTGCGTCAACTCGCGGCAAGTGAGCCGCTGCCAATTTCAGCGAATCCATGATCCCCGCATAGTGGTATTCGGGGTCTGCCTGGAAATACGGATCCCACTTCACTTCTTCCGAGAAAACGACTTTGCCGTCGATGAGCGCCGCGCACTTGCGGTCGGAGCCTCCGAGGTCGAAGCCGATTCGGCAACCATCGAGGTTGCGTCCGAGCGGCAGGTGCGACGCCGCCTCTTTCGGAAGCCCCGCCTCATCTACCACGAGAATTTCGAGATCTTCGCCAAAAAGTTGCTTCACGAAATTGACGTCAAATTCCCGCGCCCCGCCCTTGCAATAAATGCCTTTGAGCATTGCCGCGATGGGCTCGGCGTATTTTCCCGAAATATAAATCTTGTGGCCGCCGCGCGCCCAGAGCAGGAACTTGACGAGCCTTTCGACATAAGTCTTGTTCAGCGCAACATTCTCGCCCTCGTGCGGCAGGCAAACCGTGCGGAAAACAGACGCCGTGCCGTCGGAGCGGGAAAGCCCGATCGCGAGCGGTGCGGAGCCTGCCGTTTTCGCCGCGAGCTTGCGGTATTCGCGGTTCCAGAGCACTGCCGGAACAAACGCGGGATCGATTTCGGGAACAAATTTTGGAGAAACTGAAATCATAGCGGAAACAACTTTTGGTGGTTAATCCTTTGTCGCGAGACAACAAACGCGCGTCAGAGCCTCGCCGCTGCGGCAGCGTCGATGGCGAACACGCAGTCGCTGTGCTTCTGCAACCAGCTCGCAGGGCACATTTCCGACGGAGCGTCCATCAGCGACTTGCGAACGATGTCGGCCTTGCCGTCGCCCCAGGCGAGAAGAATGATCTTGCGCGATTCGAGAATCGTGCCCACGCCCATCGTCACAGCGGAGGTCGGCACTTCGTCAATCTTATCGTGGAAGAACAGCCGCGCGTTGTCTTTTATCGTGAGTTCGTTGAGCTTCACCTGGTGAGTGCGCGTGTCGGCGGCGCAAGGCGGTTCGTTGAAGCCGATGTGGCCCGTGCGGCCGATTCCGAGAATCTGAATGTCAATCCCGCCGGCGGCTTTGATGTCTGCGTCGTATTTCGCGCACATTTCGCCAACTTTGTCGGCGGGAACAGTTCCGTCGGGGACGTGCGTTTTCGCCTTGTCGATATCGACGTGGTCGAAAAGCTCGGTGTTCATGAAATAGCGATAGCTCTGGTCGTGCGTCCCGGGAAGCCCGTAATATTCGTCGAGATTGAAGCTCGTGACGTTCTTAAAGCTCAGGCCTTCTTCTTTGTGGAGGCGAATGAGTTCCTTGTAGAGAACGATCGGCGTCGAGCCTGTCGCAAGCCCGAGAACGGCTTCGCGGCCTTCTGCTGCGCGGGCGCGAATCAGGGCTGCGATTTCGGCAGCAATTTCCTTGGCGGCTTGCTCTTTATCCGGGTAAACCTTAACTACGATTTTATTATTCATAAGTTTGTGTTTGTTGTGGGATTGCAAATTGTTCGAGGCGAAAACCTCAATGGCTTAAAAAGCTGAAGAAATTACTTTGGAAATTAGCATTGCGCCCGCGCGCGGTCAACGCGGAAAAGGTGTTCGGCGGCAATGCCGAAGCGCAAATTTCGCCCCGAAATCAAAAATCCCGCAATGCCGCAGATTGTTGCGAGCTCGACAAAAACCGCCAGCGCTGTGGGGAAAATGTCGGCGCGCGCAGCAGGCAAGCCGCGAAAATCGCGGACGCGGTCGGCGCGACAACGAGACGCCACTTCGCGCAGAAGATTCTCCGTGGCGGCGACGGAAATTCTCCGGATGGTGGTGGGCGGGTTGGTGGTGGAGTTTGTGGTGAGGTTTGGGTTGGTGGTGAGGGTTGGGTTGGTGGTGGCGACAATCTTCGCCACAATGGCGGCGGCGCCACCCGAGATAACTGCGGGGCTTCCCGCGCGATAATGCCTACGGAAAACTTCCCCTGCCTGCGCGCGCACGCTCTCGCGAATTTTCGCAACAATCTCGCTCGGAATCGGCGCCTCGGGCTCGGCAACAAACTCGCGCGTCAGCCGCACTGCGCCAAGCGGAAAACTCCGTGCGAAAATCTCGCCACCGTTGCCACCACAATCTCCACCACCGTTGTGGAAGCCACCACCGAGCGCAATAAATTCCAAGCTGCCGCCACCGAGGTCGAACACTGTTGCTGGCGCGCCGGCTCTCGCGCATTCCGCTTGGACAAACGGGTCGGTGGCGACGCCGCGCGCAATTCCAATCGCTTCCTCCGTGCCCGAGAGCACGCGCACGCGCATGCCTGTCTCGCGACAAAGCGCCTCGGAAAACGCGTCGGCGTTGGTGGCGGAGCGGAAAACGCTCGTGCCGACAATCTCGATACTCTGTGGCGAGAACCCGCGCACGACCTCCAAAAATTCTTTTACCGCCCGCGTGCCTGCCGCGATTTTTTCCTGCGAGATTTCGTCGCTCGGGTTGGTGGTGGCAACATTTGGGTTGGTGGTGGCGACAATGCCGGATTCGGGTTGGTGGTGGCGATTGTCGAGAAGCCGAACTTCCGCGAATCCCTCTTTGAGCGCCACAATCTCTGGCGCCGCGCCTCGGTGGTGGCGTAGTTCTGCGACCAAAAATTTCAGCGAATTTGAGCCGAGGTCAATTACTGCAACTCGTGGTGGGGCGCGCATTGTGGTGGCGAGTTTGCGCCTTTTGCCATGCCTCAAAAAGGCAAAAAACAACGCCTCCCGCGCGAACCGTGGTGGTGAGCCGTTGGTCGCGCGAGAAGCGTTTGTGGTGGCGGCGTCTGTCGCGGGCGAATTACGCCTGCGCCTTGACGCCGGATTTCACGAGGGCGAGGAAGTCGTCGGCCTTCAAAGCCGCGCCACCGATGAGCCCGCCATCGATGTCGGGCTTGGCGAGAAGCTCGTCCGCGTTCGCCGGCTTCATCGAGCCGCCGTAGAGAATGCGGATTTTGCTCGCGGGCTCCGTGCCGAGAATTTCGGAAATCGTTTTGCGAATGAACGCGTGCACTTCCTGCGCCTGCTCCGGCGTCGCGGTCTTGCCCGTGCCGATTGCCCAAACTGGCTCGTAGGCGATAACGATCGTCTCCGCCTTGTCTGCGGGAACACCCGCGAGGCCGCCGACGAGTTGCGTGCGGATAACTTCCTCGACCTTGCCGGCTTCGCGCTCTTCGAGAGTTTCGCCGACGCACAGAATCGGGATCAAGTTGCTGTCCAAGCAGGTGAGGAGCTTTTTGTTGATGAACGCGTCAGTCTCGCCGTAGTAGCTGCGTCGCTCGCTGTGACCGATTATGACGTAGGACACGTAGAGGTCGCGGAGCATGGCGGCGGAAACTTCGCCGGTGTATGCGCCGGAAACCTTGTCGGAGACATTTTGCGCGCCGAGCCGGACGTTTGACGTGCCGACAATTTCCGAGACTTTCGGGATAGACGTGAACGGCGGGCACATGAGCACGTCGATGGCGGAAAGCGTCGCAATCTGCGCGACAATCGCCCTGGCGAGCTCGCCGGCCTCCGACGCCGTCTTGTTCATTTTCCAATTACCTGCAATGAGGATTTTGCGTGACATAATTTTCGTGGTTGAATTTTTCAATTTTGTCCGAGCGACGACGTCTCACGCCTTGTCGAGCGCGTCAACGCCGGGGAGAATTTTTCCTTCGAGAAGTTCGAGCGACGCGCCGCCGCCCGTGGAGCAGTGCGAGACTTCTTTCGCCGCGCCGAATTTCTTCGCCGCAGTCGCAGTATCGCCGCCGCCGACAACGGTCGTGGCTCCTGCCTTTGTTGCCGCGACAACGGCGTCTGCCATCGCCTTCGTGCCCGCCGCAAATTTGTCGAACTCGAAAACGCCTGCGGGGCCGTTCCAAACGATCGTCTTGGACGCGAGAATCGACTTCGTGAAAATCTCGTTCGTCTTCGGGCCGACGTCCAAGCCCATCCAGCCGGCGGGAACTCCGCTCTCGTCAGTCGCGGCGCAGACAGCCGCGTCTGCTGCGAATTTGTCGCCGCAAACATAATCGACCGGCAGCGTGATTTTCACGCCCTTTGCCTTGGCTTTTTCGATGAGTTCGGGAACGAGTTTCGCGCCCTCGGCATCAAAGAGCGAGGCGCCGATTTCCATTCCCTGCATGACTTTTTTGAAGGTAAACGCCATGCCGCCGCCGATGATGATTTCGTCGGCTTTGTCGATGAGGTTGTTGATGAGCGGAATTTTGTCGGCGATTTTTGCGCCGCCGAGAATCGCGAGAAGCGGGCGCGCGGGCGAATCCAAAACCGCCGCAAACGCCTTCAATTCCTTCTCCATGAGGAAGCCCGCAACCTTGTGCGGAAGCGCGACGCCGACCATCGAGGAGTGGGCGCGGTGCGCGGTGCCGAACGCGTCGTTCACATAGACATCGACGTTCTTGGAAAGGTCGGCGCGGAACTCCGCGACCTTGGCGGGATCTGCCTTGATTTTGTTGCCGTCCGCGTCTTTCGCCTTGCCTTCTTCTTCGATGTGGAAGCGAAGATTTTCGAGAAGCAGGATTTCGCCGGGCTTCAACGCCGCCTTCGCGGCATTTGCCTCCGCACCAACGCAGTCGGAGACGAATTTCACCGGCTTGCCGATTTGCTTCGAGAGCTCTTCCGCAACCGGCTTGAGCGTGAATTTCGGGACAACTTGCCCGTTCGGACGCCCGAGGTGCGAGGCGAGAACGACCGCCGCGCCGTTGTCAAGAGCGTATTGAATCGTCGGAATTGCCGCGACAATGCGCTGCGGATTCGTGATCGCGCCGGTTGCCTTATCCTGCGGCACATTGAAATCCACGCGGATGAAAACGCGTTTTCCTTTCAGATCTACGTCTTTGATTGTCTTGTAGTTTGCCATAATTTTTTGAATTTGATGTTGAAAAATGAAAATGCCCGCGGGCGCCTATTGTTTCGCGCCACCGAGCGCAGAGAGAATCGGCGATTTTTCCACGCCTTCCAACTTGGAACCGTGCTTCGTCGAAACCGAGAAATTGATTCCGTGCTTCGTGAAATTCATGTCGTATTTCGTCACGACAACGTTGATTCCCTTCCCGACGAGCTCGCGGCGCTCCCGCATTGTTTGAATGAGCTCGTCTATCTGCGCGGGAACGGCGTCGGGCAGCGCGATGAGTTTCTCGCGAGCCGCTGCAACGGCACCATCGCCCTCGACAAACGCGTTCCAGAGCAGAACTGCCACGTTCATCGCACCCTTTATCGCGGTGTGATTTCCGCCCGCCTGAGCGATTATCGGGCGCGCAAAATCAATGACGATGTTCGCAATGTTCGGGCGATTCGGGTCTGCCGGCTGCGTTGCCTGCGGCTCCGCACGCTCGTTCAAAAGCACTTCATAGTGGTGGCCTACGGGCTGAATTTTTGTAGAGCCGAATGCCCCGACCGTCTTCTTGCGATTAAAGGGAGTTGCCATGATGTCTGCGTCGTGAGTTAAAAATTGTGGGGAAGAGAATGCCTAACAAAACGCCGCGACGCAACGCGATTTTGGCGCGCGCCACTCCGGCGGCGACACCGGCTAACGCGACCGTCGCTTCGCGAAAAAGCGCATCATGGGCAAGACGACGTCTTCGCCGCAAACGAGCGGGATAAAACCGGCGTTCGCCCGCGCCGCCTCTGCCTCCAATTCCTCGCGCTCGCGGCGGAAATTCGCGGCAAAATTTTCGCGAAACTTCTTTGTCGCGCGAAACGTTCCCGCAGAAAGGTTTTCCGCGTCGGCGACATTCCAAATCCCCGAAACGCCCCACTCCGCCTCGGCAGGATCGCTCACGCAAATCATCACCAAATCGTGGCGGCGAGAAAGCATCCGCAGGTTTTCCGACCAGCGCTCGCGGGCGTCCAAGAAATCGGAAATAAGGAAAATGACCGCGCGCTTTTTCTGCGATTTGCGGATTTTGTCGAGGGCAAAGGCGAGGTCTGTTGCGCGCCCGAGCGGCTCGGTGGCGACGAGGTCCCGCAACATTCGCAAAACGTGCCCGCGCCCCGAGCGCATTGGCAAAACGGATTCTATGCGGTCGGAAAACGTGACCATGCCGACTTTGTCATGGTTGCGGACGGCGCTCAGCGCGAGCAACGCGGCGATTTCCGCCTGCGTGCGAATCTTCGTTTTTGCACCCGAGCCAAAGAGCCCCGAGGCGGAAACATCTACGGCGAGAAGGACGTGGAGTTCCCGCTCCTCAACATATTTCTTGACAAACGGCGCGCCCATTCTCGCGGTGACGTTCCAATCGATGTCGCGAACGTCGTCGCCTGGAACATACTCGCGAACTTCGTCAAACTCGATGCCACGCCCCTTGAAGCGGGAGCGATACGCGCCTCCCACGACTTCGTCCACCACCATGCGGGTGCGGATTTCGAGCCGCCGCACCTCGGAAATCAGTTCTCGCGCGTCCATGAAAGTTTTGTCGTCATTGTTGTGGGAAATGGGTTGGTGGCGGGTAACCGGGTTGGTGGTGAAACTTGGGTTGGTGGCGGGTAACCGGGTTGGTGGTGAAACTTGGGTTGGTGGTGAAACCGGGTTGGTGGTGGCGCTACGGAGTTTTGAGATTTTCCAAGATGAAATTCAAAATATCGAGCGTCGAAACGCCTTCCGCCTCTGCCTCGTATGACGGAGAAATGCGGTGCGCCAAGATATCGACCGCCACCGACTTCACGTCCTGCGGCACAACATACGCGCGACCATCTAAGAACGCGTTCGCCTTGGCTGCGAGCGTGAGCGCAATCGGCGCGCGCGGCGAGGCACCCACCGAAACCCAATCTTTTATCTTCGACAAATCTACCTCGCTCTGCCGCGACGACAACGAATCCCGCCGACTCGGGCGCGTCGCGATGACGAGGTCGAGAACGTATTCCAAAATTTTTCCGTCGATGTAAATTTTGTCCATGACCTCGCGAGCCTTGATGACGTCGTCGAGGGTGCAAACCTGCATCGCGACAGGCTTTTCCGCCATTCTCGCCATGCGCTCGACGACTTGCAGCTCCTCGTTCCGCGACGGATAATCGACGCAAACCTTGAAGAGAAAGCGGTCAATCTGCGCCTCCGGCAACGGGTATGTGCCCTCCTGCTCTATCGGGTTTTGCGTCGCCATGACGAAAAACGGCGTCGGCAGTTTGCGCGTCTCGCCACCGATTGTGGTTTGCCGCTCCTGCATTGCTTCGAGAAGAGCCGCCTGCACCTTGGCGGGCGCGCGATTTATTTCGTCGGCGAGAAGAATGTTCGCGAACACCGGCCCTTCTTTCACGGAAAATTCGCCCTTGGCGGCGTTGTAGATTGTCGTGCCCGTGACGTCTGCCGGCAACAGATCCGGCGTAAATTGCACGCGCGAGAACGTCCCGCCTATCGCCTGCGACAATGTCTTTATCGCGAGCGTTTTCGCCAAGCCCGGCAAGCCCTCGACGAGCAAATGGCCGTCAGTCAGGAGCGCCATTATCATGCGCGTAATCAGGTTTTCCTGACCGGCGACGACGCGCCCGATTTCTGTCCGCAGGCGGCTCGCAAATGCCGACGCCTCGCGGACGTTGCGTTGAAGTTCGTTTATCTCGTTCGGATCCATGCGTTTGTTTGAAATTAGAAGAAAACGGCGTTCAGGAAAAGTTTGCAATTCGCGCCGCGACCACCGTCGCAATTGAAAGCGCCACCACAGATAAAATTTTTCTTGACCTCATCGCCGCAACCGTTCTCGGGCTGGTGGTGGCATGATCGGCGGTGGCGGGTCGGGATCGTGGTGAGACAGTGGTGAAAATGGGTTGGTGGCGGCAACAATGCCCTTGCCCGCGATGCCGGATGTCCGAAAGGATTCTCCCGCTAAGTTAGCGGGAGGGGACCACGATAGTGGTGAGGGAGTGTGTT
>JAJPZB010000025.1 GCA_021204635.1 Opitutia bacterium | reverse complement strand
GTGGTGGGCGTCACCGGCAGCGTCGGGAAAACTTCGACGAAAGACATGCTCGCCGCAGTCCTTTCCGAGCACGCCACCACAAAGGCAACTTTTGCGAACTTGAACAACACAATTGGCGTGCCACTGACCATTCTCGGCGCGGATTCCGAGCGCGACAAATTCCTCGTCGTCGAGGCGGGAATGAGCGTTTGTGGTGAGGTGGAGCAATCCGCGCAGATGATTTTGCCCGACATCGCGCTCACCACAACAGTTGCGCCCGCGCACCTCGAAGGGCTCGGCACGCTTGCGAATATTGCCCGCGAGAAGGCGGCTTTGTCGCGGAATCTCAGGGTTGGTGGTCACGCCGTTTTCCCTGCGGAACTTTTGCGCTTTGAGGCGTTCGCGGACTTGGAATGCCCGCGCATTGTGGTGGCGAAATGCGCGCGCGACGCAGAATTGGCGGAGGGTCTGTTGCGGGGCAGGCGCGATTCCGGGATTGTGGTGGCGGAAATTTCCGAGGCCCGCGACGATCTCGGCTTCGACGTCGAAATGCGCCCCCACCACCAACCCGGAGCCCGCTTCCGCGTGGCGTCGTTGTCGCGGGGCTTGGCGGAAAATGCGGCGCTCGTCATTGTGGCGGCGCGCCTCTGTGGTGTGACGGACGAGAAGATTTCCCGCGTCCTCGCAGCGTGGAAACCGTCGCGCAACCGTGGCGAAATCCGCGTCGATTGTCGCGGGCGAAAGTTCTTCGTCGATTGCTACAATGCGTCGCCGGCGTCGATTTTGGACTCGGTGGCGGCATTCTCGCGCGAAACCAAGAACTCGCCGCGACGACTGTTCCTGCTTGGTGGCGTGAACGAGTTGGGGGCGGATTCCGAGCGCCTCCACCGCGAGGTGGGAGAAAAGTTGGCGTTGTCGCCCGCCACAGACTCGCTCGCCGTTTTTGGCGGCAATGCGAGATTCTACGCCGTCGGGGCTGCGGCAACAGGGTTTCCGCAGGAGAAAATTTTCGCGTTCGACGACATCGACGCCTTGCGAAAGTTTGTCGCCGAGTTTGACGGCGATGTTTTCATTAAAGGTTCGCGAGGCTTCGCGTTGGAGCGGGTTTTGCCACCCGAAGTTGCCTGACGCTTTTCGCTTTCTTGGAAAATTTCCGCAAAAAAACTCCGTTCCCGAACCTTCTCGGGAACGGAATTTTGTTTTGGGGAAATGAGATCAGCCCTCGGCTGAGCCGTCGAACGACCGCGGCCCGCGGGAGAATCCGCCTCTGCGCTCTCCGTTGTATCCGCCGCGATTGTAGCCGCCTTCCCGCGACCCGCCGAATCCGCGCCTCGGGGCGCCGTATCCGCCACGATTGTACCCGCCTTCCCTCGGGCCTCCGAATCCGCGCCTCGGGGCGCCGTATCCACCACGGTTATATCCGCCCTGGCGGCGTGCCGGCGGTACTTCCTCTCGCGGTCTCGCGATGTTCACTTTGAGCGGGCGCCCCATGAATTCGACACCCTCGGCTTTTTCTACGGCGTTTTGTGCTTCCTCCGCCGTTGCCATCACGACGAAGCCAAAGCCTCGTGCGCGTCCCGTGAACCTGTCGAGCAACACTTCGGCAGATTCAACTGTCCCGAAGTTGCTGAAGTACTGTTTTAGGTCGTCTCCGCTTGTTTCCCAAGCGAGGTTTCCGACGAATAACTTTTTATCCATTTTTTAGTTTGCTGACTATTACGCATCTCTGTGTTCCCGCCCGTCGGGTTTCAAAAGCATCGGAAATTCCGAGGTGCTTCTACCAGCAGAGAGCTGCGGACTTTTAAAAAAGTCGGAAGCAGTTTTCCGTTTCTTTGCGATGAAATCAACAAATTTCCGGCGTACATGCCCGCAAAATTGAAAAAAATTGCGTTTTGGCACTACTCGGCGCCGTAGAGTTTGTGCAATTGCCAGCCCGCGCGATAGGGCGAACCACTGTCGCGAACCCATGCCGAGATTGCCGCAAGAACATCGGGATTTTCCCGCTGCGACCACTCCGGATGAAGCCAGACGGAGCGCGCCGTGCAGCCGGCGATTTCTTTTGCCCAAAAGAAAAGATCCGCCTTGTCGCCGATAATTAATTTCAACTCATCAGCGCGAGTTAGATTGTTGCGCAACGGCAACTTTTTTGTCTTTGGCGAAAGAGTTATCCAATCGACATTTCCGCAAATCTCGAATGCACCCGAGGTTTCGAGATGCACTCGCAACTTTGCGGCGTGGAGAGCGTCGCAGAGCGGGGCGAGGTTGTGGATTGTCGGCTCGCCGCCGGTTATGACGACAAAGTCCGGCTTTGTTGCCGCCGCAACTGTTGCGAGTTCTGCCGCAGTTGTGTGGCGAATTTTGCGCAAAATTTCCGGCGAGTTTTGCCACGTCGCCGCAGAATCGCACCACGGGCAACGGATTGGGCAGCCGTAGAGGCGGATGAAAAATGCAGATCTGCCGACGTGCTCGCCTTCGCCTTGCCAGCTGTGGAAGGTTTCAAAAACGGGATACGTCGCGTCGCTCATGGCGTTTGTTGCGGGTGCGGATTTTATTTCGCGAATGTGGCGAAATTTTTCCCATCCTCGCCGACGCGAATTGATTTCAGCCACGCGCGGCCGCTTGTTTTCTCGCGAATGAGTTTGTCGAATACGCCGAAGAGGTGGCTCGCCATGCCTTCTGCGGAGGAATTTTCCACGATGTATGGCTTGAACAAATGCGGGAACGCGGCGAGCATTTTCAAGCCCTCGGCGTCGTTTTTCGAGAACGCGAACGCGTGGTCGAGATTTTCGGAAATCCAATTTGCGATAAATTTCATTTCGCCGAAATCCATGACGAAGCCGAGTTCGTCGAGCTCGGAACATTCGAGCGTGAGCGCGAGCGACCAATTGTGACCGTGCACGAATCTGCAGTGACCCGTGTGGCGGTGCTGGACGTGCCCGATCGGAATGTCGGTGTAAATTTTTTCGCAGGTGTGCATTGCGCGGGAATCTTGCTTTGCGGCGCGGCTTTCTTGCGAGAAAATTTTCTCGCCGCGTTTGCTGGAACGGTTTTGCATTTTGCGACATGGAGAGACAGGTTTTTCACGTTGAAGCGCGTTTCAAAGGGCGGGTGCAGGGCGTCGGATTTCGCTTTCAGACGTTGCACGTCGCGCGCGGGTACGAAGTTGCGGGCACGGTGCAAAATTTGCCCGACGGCGACGTTTTGCTTCACGCCGAGGGCGCGGAACGCGAAGTCTCCGAGTTCTTCGATGCGGTTTGTTGCGAGATGAAAGCGTTTATAAAAGACGTGGAGAAAAAGACGTTTTTCGCGCCTGCCTGCGCGCGCGGCTTTCGTATAATTCCCTGATTTTCTTTTTATGGCAGAAAACTCCATCGCCGGCGGGGGAGTTCCCGCGATAGAAATTTCTCACTTGACAAAGGATTTCCGGATCGGGATCCGCGGCGTGAAATTGCGCGCCGTCGATGACGTTTCCCTCTGCGTGAATAGCGGCGAAATTTTCGGGTTGCTCGGCCCCAACGGCTCGGGGAAATCGACGACGCTGAAGATAATTCTCGGCATTTTTCGTCCGACGGCGGGCACGTGCAAAATTTTCGGCGTCGAAAGCGCGTTTGTCGCGGCGCGAGAGAATGTGGGCTTTTTGCCGGAGGCGCCGTATTTCTACGGATATTTGACGGGCCGCGAGCTCGTCCGCTTCTACGCGAGAATCTCCGGCGTCCCCGAGAAATCTCTCGACGCCGCGATTGAATCCGCGCTCGAAATCACGGGAATGACCGACGCCGCTGATCGCCGCGTCAAGACTTATTCCAAGGGAATGTTGCAGAGAATCGGCGTCGCGCAGGCGATTGCGCACGACCCGCAACTCGTCATTCTCGACGAGCCGACGGCGGGCATCGACCCGATTGGTGCGGCGGCGATTGGCGAGTGCATTTTGTCGATGAAAAAGCGCGGGAAGACCGTCGTGCTCTGCTCCCATTTGCTCGGGCAGGTCGAGAGCATTTGCGACCGCGTCGCCGTGATGGATCGCGGGAGGCTCGTCGTCGCCGGCACGCTCGAATCGATTTTGACGCAGAAAGACAAGATGAATTTTTGCGTTTCGGGTCTCGAAAATTTCTCCGAGGCGGACATTGCGGCGCTCGGCGAATTTATGCGGCGTCGCGGCGCGAAGCTTGAAGAAATCACGCACCCGCGCATTTCTTTGGAAAAGTTCTTCATCGAAAATTTCTCGAAAGGAGATCGCAAATGATGCCGATTTACTGGATTGCGAAGAACACGTTTCTCGAAGCCGTCAGGCAGAAATTTTTCAATTTCCTCGTCATTCTCGCTGTCGTGATGACGGCGGTTTCGGTAGGGCTGTCGGGCTTTGATTTCGGGAATTCGGAGCTGAAATTCATCGCGGATTTCGGCTTCGGCGGGCTCTTTTTGTTCGGCTCGATTCTCGCTGTTGTGATGAGCGTGCAGCTGTTTTTCTCGGAGATAGAAAACCGCACGGCGATAACCTTGCTCGCGAAGCCGGTGAACCGAAGCGCGTTCATCGTGGGGAAATTTCTCGGCATCTGGCTTTTGCTCGGCGTTTTCACGCTGATAATGGCGGGAATGCTCGCCATCGTCCTCGCAGTGCGGCAACCCGTTCTCGCGGCAGACGCATTGTCGCACGGGCTGCCCGAGCCGTTTCTGAGTTTCTCCGGACTCGCGATTTTCGCGTTCTTGCAATGGCTCAGGCTCAGCATAGCCGCCGCGCTGACAATGGCGCTCACGAGCTTTTCGCAGACGTATCTCTACGCGATTGTGGTCTCGTTCTGCGGGCTTTTGATCGCGCAGTTGCAATACCTTTTGCGCGATGTTGCGGCGTCGGAACAATCTGCGATTGTTGCGAAAATATGCGCGATTGTGGTGACGAAATGCCTGCCAAACTTGCAGCTTTTCAACGTCGGGCAGCAATTAACTCTCGAAAAAACCGGCGTGCCTGCGGGGACGCTCGCGGAGATTTTCGGCTACGGCGTCGTGTGGACAATCGTCCTGCTCATTGTTGCGGTTTTGTTTTTCAGAAAGCGCGAGATGTGAGCCTGCCCACAACAATGAGAATTTGAACTCCCGCCACAAAAGCGAATGCGCAAGCAAATTTACGAGATCGTGAAAATTTTCCTGTCGCGCTTCGGCGTCGGGATCTGCGTCGTGTTTGTGGCGGGCATATTGTTGTCGCCGTTAGAAAAAAGCGCGTGGGAAGAGGTTCGCAAGACGATGCCGGAGGTCTCATCTGAGGCGCTTTCCGAGAGCGCCGGCACCGGTGTTGCGCTCGCCACGCTCGGTGGTTTTCGCACTGTGCTCGCAGACATCGCGTGGCTGCGCTCGGTGCATTTTTGGTCGAAAAAAGACGCGGCCTCGTGCGAATCCTGCATGGCGCTCGCGCGAACGCTCGACCCCATGAATTACTTTTTCTGGGAAAATTCTGTGAGCACCATCGCGTACGACTTTCCTGCGTGGACGATAATCGGGCGCGGCGGGAGCATGGTTTCCGATCAGGTGCAGTCCGAGATTCACCGCAAGGCATTTGAATCCGCGCTCGAACTGCTCGACCAAATGGAAAAGCAATTTCCCGGGCAGGGAAAAGTTTTTACTTACTCCGCGCAACTGACGCTCATAAAAACCGCGATGATCTCGGGGACGCCCGATTTTGAGCGCGTCATGGGGCTTTATCGCAGGGCGATGGAAAGCCGCGAGATTCCGTGGTTCGCGTTTTTTGCCTACGCGAATATCGCGAAAGAGCGCTTTCCCGAGCGAGTTCCCGCCGTCAAGGAATATTTTCAAAATCGCCTGAAAAACACGCGCAGCCCGTCGCTGAAAAAAATCCTCGAGGAAGTGCTCGCGGATTTTGACCGATAAAAACGCGTTCCCGCAGGGGAAACTTGCGAGAACGCGGAGTGGGTTGGTGGTGGCGTCGCGCCACCACGATGCCGGAGTCTGTGGTGGCTAACGGAACATTATCACGGGAACGAGGCAACGGCGGACGAGCTCTGTTGTCGTGCTCCCGATGATGAAGCGGCGAATCCGCGAGTGCCCGTATGCGCCCATGATCACGCAGGTGATGTCGTTATCGACAACATACTTCGCGATTGCGTCGGCAGGCGTTCCCGCCAAGACCTGGCAAATCGGCGTGTGCGGCCCGCCGGAGAAACGCGCCTCAGCCTCGAAGAGCAAGCGCGTGGCGTCCGTCTCCTGACCGGGCTTCGAGACCGTGATGAGGTGGATTTCCTGCTCGATAAACTGCTTTTGCGTGGCGAGGTATTCGAGCGCCTTTGTCGCGCTCGCGCTTCCGTCGTAGGCGAGAAGCAGCTTCTTTTGCTCGATGAATTTCCTGTTCGCGACGAAGCACGGGCGGTTTGTTGCGCGAATGACGCGCTCCATGTTCGAGCCGAGTTGCCCCTTCGCGAAGTTGGCGTTTTCGCCGCGCTTTCCGAGGACGATGACGCCGATGTCCTTGCGCGTGTTTTCAAACTCGTCGATGCAATCCACGAGAAGCCCCGAGCGGTGGAAAAATTCCACGCGGTTTGGGATTCCGGCTTTGGAAAATTCCGAGCGAATGTAGTCGGAAATCACCTTCGCCTTTTGCTCTTCGACTTCTTTCAGTTGCGCCGTGAGCCCGAGGTAGGGCTGCGTGCCGAGCGTGCCGCCGAAGTCCGCGATCAGCGGCGTTTCGTATTGCCAAAGCTCGGAAACGTAGAGAGCGGAAACGTTCATATCCGTTTTCTTCGAGAGCCAAATCGCGTATTGGACGCAGACTTGACCGTATCTCGAACCATCTATGCATGCTAAGATATTGTTCATGGAATGCCTTTCTGCTTGGGGTTTAACTGTGGGGTGAATCACTTCGGGAAACTCCCGAATCGCTTGCCGATTGTAAGCAAAAATCGCGTTTTGGAAACAATTTTTTGCCCCACAACAATGCTAAATTCCGCGCCAATGCGCCTGCCGTTTAGTCTTTATGCCAATGCCGCGAAGCACTATTTTTTCGCGCATGAAAAAATCGTTGAAAGACGCTCCCGCGCTCTGCCACAGGCTTGCGTGGGAGGAAATTGATCCCGCGTATCTCGCGAAAATAATCGGGCTCGCGCGAAGCGAAGACACGGCGGGCGAAGGCCTCATTCCCGCAATGCGCCCGCAGCGCGCCGGCGACCCAACGACGGAGGTTTCGGTGCCAAAGGGGAAAATTGCGGCGGCAAATTTTGTCGCGAGAAAGCCGTGCACGCTCGCGGGCTTGCGCATGATTCCCGAGATCTTGAAATGCTACGGCAACAATGTCGCGGCGGAGTTTTTCGCGAAAGACGGCGACGCCGTGGCGGCGGGGACTGTCGTCGGGACAATCAGCGGGCGCGCAGACGAAATGCTCTCGGCGGAGCGCGTCATGCTGAATTTCGTGCAGCGGATGAGCGGAATCGCGACGGAGACTGCAAAGTGCGTCGCGGCTCTCGCGGGCTCGAAAACGCGCTTGCTCGACACGCGCAAGACGACGCCAGGGCACCGCGTCTTGGACAAATATTCCGTCGCGTGCGGCGGCGGGTGGAACCACAGAATCGGGCTCTTTGACCGCCTCATGCTTAAAGACAACCATCTCGCCGCAGACGAGGCTGTCGCGGGCTCGGCGCTCGCCGCTCTCGTGCGCCACGCGCGCTCTGAGCGCCCCGATTTGCTTTGCGAGGTCGAAGTCGATGGCATCGCCCAAATTCCGCCTGTCTTGGAAGCCGGTGCGGACATCATTTTGCTTGACAACTTCACGGTCGAAAATTTGCGCGCCGCAGTCGCGATGATTGGTGACAATGCGTGGACGGAGATCAGCGGCGGCGTTTCACTGAAAAGCCTGCCGGAGTTGGGAAGCGTCGGGGCAGACTTCGTTTCCTGCGGCGCGCTCACGCACAACGTCGCGTGGATCGACATCGGGCTCGATTGGAAAGAGTAGCGAGAGCGCCGGATTCGCGCGGGGAAATTTGCCGCTGCGGCGAACATATTTCGGCGTCGTCGGCGCTACTCTTAGAACTCGACAAAACGTCCGAGAAAAGCGAGAATCCGCATTTAACATTCAAGCCGCCTGCTTCGGCAGGTTCGCAAACGAAAGACATAGGAAAAAAGTTATTATGATGAAACCGGTTGTATTCAATTGCACGCTCCTCCGCGACGCGCACCAATCGCTCGCGGCGACGCGGATGAGCACAGCGCAAATGCTCCCAATCCTCTCCAAACTCGACGCCGTCGGATACGGGCGTTTGGAAACATGGGGCGGGGCGACTATCGACGCAGGATTGCGCTTCCTCAAAGAATTTCCCTTCAAACGCCTCGACGCAATTCGCGCCGGCACGAAAACTCCGCACATGATGCTCATGCGCGGGCAAAACATCGTCGCATACAACCAGTCGCCGGACGACGTCGTTTCCACTTTTGCCGCGCAATGCATAAAGCACGGAATGAACACAATCCGCATTTTCGACGCGCTCAACGACCCGCGCAACATGCGCACCGCGATTGAGGCGACGAAAAAGGCGGGCGGCGAAGCTCAGGGCACAATTTGCTACACGAAGAGCCCCGTGCACACCGTCGAAGGCTTTGTCAAACTCGGTTGCCAACTCGCCGAAATGGGCGTCGCGAGCATCTGCCTCAAAGACATGGCGGGTCTCGTTCCGCCGCGCGCGGCATACGACATCATCAAGGGGTTGAAGGCCAACGTCAAAGTCCCCGTTTGGATGCACACGCACGAAACGGCAGGCCTCGGCGCAGCGTCTTACCTCGCCGCCGTCGATGCCGGAGTTGATTGTATAGACGTCTCCGTGAAGCCGTTCTCCGACGGCACTTCGCAGCCAGACCACGTTCGCATGCTCGCGCTTCTCAGCAACCACGAGCGTTGCCCGAAGGGATATGACGCGAAGCTCATCGCCGAAATTTCCGAATACGAGAAAGTCGTTTACGAGGAACTTTCCAAGTTCACGAGCCACAAAAACGAGGTCGTCAACGTCGATGCCCTTCGCTACGAGGTTCCGGGCGGGATGCTCTCGAACTTCCGCAACCAACTCAAAGAGTTGAAGATGGAAGACAAATTCGAGGAAGTTTGCTCGGAAATCCCCTACGTGCGCGAGAAACTCGGTTGGACGCCGCTCGTCACGCCGACCTCGCAGATTGTCGGGACGCAGGCTGCGATGAACGTGAAATTCGGCCGCTGGAAACAATTCATTCCGGGCGCCATGGATATTGCGCTCGGATACTTCGGGCAAACCCCCGCCCCCGTCGATCCCGAGATTCAGGCTCTCGCCGCGAAAAATTCCAAGAAAGACCCAATCTCTTGCCGGCCGGCAGATTTGCTCAAACCGCGCATGGAGGCGATTCGCAAGGAATTGAAAGAAAACAGCATGCCGGCGGACGACGAACACTGCGTCATTTACGCGATGTTCCCGCAACAATTGAAAGAGCTCTATTTCCCCCCGAAAGAAGCTCCGAAACCTGCGGCAGCACCGGCTCCGGCGGCGCCCGCAACCGTCGCGCCGCAGAAAATCTCCGGCAGCGTCTCGGTCAGTGGCAACGTCACGAGCATGCGCCTCGGCGTCAACGGCGTCTCGCACCTCGTCACAGTCGAGGAACTCAACTAAGCAACGTCGCTCTCGCGACAATCTTGAAACGCTCTCGCAGGACAAGCTGCGGGAGCGTTTTGGTTTGTGGCGGGATGGTGGTGACCGGGTTGGTTGCGGGGGAACTGGGTTGGTGGTGGGATCTTGGGTTGGTGGTGGGATCTTGGGTTAGTGTCGGGCCTTGGGTTGGTGGTGGCAACCATGCCGCCACCGATGCAAAATGCGACAAAATGTTTCGTTTTGTTGGCACAACCGTTGCATAGCCAAGAGGCGTTATGGCAGATTTCAACAAATTCACAGAAAAGAGCCGCGCGGCGATTACTGCGGCGCAGGGGATTCAAGACGAGCGCGGAAACCCGATGCTCGAGACCTGGCACTTGCTCGCGGCATTGTTGTCGCAGGATGGTGGTATTGTCCCCGCGCTTCTCGGCAAGATGCAGATTGATCCGCAGCGGATTTCCGAGAATGTCGAGCGCGAAATTGCCCGCTTGCCTCGCGTCGGTGGCTCGGGCAACGTCAGTCGCAATGCGGCGTCAGCAAGCGTGCAAAAGGCGCTCGGCAAGGCGGCGGAAGAGGCGCGTGCGCTCGGCGACGATTTCGTGAGCACGGAGCACATTTTTCTCGCGCTCGTTTCGACGGCGTCGGAGATGGCGGAGATGTTCAAGGCGTTCAAAATTTCTCGCGGGAACGTTCTCGACGCGCTTAAAAAGCTTCGCGGCAACCAGCGGGTCACCACCGACAGCCCCGAGGCGACATACGACGCGCTGAACAAATACGGCGTCGATCTCGTGGCGTTGGCGCGCAAGGGCAAGCTCGATCCCGTCATTGGCCGCGACGAGGAAATTCGTCGCGTCATCCGCATTCTTTCTCGCAAAACGAAGAACAATCCGGTTCTGATTGGCGAGCCCGGCGTGGGCAAAACCGCGATTGTCGAGGGTCTCGCCCAGCGCATTGTGCGCGGCGACGTCCCCGAGGGCTTGCGCGACAAAACTCTTTTTTCGCTTGACATGGGCTCGTTGCTCGCGGGCGCAAAATATCGCGGCGAGTTTGAAGAGCGGCTGAAAGCTGTTTTGACGGAAATCAAAAATTCTGACGGGCAAATTTTGCTCTTCATCGATGAATTGCACACCCTCGTCGGCGCCGGAAAAACCGATGGTGCGATGGACGCCGGCAACATGCTCAAGCCCATGCTCGCGCGCGGCGAATTGCACTGCATCGGCGCCACGACAATCGAAGAGCACCGCAAATACATCGAGAAAGACGCCGCCTTGGAGCGTCGTTTCCAGAGCGTCCTCGTCGAGCCTCCGAGCGTCGAAGACACGATTTCGATTTTGCGCGGGCTGCGCGAGCGCTTCGAGGTGCACCACGGCGTGCGCATAATGGACAGCGCGATTGTCGAGGCCGCCGTGCTTTCCAATCGGTACATCACCGACCGATTTTTGCCCGACAAGGCGATCGACCTCGTCGATGAAGCCTGCGCGCAGATTCGCACGGAAATGGATTCCATGCCGGAGGAACTCGACGCGCGTTCCCGCCGCGTGATGCAGCTCGAAATCGAGGAAACTGCGTTGAAGCACGAGACCGACGAGGCGTCGAAAATCCGCCTCAAAGACCTGCGGAAAGAGCTCGCCGAGGCGCGTTCCGAGGCCGCCGCTTTGCGCGCGCGCTGGGAGGTCGAGAAAGAAAGCGTCGGGAAGGTTCAGAAAATCCGCGCCAACCTCGAAGCCGTTCGCCGCGACGCCGAAATCGCCGAGAGAAAGGGCGATCTCGGCAAGGCAAGCGAGTTGCTCTACGGGAAAATTCCGCAGATGGAAAGCGAGTTGAAAAAGCTCGAAAAAATTTCCGAGCAAAAATCCGGCGGGAAAGACAAGCTTTTTCGCGAGGCCGTTTCGCCGGACGAAATCGCCGAAGTCGTTGCGCGTTGGACCGGCATTCCCGCGACAAAGCTTCTCGCAGGCGAGCGGCAAAAATTGCTCGGCTTGGAGAAGGCGCTCGGCAGGCAGGTCGTCGGGCAGGAAGAGCCGGTGCACCTCGTGGCGGCGGCGATTTTGCGCTCCCGCGCGGGCGTCCAAGATCCGCGCCGCCCGATCGGGAGCTTCATGTTCCTCGGGCCCACGGGCGTCGGCAAAACGGAGCTCGCCAAGAGCCTCGCGCGCGAGCTTTTTGACAGCGAGAGCGCGATGATTCGCATTGACATGTCCGAATACATGGAAAAGCACACGGTTTCGCGGCTCGTGGGCGCGCCCCCTGGCTACGTCGGATTTGAAGAGGGCGGGCAGCTCACAGAGGCGCTGCGCCGCAAACCGTATTCCGTCGTTTTGCTCGACGAAATCGAGAAGGCGCACCCCGACGTTTTCAACATTTTGCTGCAAATTCTCGACGACGGCAGACTGACAGACGGGCAGGGGCGCACGGTCGATTGCCGCAACGCCGTGTTCATTCTCACGTCGAACATCGGCTCGCGCTTCATCGTGGAAGGCCTCGAAAACGGCGCGATAACGGAGCGCGCGCGGGAGCAGGTCATGAGCGAGTTGCGCGCCGGATTTCGGCCGGAATTTCTCAACCGCATAGACGACGTCGTTTTGTTCAAGCCGCTCGGAATAGAGCAGATTTCCGCCATCGTGGATTTGCTCTTGGAAAGCCTGAACAAACGCCTCGAAGAGCGGCGGATTTCCGTGGAGTTAGACAAATCGGCGCACGAGTGGGTTGCCGAAAACGGCTACGATCCCGTCTATGGCGCGCGGCCGCTTCGCCGCTTTTTGCAACGGCAAGTTGAGACGCCGCTCGCGCACGCCATTCTCGAGGGCAAGGTCGCCGATGGTTGCGCGGTGAAGTTTTCGCGAGCCAAGGGCGATGGTGCCTCGGCGCTGAAAATTTCCGTCCGCGCCAAGTAAGCAGTTGGTGGTGAATGGGTTGGTGGTGAGTTTGGGTTGGTGGTGGGTGAGTTTGTGGTGAGATTGTTTCGGCACGGGTTGGTGGTGAGAATTTGGGTTAGTGGTGAGCTTGGGTCTGTGGTGGCGGGTTAGTGGTGGGGGTGAAGTCTGTGGTGGGGAGTAGAGTCAGGCGACGCACAACGAGCACACACCCTCACCGCTAACTTAGCGGGAGAATCGCGCATTGCATGCGCGAGTAATTTTCCACCACTAACCCGCCACTGACCCAAGCTCACCACAAACCCCAATCCTCACCACCAACCCGCAGGCGTGGGCATGGCAACAGTCGCGGCTCGTTCGTCGCCACCACCAACCCAAATTCCCCGCCACTAACCCAAATTCCACCACCAAGCCAAATTCCCCGCCACTAACCCAATCTCTCACCACCAACCCAATTCCCCACCACCAACCCGTGCTTGCAACAATTGCCTTTGTGGTGGCGCGCGACAGGCGCGCTGTGCGCAAAAATTGCTTGTCGGCGGGGTTTGTCGCCGTAAATTTGACTGCTCGTCTGCCATGAACAACGACCTATCTTTTGACTTACCAAGCGCCGAAGAAAGCCACCACGGAAACCTGTTTGTCGCCGAGGAACCTGCCGAATTTGGCGGGGAAATCCCCGACTTCGTTCACCTGCACGTCCACTCGCAGTATTCGATGCTCGACGGGGCTACGCGGATTGACACTTTGCGCGACAAAAAGACGAAGGCCGTTCTCGCGATGGGCCTTGTCTTAAAGGCGAAGGAGGACGGCATGCGCGCGGTCGCGCTGACGGACCACGGGAACATGTTTGGCTCGAAGCTTTTTTACGACAGTTGCCGCGCCGAGAAGATAAAGCCGATTATCGGCTGCGAGGTCTATGTCGCCCGCGAGAACCACAAACTGCGCACTATGCGCTCGGGCGACCACCTGATTTTGCTGGCGAAAAACCTCGCCGGCTACCGGAATTTGGTGCGCATGGTCTCGATCGGCCACACGGAGGGATTTTATTACCGGCCGCGAATCGACAAGGAGATTTTGGAAAAATATTCCGAGGGAATCATCGTCTCGAGCGCGTGCATCGCCGGCGAAATTCCGCGAGCGATTTTGGAAGGCAGGCTCGACGACGCCGAGAATGCCGCGCGTTGGTACAAAAAAGTTTTTGGCGACGACTACTATTTTGAGGTTCAGCGCCACCCGAACTCCGGCGAGCACAGCACCGAGGAAACCCGCAGCGTCTATATCCGCGAAATGAAGGCTGCGGAGGAAATTTACAAACTCTCCGAAAAGCTCGGAATCAAGACGATCGCGACAAACGACGTGCATTTCCTGAACAAAGAAGATGCCGACGCGCACGAGATTCTGCTCTGCCTCAACTCAGGCAAAAAATTGTCCGACGAAAAGCGCCTTCGCTACACGCGGCAGGAATGGTTCAAGACGAAGCAGGAAATGGCGCGCCTCTTCCACGACCGCCCCGATTTGCTGACAAACACGCTCGAAATCGCGGACAAGGTCGAGGAATACGAATTGAACTCCGACCCGATAATGCCGTTCTTCCCGATTCCTGCGGAGTTCGGCTCGGAAAAGGAATACGCGAAACACTTCTCGCGGGAAGACGCTGTCGCTGTTTGGGGCGAGGAAAAGGTCAGAAAACTCGGCTACGAAAAGGCGGTGCGGATAAAGTTTGAATCGGATTATCTCACGCACCTCACGATGGAGGGCGCGAAAAAGCGTTGGAGCGACGGCGTTCCTCCCGAGATTTTGGAGCGGATAAATTTCGAGCTGAAAACGATTTTGACGATGGGCTTCCCGGGCTACTTTCTGATTGTCCAGGACTTCATCGCGGCGGCGCGCCGGCTCGGAGTTCTCGTGGGTCCCGGGCGCGGCAGCGCGGCGGGCTGCGTCGTCGCATATTGCCTCGGAATCACGGGGATTGACCCGACGAAATACGATTTGCTGTTCGAGCGATTCCTGAACCCCGACCGCATTTCCATGCCCGATATCGACATCGATTTCGACGACGCGGGGCGCCAAAAAGTCCTCGAGTGGGTGACAGAAAAATACGGGCAGGACCACGTTGCGCACATCGCCACGTTTGGAATCATGGCGCCGAAAAGCGCGATAAAAAACGTGGCGCGCGTCCTCGATTTGCCGCTTTCGGAATCCACGATGCTTGCGAATTGCGTGCCCGACACTCCGAAAATCACGATGGAAAAGGCGCTGGCGGAATCGCCGGAACTCGCAGAGAAATTCAAATCGCCGAACCCGCTCATCGTGAAAACGATGGAATTTGCGCGCGAGCTCGACGGCACGATCTCGCAATACGGCGTCCACGCGTGCGGGATTTTGATTTCGCGCGACCCGCTCACGGAAACGATTCCCGTCATGCCGACAGAGGGCGAGAGCCTGCTCACGACGCAATACGACGGGCATTTCGTCGAACCGATCGGCTTGATAAAAATGGACTTTCTCGGGCTGCGCACGCTCACGATTTTAAAATCTACCATTGACAACGTGAAGCGCCGGCGCGGCATCACCATCGATCTCGACAAAATTCCTCTCGACGACGAGGAAACGTTCAAGCTCTTTTCGCGCGGCGAGACCACGGCGCTTTTCCAGTTTGAATCTCCCGGAATGAAGAAGCACCTCATGGCGTTGAAGCCGAATCGCTTCGAAGATCTCGTCGCGATGAACGCGTTGTATCGCCCGGGCCCGATGTCGTACATTCCGCAATTCATCAAGCGCAAACACGGCGAGGAAAAAATTTCCTACGACCATCCGCTGATGGAAACGTATTTAAAAGATACATACGGAGTCACGGTTTATCAGGAGCAAGTCATGTTGCAGTCTCGCGCGCTTGCGAATTTTACTCGCGGCGAATCCGATACTCTTCGCAAGGCGATGGGCAAAAAGAACGCGGCAGTGATGGAGACGCTGAAGGGAAAATTTGTCGCCGGCTGCCTCGCAAATCCGAAGTTCATGGAAGCCGATGTCTGCGGGAACGACCCCGAAAAGGCGAAAAAACTTTGCGAAAAAATTTGGGGCGATTGGGAGGCGTTTGCGCAGTACGCATTCAATAAATCGCACTCGGTGTGCTACGCCTATGTCGCATATCAGACGGGCTGGCTGAAAACGCATTACCCCGTGGAGTTCATGGCGGCGGTCATCGATTCCGAAACGAAAAATCCCGCGAAAATGCTCATGTTTATCGCGGAGTGCGAGCGCATGGGAATCAAGGTGCTCGGACCGGACGTCAACAGCTCGGTTATCGGATTTTCGCCGGCGCCCGACAGCAACGCCATTCGCTTCGGATTTGGCGGGGTGAAGAGCCTCGGCGTGCGTGCGGCAGAGGAAATTATCGAAGAGCGCACGCGCGGCGGCATTTTCAAAAGCTTTATCGATTTCATGCAGCGGATGTCGAAAATCCGCATAAGCGTCGTAGATTCAAACGGCGCCGCGCGCGAGCAGCGCATTGTCCTCGGCCGCGGCTTGCAGGCGCTGATAATCACCGGCGCCTTCGATTCTTGCGAAGTTTTTGAAGATCGAAAGCATTTGTTAGATTCCGCAGAAGCCGTGAAAAACGCATTCTCGAAGGAAGAAGATACGCGCCAAAGCTGGTTTTTCGACATGCTCGGCGCCGAAGAATATTCTTTCGACAAAGATTTGATAGACCGCAGCAGCCCGCCGATGTCGGACATGGAAAAGCTTCACAACGAGCGCGAAATGCTCGGATTCTATCTCTCGGGGCATCCGTTCGACGAATTTGCCGGCTTGCACGAGGCGCTCACCACATTCACGGGAAAATTCGAGGATTGCGGGCTCTCGCGCTACGAGCGCCACAATGTCCGCCTCTGCGGAATGGCGCGCGAAGTCAGGACGCGGCAGAGCAAAGATGGCAGAAAGTTCTTGACCATGATGTTCGACACCGCCACAGACACCTACGAAATTTTGGCGTTTGATGGCACGGCGAAACTGAAATTTGTGACGCCGGGCACGACGCTCGAAAACGGCAGTGTCGCAAAATGCGGCGCAGTGCTCGACGACGGAACCGTGATAGAAGAGGGCGCAGTTCTCTCGATCGACGGTGAAATGAGATTTTCCAAAAAGCAAAAAGACGGACTGAGCGTGGCGGAGTGGAAGTTTTTCGTCACGCGGATTTCTTCTCTCCGCAATCAGGTGCCCGTGTTGTTGCAAAAGGTGACGTTTGTTCTTGACACCGAGGAGCCGTCTATCGCCGAGGATTTTGTGAAAACAAAACTCATGAAGTATATCGAGGAGAACAGCGGCAACACGCGGATTGCGATCGCTACAAGCGCCGACGGCTACGATGACGGCGATATTATCGCCGAGGCAGATCTTGGCGAGCGTTTCAAGGTCAGTTTCACTGCGAAAAAATTCAGCACGCTCGTGGATGATCCCGCCGTGCTCGGGTACAAAATCGAAGCCGTTGCCCCATACAAAAAGCCTGCGCGCCACTATGACTACGCATCGCGCTGAGGGGTTAGTGGTGGCGGGGTTGGGTTGGTGGTAAGGATTTTTTTCGGAGGGGTTAGTGGTGAGAGTTGGGTTGGTGGCGGGGAGCAAG
>JAJPZB010000108.1 GCA_021204635.1 Opitutia bacterium | reverse complement strand
ACAATCGTGAGGGACGTTAGTCCCGAACAAATCCGTGTGACAACAATCGTGGCACGTTTGTTGCTACCACCAACCCAAATCCCGCCACCAACCCGCCACCACCAACCCTACGCTTTTTGCCCGTTGACGCAGGCGGGCGCGGATTTTAGCATTTGGGCGAATTTCGGGGCGCAGACGAGCGCCCGAAGTTCGTTTTTTCAACAAAAATTCAACGAAAAACCATGAAACCTACACTCCTCGTTCTTGCAGCAGGCATGGGCAGCCGCTACGGCGGGCTCAAACAAATGGATCCGATGGGTCCCTCCGGAGAAACGATTCTCGACTACTCCGTTTTCGACGCAATCCGCGCCGGCTTCGGGCGTGTCGTGTTCATCATTCGTCCGGATTTCGCAGATGCGTTTAAAGACATGGTGGCGAAGAAAAATCTTCCCGTCCCCGTCGATTACGCGTATCAGACGCTCGACAAACTTCCTGCTGGCTTTACCGTTCCAGCAGGTCGCGAAAAGCCTTGGGGCACGACGCACGCGATTCTTTGCGCGAAAGGCGTTGTCAAGGAAAATTTTGCGATCATCAACGCCGACGATTTCTACGGGCGCAATTCCTATGAAGTCGTGTCGAAGTTTTTGTGCGAAACAGACCCAGCGTCGAGCGAGTTCGCGATGGTCGGATTCCTCATGAAAAACACGCTTTCCGAGCACGGGACTGTTGCCCGCGGCGTTTGCAACACAGACGCCAAGGGATTTCTGACCGACATCGAGGAAATGACGAAAATCGCGAAGGTCGGCAACAACGGTCGCAACACCTACGAAGACGGCACGACGAAGGACATCCCGGGCGAAACGCCAGTCTCGATGAACATGTGGGGTTGCACGCCGAAATTGTTCGACCACCTCGACCGCATTTTCCTCGAATTCATGAACGCGAAAGGCACGGAATTGAAAAGCGAATGCTTCATTCCGATGACGATCGGGCAACTCATCAAAGAGGGCAACGCGACCGCGAAAGTTCTCCGCACGGACAGCACGTGGTTTGGCGTGACCTACAAGGAAGACAAGCCCGTCGTTCAGGCGAATATCGGAAAACTCATCGCCGCCGGCGAATATCCGTCCAACCTCTGGGCGAAATAAATTCGCTTGTGCGACAACAAAAGCGTTCCCGTAAATCGTTTTGCGGGAACGCTTTTTTGAATACTCACGCTCACTGCAAACCCGACAAAAAATGGAGTTGAAAAAAATCAGCGGTCCGGAAGACGCAATGAAGCGCGCCATCGCCCTCGCCAAGCGCGCAAGCGGCGACACGCACCCGAACCCGATTGTCGGCGCGGTGATTGTGGAAAATGGCAAGATTGTGGCAGAGGGCTGGCACGAGCGCGCGGGAATGCCGCACGCCGAGCGACGCGCCCTCGCAAATCTTCGCCGCCCGCCAAAGCCCGGCGCCACGCTATATGTCACGTTGGAACCCTGCTCCACGCACGGCAGAACCGGCGCGTGCACCGACGCGATTGTGGCGGCGAAAATCTCCAACGTTGTCGTGGGCGCCACGGACCCGAATCCCGCGCATTGTGGTCGCGGCTTGGAGATTCTGCGGCAGAGTGGCGTGAATGTTGTCGCGGGAGTTCTCGCTCGGGAATGCGAGAACCTGAACCCGATTTTCAACCACGCGATTCGCAAAAACACTCCGCTTCTCGCGGCGAAATGCGCGCTTCTTCCGGATGGGAAAATGTTTCGGGTCTGTGGTGAGCGATTGCAGATCACGGGGGAAAAATCCCGCAACAATGTCATGATAGAGCGGCGCTATTTCCCTGCGATCGCGGTCGGCTCGGGGACGGTGGTCTGCGACAATCCCGCGCTGACTGCGCGCATCGCAGGCGAGCCGGTTTTCTGCCCTGTCCGCTTTGTTTTCGACCGAAGCGGCAGAACGCTCGAGCTCGCCACCAACCCGAAAGTTTTTTCTGACGAATTTGCCTCGCGCACAATTCTCGCGACAACAGAGAAGACTGCGTTGCGGGCGGAAAAAATCCTGCAACGAAGCGGCGTCCGCGTCCTGCCGCTTCCCGACAACAATGAAAAATTTTGGGAAAAATTTCGCGCTTTCTGCATGGAAAATTCTCTCACCGGCGTGTACTTCGAGGGCGGGGAAATTTTGCTGAAATCGCTCTTCGCCACACACCAAGCCGATTGGCTCTACGCCTATGTTGCGGGGACGCCGGAAAAATCGCCCGAGAAATTTTTCTGCGACGAGGCAGAGATTGTTGTCGCGGGCACAAAGCGTTTTGACAACGACGTGGAAATTTTCGGCGCGATTTCATATCGATAACTTCCCGCTTTCTTCTTGAAATGCGTCAACTTAGACTCTTTTTCTCTTTGCTTTTATGATTTCACGATTTTTGCCGGCAGATTTTGATCCCACGGCTGAGCTGACATTGCTCTCGGGAAAAGGCGCATACCCGCGCATTCTCGCCGCCCGCGCGCGAGAAGCCGGCGTGCCGCTCTCGCTCATCGCGATTGTTGACGAAGTCGATGACGACTTTGTCGCGACGTTTCCGCCGGATCGCGTTATGTGGGCGAAGGTCGGGCAACTCGGCAAATTTCTTTCCGAGCTGAAAATTCTGCATTCGCGCTACTTCATAATGTGCGGCAGGGTCGCGCCAAAACGCCTTTTCCACGGTCTCGTCCCCGACCTCAAAGCCGCTTTGGCATTGGCAAAATTGAAAGAGCGCAACGCACACACGATTTTCGGCGCAATCGCGGACGAGGCGGAAAGAAACGGCGTCATCCAACTCGATTCCCGCGCGTTTATGGACGACGAATTGGCAACGGAGGGCGCCATTGTCGGCAAGGCAAGCAAAATAAGTCAGGGGCAACTCGAATACGGCATCAGGATTGCGAAAGAATGCGCGCGGCTCGACATCGGCCAGGGCGTCGTCGTCGCAGGCGGCACTGTCACTGCGGTCGAAGCGTATGAGGGCACGGACAAAATGCTTCGCCGTTGCGCGGATATTCCGAAGAAAAATCCGCTCTTCGTGAAAACCGTCAAGCCCAAGCACGACTATCGCTTCGACGTCCCCTGCTTCGGCATGCGCACGTTAGATTCGTTGGAGATTGGCGGCATTAAACATGTCGCGTTGCAGGCGGACAACGTGGTCATTTTGGAAAAGCAAAAAGTCTTGGAAGAAGCGCGCCGGCGCGGAATCACGATTATCGGATACAGGGTTGACGACCAATGACGAGCGCACAGCCTATTTTCACTCCGGAGCCGACGCCCGGATTTTGGGTGCACGACCTGAGCCCGTTTATCGTCAAGTTTCCGGACGGATTTTTTCTCGACGGAATCCGCTGGTACGGCATGGCGTATCTCGCCGGATTTATTTTCGGCGCGATCATGCTCCACGTTTATTTCAAGCGCGGGAGATCGCCGTTAGATCCGCCGGCGCAGCAAAATTTTATCATAGCGTTGGTGGTGGGCATCATTGTCGGCGCGCGGTTGGGATACATGTTTTTCTACGCGTCGGACGCATTTTTTTCCGCCCCGCTCTCGGTCTTTAAAGTTTGGCACGGTGGCATGTCGAGCCACGGTGGCATGCTCGGCGCGGTGGTCGCAACATTGTGGTCGTCGCGAAAATGCAAGTGCGGATTTTTGAAATTGTGCGACATCATCGCGACGCTCGCGGGCGCGGGAATTTTCTTCGGCAGGTGCGCGAATTTCGTGAACGGCGAATTGTGGGGGAAGGAGACGGACGTCCCGTGGGCGGTGATTTTCAAGTGGCATTTCTACGATTTCGCCGGCGCGGAGCACATCGGGTATTTGCTTCCGCGCCACCCGTCGCAACTATACGAGGCGGCGCTCGAAGGATTGCTGATTCTCGCGTGGACGCAATTCAGGTTCTGGAAAAAAGTTCCGCTTCCGGCGGGGCAACTATTCGGCGAGGCGTCAATTCTCTACGGGATTGTCCGCGTGATAAACGAGCAGTTCCGCGAGCCCGACATCGGGGTGTCGTTTATTTTGGGTATGTCGCGCGGGCAATTTTATTCGCTGATTCTCATCGTTGTGGGAATCGCCTTTGTGGTGGCATCGCGATATCGCAAGGACAAAAATCCCACCACCAACCCGGAAGTTTGACCCGCCACTAAGCCGCCACCACCAACCCGATCTCACCACCAAGCCGATTCCTCACCACCAAGCCAATTCCTCACCACCAACCCGATC
>JAJPZB010000182.1 GCA_021204635.1 Opitutia bacterium | reverse complement strand
ACCAACGTAATTCTCCCGCTAAGTTAGCGGGAGGGGACCACGTTAGTGGTGAGGGTGTGTGTTCGTTGTACGTCGCCTGACTCTGCTCCCCACCACCAACCCAATCCTCACCACCAACCCCTCCGAAAAAACCTCACCACAAACTCTCGCAACAGACCCATGCCTCACCACTAACCCAACCGCCACCACCAACCCAAATTCTCACCACCATCCCGCCGCCACAATCGTGAACGCCGTTAGGCGTGAACAAATCCGTGTGACAACAATCGCGGCACCTTGCCGCCACCACCAACCCAAGTCTCGCCACCAACCCAAATCTCACCACTCACCCAAGTCTCGCCACCAACCCAAGTCTCGCCACCAACCCAAATCTCACCACTCAACACCAACCCAAATTCCCACCACCATCCCGCCGCCACAAAAAAAGCTCTCCGGCATTGTTGCCGCCGGAGAGCTTTTTTCGTGCACGCAAACTGCGTTCGTGTTGCCGCAACTATGCCTTGCGATGGCAACGCCGGCGGCGCTTTGTTGCGAGAGTTGCGACGGCGACAAGCCCTGCGACAAAGCCGAACATCGCGGGCTCCGGAACCGTAATCGTGATTACGCCATTCTCATAGCTCGCGTTGAAGCCGGCGTCGATGAGCGCGTCCATATTGATTGTCGCCGTGCCGGCGAGGTCCGGATCGACTATGCCAAATTCGTACACGCCGCTACCGAGGTTGTCGAGCGCCCCATCCACGGAAATCGTTATCGCCGAATTTAGCACACCCGCGCCCGTAATCGCGTAGCCGCCGGTGGCCGCGAACGCCGAAATTCCGTCCGCGCCACCAACGCCGATGATGTAGCTGTCGTCGAGGACAACGGAAATTGCGTTCGCGAACGTGACGCCCGCGCCGACCTCGAGTTGCCCGCCCGCGATCGCAACAGAGCCCGTGCCGAGCGCGTTGTTGTGGGCTGCGACAACCGTCCCCTCCGAAATCGTTGTCCCACCGGTATAAGTATTTGTCGCGGAAAGCGTCAAATCGCCGGCGCCAATTTTCACGAGCGCGCCGGATCCGGAAATCACGCCCGAGAGCGTCAGCTGCTGCCCTTCTGTCGGCTTAAACTTCGTTCCCTCGCTGCCGCCATCGAGCCACAAATCGGCGGACAGGGTCAAATTATCTGTTTCGTAGAGGCCGACGGTCGTCGTTTTGATTTTAAACGACCCGAGGTGCACTTTCGTAATTCCTGCCTCGCCGATATTCAAATTCGCCACGCTGACCTCCAACCACGCCTTGTTATTTGCCCTGTAGTGGATTCCGTAGGCATTAACAGTGCCGCTGCCGCTGAGATACTGAGGATATCCGAAGTCGCTTGAGCCCTCAAATGACAGCAACCCCGTTCCAAAATTGTCGTTGTCGCCGTAGGACTTAGTGACATTGAGTGTCCCGTCAACTTCCAATGTGAGCACATTGCCGGTGCGAGTAAGCGAGCCTGTCGTGAGATTAGAAGATTCCGCAACAACGACCTTATGCGTCCCGGTGTTGTCGAAAGTTCCGACCACCGCGTTTGCGACGGCAAATGTCATTTCGCCGTTGGCCCCGTTAAAAGTCATCGAATCCGCAGTAAACGTGCCATCCCCAACGATTTTTGTGTGATATCCGCTGGTGTCGGAAAACGTTCCGACGGACAAAGTGGAATTTGCCGCAACCTCTATCTGTGAATTGCTGGAGATATAAATTCTATCCGCCGTCGCCGCTGTCGCGTTAGTTCCGTCGCCGATGACGATTGTGCGAAAATTCGCCTCCGAATCTTGCTCTCCGCCGCCGGTCGTCTCGGTAATTGTCCCAAAATGCGCTTGTTTAACTAAGATTGTGAAAGACTCACCTTGCCTTGCGTCGTAGAGGAGTGAGCCGACGCTGATAGTTCCGCTCCCCGAAATGCTTTCGTCCTGCGAGCTGTTGACATGCATTTCCCCCGAAACTTCCAACGAGCCGTTCACGACCAAATCCATTTGCCCGCTCGATTCCGTGAAGGTCCCGACGCTCACCGCCGTGTTTTCGGCGATTGTGAAAGTATGCGCCGCGTCGTCGGTGCGCTCGTCGTCGAGCGTGAGCGAATTTGCCTGCAAGGTGTAGTTGCCGCTTGTGGCGGATTGCAGCACGTAGCCGCTTTCCGTGACGGTCACGCTGCCGGCGGAAATATTTTCCGCGAGAATGATTGTCGGGACGCCGAGCCCCGCGCCTGAAAACGTGACATTGTCTCCGCTCGTGAAGGCGATTTCTGCGGAATCATCCGTCCAGTTCGTCGCGCCGGAATCCGTGCTCCAAACGCCGTTTGTTGCGCCGGACCAAGTCAGGTCTTCCGCCTGCGCCGAGACGCCGCCGCATATTGCGATTGCGGACACCGCCGCCACAAGTGAGCTTGTCAAGAATTTTATATTATTCATGGTAGTTATATAGTTGGTTTTTGTGAGAAAGAATTAAATTTTGGTGTGCAGATTTTAAGAAAAGGGGTGAATTTACCCAAGGATAAAATCGCCAACTTGCAAAAATATTTTTGCTAATTTTTGCGCAATTCTTTTATTTATTGCAACTTTTGCGCAGGATGTCGCGGAAAAATTTTGCGATATTTGCAAATAATATTTCCGTATGCAACAATATTGTGGTGTGTTGACACAACAATTCCCTACCCGAATCCACTTTATTATCTTGCGAGAATGCGGGCGAGCGCGGCGCGGTCGAGCTTTCCCTTTGCATCAAAGGGGAGTTCCGCCACGACAATCGCGCGCTTTGGCAGCATTTCGCGCGGCAGGCGTCCCGACAATTTTTCCCGCAAAATTTTCTCCGCCGCCTCATCGCTGCCGCCGAGCAACGTCCCCGCGAGCAGCGCGACGACGCGCGCGCCCCACTCCGCGTCGGGCTCGCCCACGACGAGTGCGCGCTCTGCGATTCCCGCCGCAACAATCGCGGCTTCCACCATGCGCGGATCGATTTTCTCCCCGCCGGAATTTATAAATCTGTCCAAGCGCCCGAGAATTTTCAGGCGCCCGCCCGCGTCGATGACGCCTTCGTCGCCCGTCGCAAAAAATTCTTCGCGCGGAAGCAAAATCCCGTCGTCGCCAAGCGTCTCGCCGAGCGATTGCGCCGCCACGAGGACGCGCCCGCCTGCGCCTATCGCGATTTTTGCGTGCGGCAAAATCGTCCCCGCCTCGAAATCCGGCGGTTGCGCGAGCGCGACCAGCGACGCGGTTTCCGTCATGCCGTAGCCAACGCCGAGCGCGATTTTTTCGCTCTGCGCGCGGGCGAGCAAATCTGCGGGGACGCCGGCGCCGCCGAGCAGCACGAAGTCGAATTGACGCAGCCACTCCGCACCATCGTCGCGCGCGAGCAGGCGTCGGAGCTGCGTCGGCACGAGCGAGTTCATGAGTGTCGCGCGACGATTGTCGCGGCGAATTTCGGGCAGCGGCTCATCGCGGTGAAAGCTGCCACCATCGCAAAAAATGAACTTGCCACCCGAGATTTTCGCGCGGACAAACGGCATCAGCCCGCTAATGTGCCACGGCGGGAGGCACGCGAAACAATCGAGCGCCGCCGCGCCCAAATGCGCTTGCAGGGCGCGCGCCGAGGCGGCGAGCGTCGCGGGCGTGTGCGCAACAAAGCGGATTTTGCCGCCGCTCCCGCCGGTGGGCACGAGGACGCGGGCATTGTTGCGGGCGGGGTTTGTGGCGAAAAATTTCTCCGCGACAACGCCGGCGGCGCGCTCTTGCTCGGCGGTCCAGCGCGGATTTCCGAGAAAAATCGGGGTCTGTTGCGCCATCGCCTCGGAAAACGCGTCGTAGTAGTCGGCGCGATTTTCCGAGAAGAAAACCGGATTTTTACTCGCCGCGCGCAACATCGTTGTCGGCGGTTTTTTCGCCGGAATTTTTTTCTGCGCGCTTCGGCTTTGTGGCGGAACGCGGTTTGCGCGGCGCGGATTTTTTCGCAGGCTTCCGCACGGTGGCGGGCTTTGCTGATTCCGCGTCGGTTGCGGCGGAGGCGCCGTCGCCGGCGGCTTTGTCGCGGGAAATTTTCTTGGGCTTGCGCGGGCGCTTTTTCGGGGACTCCGAATTGTCGCTCGCGGGTTGGTGGTCGCGAATTTCTGCGGGTTGGTGGTGAGAAATATTCTCCGCGACAGTCGCGGACGCCGGCGGGTTGGTGGTGGCAGGCGCGATTGTCGTGGTGGTGGTGGTGGGA
>JAJPZB010000031.1 GCA_021204635.1 Opitutia bacterium | reverse complement strand
ACCCAATTCCCCACCACCAACCCAATCCCCACCGACCCGCGCCCCCACGACCCCATTCCCCCACCACCAAGCCATTTCCCCACCACCAAGCCATTTCCCCTAGCACAAAAAACCCCTCACGAGGTGCGAGGGGTTGGTGGCGGGCAAAGCCGCGTGGCAACAATCGGGTTGGTGGCGGGATTATTGCGCGGGCGCCACCACCGTTGCGGCGGGGGCGGGAGCCGGCTCGGTGGTGGCGACCTGGGCTGCCACGGGCGCGGGTTCTGCCTCGGTCTTCTCGGACCCGAACATATTTATGTGCGCCAAGAAAATCATCATGACGTATGTCAAGACCATGCCGACAATGCCGATGAATATGCCGCTTTGCGCCATGCCCTTCGTGCTGACGTAGCCCGTATTGTACGCGATCGCATTTGGTGGCGTGGAGATCGGAAGCGACATGCCGAGAGAAGAGGCGAACGCCACTGAGACGAGCAGCGCCACCGAACCACCGAGACTGTCAAGATTCGAGCCGAGGTTCACGCCCACAACTGCGATAATCGGCACCATGAGCGCCGCCGTCGCCGAGTGCGACATGAAGTTTGCCATGAAGAGGCAGATGACGCCGACGCCAATCATCAAGCCGAGCGGCGACCATTCCGCGAACGGAATCGCGTCAATCAAGTCTTTCGCGAGGCCGGTTTGTTGCAGCTCGAGCCCGAGCGCAAAGCCGCCCGCGACGAGCCAGAGAACGTCCCAGCCCATTGCCTTCAAATCAGCCGCCGTGATGACTTGCGTCACGGAGAAAACCGCAATCGGGATCATCGCGACAACATTCTCGTCGATACCCACAATCCCTTTGCCGAGCACCCACAAAATCACCGTCACCACAAACGTGACATAGACGATAATCGCCTTCGGGCTCCTCGGGAATTTCCCGCCGATTGTGAGCTCCATAGATTTCTTTTTAATCGGGAACAAAAACACCAAAAACGCCCACGCGATGAGGAGCAAAATGATGACGTAGGGGATGCCAAACGCCATCCACTTGCCGAAGGTGACGGACGCGCCGATGTCGCCGAGGGATTTGAGCGCGATGGCGTTTGGCGGCGTGCCGATAGGCGTGCCCATGCCGCCGACGTTTGCGGCGATCGGGATTGCAAGCGCAAAGGCGATGCGCCCCTTGTCGTCTTCATCGAACAACGCGAGAACCGGCGCGAGAATCGCGACCATCATCGCCGCAGTCGCCGTGTTGCTCATGAACATCGAGAAAATCGCGGTAATCATCATTATGCCGAGCATGACGAAGCGCGGATTTTTGCCGAACGGCTTCAACATGACCTTCGCGAGATTCATGTCCAAGTGATACTTTGTCGCGGCGGCAGCGAGGAAAAATCCGCCGAGGAAGAGCATTATGACGGGGTCGGCAAAAGTCGCCATTAACGCTTTACTGTTGACGAGATTTGGGTAAACCACGCCGGCTTCGTCGTAACGCAAAAACGGCAGGCACTGGTTCGAGAGCGTCACGAGCGAGACGACGATGACGAGCACCGATGTCGTCCAAATCGGGATTGGCGACAAAATCCAGAAAAACGCCGCCATGACAAACATCGCGATGACGCGAATTTCTACCGGAGTTAGCGCAACGCCGAGCGACTCATATGGAATATATAGCACCGAGCCTGCCAGCAAAAGCGTGACGACAACTTTTACGATTCTTGAGAGATTCATGAGTTAAAACAGAATTTGTTTTCGCGCTTCTCCAAAAAAGAAGTGTTGGGCAATGATAAAGAAATTTTGCGCAAAGAAAAAGAGCGAACTTGCTCAAAAATTATGTTCCGTTTTTGTCGCCGCAAAGGCATAATGCGGGCTCATCAAATTTCTTTATTACACAACACTCGAAGAATTATGCCTGAAGAAAACACTTGCCAATACAGCAAAACAAATCCGTATCTCGCGACAATCCTGGTGCGCTCGCGCGCGAATGCGCCGGAATCGCAAAAGGAAACGGTTCACTTGGAGATCGACCTCGGCAAAAGCGGGCTCGTTTACAAGTCGGGCGATTCGCTCGGCGTGTTCCCGCGCAACTCCGACAAACTTGTCGCCGCAGTTTTGAGCGCCTACGGATTCACCGGCGACGAACCGGTTTTGCTCCCGAAAGCGACGGAGGCAATTTCGCTCCGCGCGGCGCTGACGACGGAGTTGTCGCTCGGCGTCATCTCGAAAAAATTCGTGCAATTTGCCCGCGACAATGCCGGCTGCGACAAGCAGAAGGCGGAGTTGGACGCGGTGCTCGCGAACGCGGATCCCGTGGCGCAAAAGAGCTGGATCGAGGCGCGTCACGTCGTCGATATCGGCGAAGAATTTGCGTCGGTGCGCCCAGCGGCCCAGGCGTTTGTCGATCAGCTTCGCAAGATGGCGCCGCGCCTTTACTCGATTTCCTCGTCGCCGAGGTTTGTCGGAAAAGACAAGGTGCACCTGACTGTTGCGGTTGTCCGCTACGAGACGAACGGGCGCGCCCGCGACGGCGTTTGCTCGACTTTCATTGGCGAATATGCGCCGGTCGGCGTCCCCGCGCTGCCGGTGTTTGTTGCGCCTTCGCGCTTTGCCCCGCCGGCGGATTTGGCTGCGCCGATGATCATGGTGGGTCCCGGCACGGGAATTGCGCCGTTCAGGAGCTTTGTGCAAGACCGCGCCGCGCAGAAGGCGACGGGCAAGAATTGGCTCTTCTTCGGCGACCAACGCGTGAAGACCGATTTCCTCTACCAAAAAGAGTGGGAAGACGCTCTCGCGAGCGGGCTCTTGACGCGCTTGGACTGCGCATGGTCGCGCGATCAGGCGTACAAAATCTACGTGCAAGACAAGATTCGCGCGGCGGGGGCCGAGGTCTGGAAATGGCTCAACGACGATGGCGGATATTTCTTTGTCTGTGGCGACGCAAAGCGCATGGCGAAGGACGTCGAGACCGCGTTGCTCGAAATTTGCCAAAAACACGGCGGGCTCTCCGAGACTGACGCGGCGGCAAAAGTCAAGGCGTGGAAGACGGAAGGTCGCTACCAGAAAGACGTTTACTAAGCGCTTCGTTGCGGCAATGCCCACCTCCGACCCGGTTGCGATTGGGTTGGTGGTGGCAACAAACGGGAATGTGGAACAAAATCCGCGTTCCCGTTTGTTGTCGTGGGTTGGAGGTGGCGTGCTTGGTGGTGGCGCGGGTTAGTGGTGGGAATTGGGTTGGTGGTGGCTCAGGTTGGTGGCGACGCGGAAATTTTTCTTGTCGTTCACGCGCGCCGCGCGCATATTCGCGCGCTAAGAGGGGCGGAGTGCCGAGAGTTGCGCCGCCCCGCTCATTCACCACAAAATTCTCCCGAAAAACCCCAAAAGTCTCCATGGAAAAAGTTCTTCTCAGCGAAATCGACCCGCGCGAGCAAAAGCAGATCGCCGCAGCGGAAAACGCGATTAAGAAAGGCAATGCCCCCTTTGCAGTCGAAACCTGCCAGGCAGTTTTGGCGCGCCACCCCTCCTGCATAGAAATCCGCCGCATTCTGCGTTTGGCGCAGAAAGTTGCGACCGGCAAACGCCCCACGCAGGCGAGCGGGCTTTCCAAACTTTTCCTCTCCTTCGGAGTGCCGAGCAAATCTGCGGCGGAGAAAAATCCGGAGAAATACCTCATCGAGGCGGAGAAAAAACTTTCGGTAAACCCCTACGACCTCGCGGCGAACAAGACGCTCGCAGTCGCTGGCGAGGCGGCAGGCCTTTGGGACATTGTTGCGCTTGCCTATGAGGGAATTGCGGAAGTCGATCCGACAACGGAAAACTTTTCCAAACTCGTTTCCGCGAATTTGAACGACAAAAACACGCCGCTCGCGCTGAAAGCCGTTGACGCCGCGCTGAAACGCTATCCGAACAACGGCGATTTGCAGGAGTTGGCGCGCCAAGTCTCCGTCGCGCAGACCATGGGCAACGGGCAATGGGACGAGAAAACGGACTATCGCACCAAGCTCGCGAACACGGAAAAAGCTCGCGAGCTCGAGCAAAAATCGCGCGTCGTCTCCGACGTCGATTCCGCCAGCGCCGAAATCCCGAACATTCTCGCCGCAATCGAGAAAAATCCGGAAGACTTGCAGCTTTATCGCGACCTCGCGCGCAATTACAGAATTATCGGCGACTTCGACAAGGCGATCGAGGCCGTTCAAAACGCGCGCAAAACCACCAACGGCAAGGTCGATGCAACGCTCGAAAAGCAGGAATACTCGCTCACGATCGAGGGCTACGAGAAGCGCGTAAAAGACACCGAAGCCATTGTTGCGAACGAGCCCGACAACGAGGAGGCGAAAAAGAATCTTGCCGAGCTCAAAAAAACGCTCGCCGCATACCAGTTGCAGACGATTCAGACGCTCGTGGAAAAATACCCGAACGATTACAACTATCGCTACGAGTATGGCACGAAGTTGCTCGAAGCCGGTGATATCAACGGCGCAATTCGCGAGCTCCAACTCGCGCAGCGCGCACCGAAGAATCGCCACAATGCGATGCTCAACCTCGGCAGGGCGTTTATCGCGGGCGGGAAATACGACCTCGCGGCAGACCAGCTTTCTGCGGCGAAGGGCGAAATCACGCTGATGACCGACGTGAAGAAAGACATCATTTACGAATTGGCGACCGCCTACGAAAAATCCGGCAAAAACGCCGAGGCAATCGCAGAATACAAAACAATTTATATGGCAGACGCCGCGTACAAAGACGTTTCGGACAAAATCAACGCCGCGTATCGCTAAGCGCTGCCGCCGCGCCGACGGGATTTTCCGGAGCCTCAAATTTCCCGCCTGCGCCTTTGAAATTTTTTATGCACCGACAAATTGAAAAGCTCCTTTCGCGGTATCCGCTTCTCGCGGAATGCGGCGATACGATTCAAGCCGCCACAGACGCGCTCGCAAAAACGTTCTCCGGCGGCGGAAAGCTTTTGTTGTGCGGCAACGGCGGAAGTGCCGCCGACGCCGACCACATCTCCGGCGAACTTCTGAAAGGATTTTGCTCAAAGCGCCCGCTCAACCACCCCGCCGTGCGGCAACGCCTCGGCGAAGAGCTCGCGTCGAAATTGCAGGACGCACTTCCGGCGATTCCGCTCCACTCTCTCGGCGCGATAAACACTGCGTGGCTGAACGATTGCGACCCATATTACGTCTATGCGCAATTGGTCTGGGGGCTCGGGAAAAGAGGCGACGCACTACTCGGCATTTCCACTTCGGGCAATTCCAAAAATGTCTGCGCGGCGATGGAAGTCGCACGGGAAAAGGGCATGGCGACAGTCGCGCTCTCGGGCAAAACCGGCGGCAGGCTGAAAACTCTCGCCAACATCTGCATCTGCGTCCCCGAAAGCGAGACGTTTAAAATTCAGGAACTCCACCTGCCCGTCTATCACGCAATCTGCCTCGCACTCGAAGATATTTTCTTCGGGTAAGCGCGCCGCATTGCCGCGATGGCGCACGATTTCCCCGCGCACGACAAACGCATGGGCGCAAGCGCACACAAAAAACATCCGCTCGCATTTTTCAAGGACTGGTTTCTCGCCGGCATGGTGACGTGCGTCGTGCTCGCGACACTGTTCCCCGACGTCGGCAAAACGGGCGGCGCGATTCACGCGGACGAGCTCGCGAACTGGGGCGTCGCCGCGATCTTCTTTTTCCACGGGCTCGGGCTTTCGTGGAACAATCTGCGCAACGGGCTCCTCGCGTGGCGGGTTCACATTCTCGTGCAGGCGATGACGTTTGTCGTGTTCCCGATTTTGACATTCGCGTTTTGCTTTGTGGCGGCGGACACGCTCGGAATAATTCGCCCCGAGCTCGCACTCGGATTCTATTTTCTCGGCGCGCTGCCATCGACGATCTCGTCGTCTGTTGCGATGACGGCGGCGGCTCGCGGCAACATTCCCGCCGCGATTTTCAACGCGTCGATTTCGAGCCTGCTCGGGATTTTCCTGACACCGCTGCTCATCGGGATCTTCGCGCACACGACGGGCGAGCCGCTTCCGCTTTCGCAAACGATTTTCGACCTCTTCACGCTACTCTTCCTGCCGTTCTTGGTGGGGCAGGCGCTACGCGGCGTCCTCGCGAAATATTTCGAGCCGTTCAAAAAATACGTCAACATGTTCGATAAAATCGTGATCTTGCTGATCGTGTTTTCGGCGTTCTCGGACTCGGTGGCGCGCGGTTTGTGGACAAATTTCGGGCTCGTCGTGCTCGTGCAAACGGGCGTCGGCGCCGCAGTTGTGCTCTTCCTCGCGCTCACCATTTCGCGCACGGCGGCGCGAGCGCTGAAATTCGGGACGGAGGACGAGATTGCCGCAGTGTTTTGCGGGTCGAAAAAGACGCTCGCGTCCGGCATTCCGATGGCGCGCGTAATCTTTGGCGCGGCGGCAATTTCCGGCGAAATCGACATCGGGCTCCTCGTCCTGCCGATAATGTTCTACCACCAACTCCAACTCTTTGTTTGTTCGATTATCGCGAGCCGCTATGCGAAGCGCGACAACGGTGGCGACCACTACAATGGTGGTGGCAACAATTATGCCCACAACAGTGGCAACTCACCCGCCACCACCAACCCATTCGCCACCACCAACCCTGCCACCACTAAGGGCGGGAACGCCTGAATTTCTTTGCGCAAAGCAAATTTCCCGAGCGACAACGCTTTTCATTAACTCGCGAGCTCCGCAACAAACGCGCTTTCGAGTTTTAATCCACAACAAAAGAAAAAACACAGTTATGAAAAAACCGATTCTCTCGATCGCACTCGCGGTCTCTCTCGCAGGCACGTTGTTCGCCGATTCCACGCCGGCTGAAACAATCGTCCCCGCCGAAAAAATCGCGGCGACCGAGCCCGGCTCCGACGCCGCCACCGAGGCGCAGCAAACCTCGACGCCGGCGGGCTGGCTCGACGATTTTGCGGAGGCAAAAAAACTCGCGAAAAAAGAAAACAAACTGCTCCTCGTCGATTTCTCCGGCTCGGATTGGTGCTCGTGGTGCAAACGCCTCGACGAAGAAGTTTTCTCAAAGCCGGAATTTTTGGAGGCTGCGAAAAAGAGCTTCGTGCTCGTCTTCATCGACACGCCGCACGACCAAAGCCTACTTTCCGAGCAGGCGAAAAAGCAAAATCCGAAGTTGCTCGAGCAATTTAAAATCGAAGGCTTCCCGACAGTTTTGATTTTGAACGCAGACGGCAAGCGGCTCGCCGAAACCGGATATCGCAGCGGCGGCGTCGAAAATTACTTGAAGGCGCTCGCCGAGGTCACAGATTTCTCGAAAAAGATTTCGAGCATAAAGTCGGGGCTGAAAGGCCTCGAGCGCGGCACAGCGAAGCGTGTCAAAAAAATTCACGAGGCGATTAAAAATTTCACCTTGGAACAGCAACGCGAGAACGAAGATCTCGCCAATCTCGCCAACGAAGTTGTGGCATACAACGGAGAAGGCAGCGAGGAATTGCACGCGCAATACTCATATTTCGCGTTCGTAAAGCCTTTTCAGGACAAATATTTCGTTCCGCTGACAAAAAAGCTGAACGAAAAAATCGAGGCCGCGTTGCAGGGCAAAGAAGATCTCGGGCCCGAGGCCAAAGAGGCTGTGCGAAAAAAGGTGGCAGAAATTCTCAAAGAATCGCTCCCGCAAATCATTGAATGCCGCGACAAACTCCTCGAAATTGTGAAAAAAATCCCCAAGGAACAGACCGAAGCCCTCGAGATTGTGACGAGCATGGCAACGCAGCTTGAATACATAATAAAAGCCGCAACAGAGAACGACAAACCCGCCGACAACAATGCCGCGACTGACGGCAACAAAGCCGACGACAGCAATGGTGGTGGCGACGACGAGAAGGCGGCAGAGCCTGTGTTTGACGACGACACCGCTGCGTCATACGAGGCAGAGGAAGAAGTTTCCGACGAGGAATTTTTCTCGGAAGATTTCTAAGTTCCCCGCGCGGGTTAGTGGTGAGAGACACGGGTTGGTGGTGGCGTGAGTTGGTGGCGAGATCCGGGTTGGTGGTGAGACTCGGGTTGGTGGTGGCGCGGGTCTGTGGTGAAACTTAGGTTGGTGGTGGGAATTGGGTTAGTGGTGAAGGTTCGGGTTAGTGGCGGCAACAATCGCGTTCACCACTAACCCGCCACCCCGCCACAACAAAGCAAAAGCCCGTGCCGGCGGGGCGTTGCGTTGACAATAAGTTTCCCCTCTTTTTAAATTGCGGCAACAAAGTAGCCGCCCATGTCAATTTTCAGCAGATTTCCAGGAATTTTCTCCACTTCAATCGGTATCGACCTCGGGACGGCGAACGTCCTCGTTTATGTGAAGGGGCGCGGGATAATAATGGACGAACCGAGCTATGTCGCGATGAACAAAGAGACGAAGGCGATTTTGGCTGTCGGCTCGGACGCAAAGCGCATGGCAACTGTTGTCCCCGAAGGCCTCGAGGTCATTCGACCGATGAAAGAAGGCGTTATCGCGGACTATGAAATCAGCGAGCACATGTTGCGTTATTTCATCGGGAAAGCGGCGCGGCATTCGTTGTTGACACACCTCACTGTTGTCATCGCGGTGCCATACGGGATCAACCGCCTGCAACGCAGGGCTGTCGAGGAATCGGCGTATCGCGCGGGCGCGCAAAATGTGCGGATAATTTTTGAGCCGATTGCGTCGGCGCTCGGCGTCGGGCTTCCGGTCGGAGAACCGGAGGCGAGCATGATCGTTGACATTGGTGGCGGCACCACGGAGGTCGCGGTGCTCTCGCTCGGCGGCATTGTGGCGGCGAAGAGCCTGAATGTTGCCGGCGACGAATTGGAGCGCGCGATCATCGAATACATCAAAACTTCTTACGACTTGGTGATTTCCGAGCGCACGGCGGAAGAGCTCAAAAAGGCAATTGGCTCCGCTGTCCCGCTGCGCCAGGAAATGATGATGGACATCAAAGGACGCGACCTCTTCGGCGGCTTGCCGCGTGCGCTCACCGTGAACTCGGAAGAAATTCGCAACGCGATGCTCCCCTGCTTCAGCAAAATGGAAGCCGCGATTTGCGACACGCTTTCGCGCTGCACGCCGGAAATCAGCGGCAATCTCTACGACCGCGGCGCAGTTCTCGCCGGTGGCGGCGCGCTCATTCGCGGACTCGACGTGTATTTCGCAGAAAAAACGGGCTTGCCGTTCTTTGTCGCGGAAGATCCGCTTCACGCCGTCGTCAACGGCACCGGCATTTCCATTGAGGACGACAACTGGAACAAAATGCATCGCCGCGACTAAGTTCGCCTGCGTTGCTCTGCGGTCTCGGCGCACATTTCCCCGCGAAATTTTTGCCTCGCGCCGAGGTTGCGCAAAACCGGCGTGAGTCGTCAATGCGGCGACATATTTTTTACTCCCGCAAATGATAAGCTATCGCAATCTCCGCCCTTTCCTGTTCGGTTTTTTTGCGATCGCGCTCTGCTGGTTTGCCCCATCCTGTGTGAAGAGATTTTTCGCGGAGAGTTTCTACGAATTTGAGGCGCCGGTCTCGTTGGCATCGTCGCGCGTCGGCGATCTTGCGAGGTATTGGGAAATGCGCTCCCGCAGCAAGCACGAGTTGATCGAAGCCGGTCGCGACGCCGCGCGGATCGCCGGCTCGCTCCAATTTGAATCGCAACAATTCAATTCCCTGCGCGAAGAAAATTTGCGCTTGGAGCGCCTGCTCAACCTGCCGTCGAGGCCGGAAATGCGCGTCGTCGTCGCGCGCGTCGCTCGGCGCGACATTGGATTGTGGTGGCAACAAATCGTCGTGCGGCGCGGAAAAAGCGACGGCATTCGCGAGGGATGCCCTGTCGTAGATGCACACGGCGTCGTCGGCAGAGTGAGGACCGTCCATCTCTCGACAAGCGTCGTGGAGCTGATTTCGAGCCCGTCGTTTCGCATTTCCGCATACATCGAAGGCAGCGACTACCCTGTGACATATCGCGGCGCGAGCGGCGGTCCGCTTCGTCGCCCCTCGGGGATAATTCGCGACATTCCGTCGGACTTCCCGAGCGAGTTCACACACCGCGTCCCCGTCATCACGACAGGCATTGGCGGCGTTTTCCCGCCAGGGCTCGCGATTGGCGAAGTCAGCCAAAAATTGGAGCTCACGGAAGACGGTTTGTTCTACGAGGCGCCGGTCGAGTTGCGCCCGAATCTCGCCACTCTCGAAGAAGTTGCGATTCTCGTGCCCGTGAGCGCCGACATCACGGAATCAGGGCAATTGGACACCTTGGAGGAGCTCGACAAACAAGGCGGCGAGGGGAGAAAGCTGCGCACCGACGCCGCAACAACGGGAATGTGAAAAATGAAGTTCGAGCACAGTTTTTTGTATTGGCTTCCGGCGTGCGCGGTCGCGTATTTCTGGGTTGCGGCGATGTCGGTGCTCGGGAATTTGCTCGCGCCGACCGGCGTTTCGCTTTTCACGGCGGGCATCCTCGTCGTCATCCCCGCGCTTTTCATGACGTTTGGGCGCGGGCTTTTTTGCGTGTTGATAAGCGGATTTTTGGTTGACGCAGCGCTTCCCGTTCCGTTCGACCGCATGAACGCGCTGAGCATCTGGGACAGTTCGCACGGCGCGTATTTGTTTGGGGAAATTTCGCGCGAGCCTCCGGAATTTTTCGGCTTCGTGACCGGCTGGATGGTGTTCGCGTTTCTCGCCATGCGCTTTGCAAAAATGCGCTTCAATTTTTCTTCGCCCGTGCAATGGCTCATTTGCGCGGAAATTTTGAACACGGCGATTTTCTTTTTCTGGGCGATTGCAATGGGAATGGAGCGCTGGGCGGACGGCTCGTATTGGGCGGGCTTCGGCGCAAACCTCGTCGCGTCGTCGCTGTTCGTGATTCTCGCGGGCGGATGGTATTTCGACATGGCGCTGTCGGCGTATCGGCTTTGCGGAATCGAACTTTGCAACGACGCCGGCACGCCGACGCAGGAGGACGAAGCATGGGCGGCGGAGAGCGAGTGACGGAAGAGCCGGTGCGCGCGCGCAGCGTCAGCCCGCTGCGGATCGGCATCATCGGCGCGATTTTCCTGCTCTGCGCGCTTTTTTTAATCGCGGGATTGGCGAAGCGGCAAATTTTTGAATCCGACGATTATCTCGGGAAACACGACAAGCAAAGCCTGCGAATCGTCATGCTCCCTGCCCCGCGCGGCGAAATTTGCGACCGCAACGGAAACCCCGTCGTCGCAAACAGAGCGCGATATTCCGTCGTCGTCGATTTGAGCGACAAATTTTTGCTTGACGAAATCGACGCAAGGTACATCGAAAACGTGAAAGAGGCGCGGGAAATTTTTCAAGACCCGAACTCGGCGAGAATCGATCGCAACGTCTTGCTCAACAACGCGCGAATCGACGTGCTCAGGAAATATCTCAATCTCGTGAACGCCGCGATTGGCCGCGAGAGCGACATCGACCCGAAAACCGTCCTGCGCCATTTCAGCCAAAAGCGCACGCTCGATTTCCCGCTCGTCGAAAATCTCACGGAACGGGAGCGCGCGCGATTTGTCGAAAAATTCGGGGCAGACGCGCCAATCCGCCTCTACGTGGATAGCGTGCGATTTTATCCATACGGGAAGCTCGCCGCGCACGTTCTCGGTTGGCTGAAAAACACCGACGACATCGAGACGCCGGAGGAATTTCGCGGGCTCGGCATCGCACGTTATCGCGGAAAGACGGGCGCGACGGGCGTGGAAATGCAGTTCGACGAAGCGCTGCGCGGCGTCCCGGGCTATCGGCTCTGGCGCGTTCTCCCCAACGGCTATCTCGCCGAAAAAATAAAAGAAGTTCGCCCGACGCAGGGGACGCGGATTTACGTTTCCATCGACATCGAGTTGCAACAGGCGCTCGAAGCCGCGATGCAGAAAGTCGGCCGCCCCGGTGCCGCGATTGCGCTCGACGTGAACACGGGCGAAATTCTCGCGCTCGCGAGCGCATTTGCCTACGACCCGAACGAATTTTCCGTCGTCGTGCGCAGCGCATATCAGGAAGAACTCGCGGCGCAAGACGCAAATATTTTGGTGAATCGCGCCGTGCAAGGGCGATATCCGCCGGGCTCGACATTCAAGATAATCACGGCGATCGCCGCCATGCGCTCAGGCAAAATTTTGCCGGATCAGCAGTTTGACTGCGGATCGTATTTGCGCGTCGATAATCGCAACTGGCCCGAGCACGACGGCGTCGCGTTCGGCTTGTCCGACGTCGCGCGAATGCTCCGCACTTCGGGCAACGTGTATTGCTACAACGCCGCTCTCGAATTGGGCTGGGAGCCGATTTCGCAGGAGGCAAAGCGCTTCGGGCTCGACCAAAAGCTGCCCGTCGAATTGCCCGAAGCGACGGGCCTCTATCTCGTCGTGCCATCGCCGAGATACAAGCGCTCGACGGGCGCGGGCGGTTGGGTTGCGGGCGACACGCTCAACATGGCGATCGGGCAGGGATTTTTGCAGACTTCGCCGCTCCACATCGCGTGCATGACCGCGTCGCTCGCGCGAAACGAGACGCGCACGAAACCGTCGATTTTGTTTGACCCCGAGCGGCAAAACACCCGCGTCAACCACGGTGGCGAGCCGATTGGGCTGACGGCGCGCGCCCGCGCGAAAATTTTGCAAGGCATGCGCGAATCCGTCGAGGTCGGGACGGGGAGATACGCGAAGGTCGAGGGGCTCGAAATCGCGGGGAAAACGGGCACGGCTCAGTGGCAAAATCGCGGCAAGCGCTCGAATCTCGCGTGGTTCACGGGATTTGCGCCGATTGACAAGCCGCAAGTCGCAGTGACTGTGGTCTTTGAGGCGGACTACGAGGATCGCATGGCGGGCGGCGCGACAGCGGGCCCCGTCGCCAAAGAAATTTTCAAAAAATGGCGCGCGCTATACTTCAAACCCTGAGCCCCAAGATTGTTGTGGGGCTTGGGAACAAATTTGCCCGCCACAATGCTTTTTGACAAACTTACAACCATGAATTTTCTCTTGAAAAAAATTCTGCTCTGCGCATTCGGCTTTGTTGCGGTCGCGGGCACCCTCTTCGCCGAGGACGATTCCACCACCAACCCGGTGTCCACCACCAACCCAACCGCCACCACTAACCAGGTTGCCACCACCAACCCGGCTGCCACCACCAACCCGGCGTCCACCACCAACCCGGTTCAGGGCTCTGACAACAATGCCGCCGCGCCCATCGTTGTGAAGAAATTCGCAGGGATAGACCTCACTGCGAGCGCAGACGAAGGCGCCCGCAGCAACAATGCCGGTGCGAGCCCGCAACAAACCCCCGCCACCACAAACGAGCAGACGCCGCGCGTGGTCACGCCCACCTCCAACCCCGCCACGACAACGACAACAATCGCGCCCGCGATAACGACAACGCCTATCGTGGAAAGTTTCCCCGAGCCGCAGCGCAAATTTTTGTTCGAGAGCAGCGTCGCAGATTTTTCCACCGCCGCCTACAACAAAGCCGTCGAGTTCCTGCTTTCTTCCTACGAGAAAAAGACCGGTAGGCAACTCGTCCCCGCCGAAAAGAAAAAAGTTGCATTGAAAATTTACACGGCTTCGGGACGCGGTTTTGAGACGCCCAAAAACCTCACGCGCGCAGTCCGGCGGGCTCTCGCTAAGCGCGGTTTTTCTGCGGAAAATGTTTTGATTGTCGATTTGCAGGAGCGCACGTTGCGGGCTTCCGGCTACTTGCCACCATATCGCAAGCCCAACGACTTTTTCTGGGAAGGTTCGCCGGTTATCGCGCTCGACACAGGAAATTTTTACAACGGGAAATGGTTCTACGAGAACAACCTGCCGTCGCGCGAGCCCACCACCGCTTTCGCGCGAACCATGGAAGACCTCGCAAACGAGCGCAAAAGCTTCCTGCCGATTCCGCTGCTTTTCGACGTCGATTTCTGGATAAATCTTCCGGTCGCGTCAGACCTGCCCGCGCTCGGAGTTTCCGCCGCGATCGGGAACGCGACGATCTGGAATGTGAGCAACCAGCGGCGTTTTCTCGAGAACCCCGCCAACGCGGTTCAAATGGCAGTCTCAGTCGCCACAATCCCGGAGTTCCGCAAAAAATTTGAGCTCACGATTCTCTCGCTCGAAAAATATCAGTTTATCGGCGGACCCGTTTTCAACCAAAACTACACGACTTCCGAGAAGGAGGTTTGGCTCAGCGCGAATCCCGTGATCATCGATTTTCTCATGTGGCAAAAAATGAACGCCATGCGGAAAGCTCGCGGCTTTGATCTCATTTTGCCCGAGCCGCCACTGTTTGCCACGGCGGGGAAAGGCGGATACTCGCTCGGCTCGTGCGTGTCGTCGGAGCTCGAGCTCGTCAAGCCCGAAAACTAGTAGCCGCAGCAGCAGACGCGGGCGCTCAGGGTTTGTTGCCGGCGGGCGCAACAAAGCCGATTTCCTCAGGCGCGGTCATCTCGAGATCGCAATCGTCAAGAGAAATCTTTTTGCCGGCGGGTAAAAATTTATTGTTGTAAATCGCGACGCCGGCGCATTTCACGAAGCGAAATTTTTTTTGCCCCCAGCCCGCGAAGTCATTGTTGTAGCGGATTTTATTGTTGCGGAAAGTCAGGTTTTGCGTCGAGAGCGCATACAACAATGGCACGTCGAAGGTGTTGAACTCGTTGTTTTCGATGAGAATGTTGCGGTGGTAAAACTTCTTCTGATTCGCGAGATCTTTCACCTCGGGGCAAATTGAGATTATCGCGTTTGTGAATTGGAATCGCGACGTCAGGTTGTTCTCGAATTTATTGTTGCGGATTGCGACATTTTCGCAAGCGCCGCTTTCAAACCAACCCTGCGCGTCGCCGGCGAGAAGAATCGCCGATCCCGCAACATTGCGAAAGACGTTGTTCTCGATGAGCACTTTTTTCGGCGTCGTCACGAGGATTCCGCGGGCGCGATTGTTTTGGACGAGATTGTTGCGGAAAATCACTTTGGGCTGGAAATCGGCATTCTCGACGGCGTCGCCGACGTCGTACTCGGCTGGAACATTGCCGGCAAGCGTTATCATGAGTTCATTGTTGCCGAGTTTTTCCACGGCGGCGACTTTGAGTTCCGCACCCGGCTCGAGCGTTTTCCCCTTGATAAATCGCAGAGTTTCCCCGGGCATGAAAACCTCGAACCCAACAGACTGTGGGTGCACGAAGCGGCAACGCAGTTTGTTGCCCGCCACAATGGCGTCGATCGCGAGGCAGGTGGAATGCACGTTCAGCGCGTCGTCGAGCATGGTTTCAAAAAACGCGTTCGCGACGACGACTTTCCCCGCGACGTTGGAAAAGTGCGTGGCGTCTGCCGAGGCGGAATACACGCGCCCCGTCTCGGGTCGCGGAAAGGTTCCCGCCGTTTTCGCCACAAACCCGGATTTCCCGAAAAACGCCACGTTCTTGCAACGTTGCGCGAGAAGCGCCATGCCGAAGCTCGAAGAAATCGCGACATCGGAGAGCGTCGTGTTTGTTGCGCGATAAATCACGCATGCCGGTTGCGGGCGCTCATATGTGCGCAGCGTGAGTGTGTCGCCGACTTTCACGCCCGCGCCCTCGCGGGAAAAATCTTTGCGCAGAGCAATTCTCCCGCCGGCAATTTCTTCCGCGCCACCATCGAAAACAATGTCGGAAGTGCGCTCGACGATGTTTTTTGTCTTCGCGCGAAATGCGGTCACGGCAAGCACGCCACGCTCGCCACCATTGCATTTGAAGCGCAACTTCCCGTCGCGAATTTCGTACGGAAACGCCTTGTTGTCGATTTCCACGATGGTGGTGGCGTTTTTGAATGCGACGACTTTCGCCTCTGAAAAAATTGACTGCGCGTAGTCGATTTTCACGTTGTCGAGCGTCACGTTGTCGCAGTCCATGAAAAGCACTCCGAGGCTTTCGCCGTGCAGAATAAATGTAGAGCCGTTCCCGCGAATCTCGACGTTGTGCAAATCGACGAGCGGGATTTGCACGGGGCGCACCGGCGGTTGTTCGTGGTTGGAAACGTAGAACGACATTTGCAATGCGTTCTCGGCGCGAAAGTGGTACTCGCCCTTCTCGATTTCCAAGATGCCACCACCATTCGCGGCAAGTTTTTCGAGTGCGTTGCAAAGCGCCTTTGTGGCGTCGTTCTCTTTGTTGGGAACAAGCCCGAAATCTTTCCCGCGAACCACGAGCGTCGCCGGGTTGGTGGTGGGAGCCTTGGTGGCGGGTGGGTTGGTGGTGGAAACCTGCTCGGTGGTGGCAAGTGGGTTAGTGGTGAGCGGCTTTGTGGCAGGTGGGTTGGTGGTGGCGCCACTCCACGACAGGTTTGCCCAATCGGCATTGTTGCCGGCATCGTCGCCGCCTGCAAATGCAGCCAAGTAAATTTTCCGCGTCCCCGCAGGGATCGTGATGCGGAATTTTTTCGCCACGCCCTTTTTCATGGCGCCGGAGGACCACAAAATTTTTCGCGCGCCGAGGATGCGAAATTCGACGCTGCTGCCATTGTTGCCACCACAATCGTCGATGCCGACAACTCCGGAAAATTCTTTACCACGAACGTCGAGTGGAATCATCGAAGTGGCGTACGTGCCTATGCCGTTGTCGAAATTTTTGCCTGCGATGCGGAGCGGCTCCCCCGCAACCGAGCGGTCGCGGCGCGGTTGCCCAACATCCTGCCGCGAGCAGAGAAATGCCTTGTCGAGATCTCCTGCGGGAATTGGGGCAGCCCGCAACAATGCCGGTTGCGACGACAACGCCACCACCAACCCGACCACAACTATGGCAACAAAGCGAAAAATCCTGAAATCCATGCGCGAATCGTCGTTTGCGAGACGTGCCGTTTTCAACACAGAAATAGTTGTGGCAGGATTTTATTCCGCTTGGACGATGAGCCCTTTGAGGTAGCGGCTCTCGGGAAAATTCAGCAGCGACGGATGATCCGCCGGTTGCCCCGTGATTTCGAGCATGCGCACGTCGCGGCGCGCGTCTGTTGCGGCGTCCGCCACAATCTCGACGAATGTTTCCAAGCCAACTCTCTGCGAGCACGAGTATGTTGCGAGAATGCCGCCAGGCGTGAGCATTTTCAACGCGCGCAAATTCAGTTCTTTGTATCCGCGCATTGCGCCTTCGATCGCGGATTTCGTGCGCGCGAACGGTGGTGGATCGAGAATAATCAAGTCGAATTTTTTCTCTTTGTTGTCGCCAAACCAATCGAAGATGTTCGCTTCCTCGAAGCTCGCCACAACAATCCCGTTGCGCTCGCAATTCTTTTTGCACGCCTCGATTGCCGCAGAGGAAACATCGATGCCGAGAACGTCAACCGCACCGTGTTTGGCGCATTGCATGGCGAATCCGCCTTGGTTGCAACAAGCGTCGAGCACGCTGCGGCCGCCTGCAAAATTTCCCGCGACGTGCCTGTGTTGCTCCCGCTGATCCAAGTAAAATCCGGTTTTTTGCCCGTTTGCCAAATCGAGAAAATATTCCAAGCCTTCGATTTTAAACCAGCGCGGCGTGTGAATTTTTCCCTTGTAAAAATCGACGGAATTTCCCAAGCCCTCGAATCTCCGCGTCGGGGCATCGTTGCGAAAAATTATTTCGGCAGGTGAAAATTTTGCGTCCAGCCATTCTGCGACTTCGCCCTGCCGCTTGTCTGCCCCCACCGTCAGCGCCTGAATGACGAGCGTGTCCTCAAATTTGTCCACCACCAACCCTGGCAACGAATCGGCTTCGGACCAGACGAGGCGGCAACACGGCGTCGCGCTCCCGCGCCGCGCAACAGATTTTTCGAGCGCGGGGAAAATGAAATCTGCATCCCACTCGCAGACAGTTCGCGAAAATCTGCGCCAAACGATTTTCGACTTTCCACTCCAAATCCCGACGCCGAGTGAATGCCCGCGAGCGTCGAGAAGCTCTGTTGCTGCGCCGTCGTCGATTTTTGGCGGAGTTTCGATTTCTCCGGCAAATACCCAAGGGTGTCCGCGGAGGACGCGCGGCATATGCTTTGAAAATTTCAACCGAATCTGCTTCATGACTCGCGCCGAGTTTTACGCCCGCCGGCCACCGTCGCGAGAAAACTTTTTGCCGCAACGGTGGCGACGCCGGAGCGCCATTTCCCCTGCCCCGTGCTTCTCGACTTTTACCACGGAATTGTTAAGATCGTGGCAATAATATGTCGTTGTTCATAAAACCTCCCGAAAAATGCCGCTGGGACATTGTGTCTCTCGGCGAAGTCATGTTGCGCCTCGATCCCGGCGAAGGCAGAATCCACACAACCCGCGACTTTCACGTCTGCGAAGGAGGTGGCGAATACAATGTCGCGCGCGGGCTGCGCCGGTGTTTCAAAATGCGCGGCGCCGTCGTGACGGCGATTTGCGACAATCCGGTCGGGCGGCTCTTAGAAGATTGCATGATGGAAGGCGGCTTGGATTTGAGCCTCGTGCAATGGAAGCCGTTTGACGGGATTGGTCGCGACTGCCGCGTGGGGCTCAATTTCACGGAGCGCGGTTTCGGCATTCGCGCGGCGGTTGGCTGCTCTGACCGCGGGCTGAGCGCCACAAGCCAAATGAAGCCCGGAGAAATCGATTGGGATACGATTTTCGGGGAAAACGGCGTGCGCTGGCTTCACACCGGCGGGATTTTCGCGGGGCTTTCCGATACGACGGGCTTGGTGGCGATCGAGGCTGTGCGCGCGGCGCGGAAGCACGGAACCATCGTTTCATACGATTTGAATTATCGCCCGTCGCTTTGGAAAAGCGTCGGCGGGCAGGCGCGGGCGCAGGAAGTGAATCGCGCGATTGCGCCGTTTGTCGATGTGATGATCGGGAACGAAGAAGATTTCCAGGCGGCTCTCGGGCTGAAAATCGAAGGCGCAACTGACGATTTTTCCAAGATCGATCGCGATTCATATCGCAGCATGATTTTGCGTGCCGTGAAGGAATTTGGCTTCAAGGCTGTGGCGACAACGCTGCGCGTCGCGAGAACGGCGACCGTGAACGACTGGGCGGCACTGCTCTTCTGCGACGGCGAATTTTACGATTCGATCTCGTTCCCGAAGCTGGAAATTTTCGACCGCGTCGGCGGCGGAGATTCGTTCGCCTCGGGGCTGATTTACGGATTTTTGGCGGGCAAGGGACCGCAGTACGCGGTGAACTGCGGCTGCGCTCACGGTGCGTTGGCGATGACGACGCCCGGCGACACTTCGACCGCCTCGCTCGCCGAAGTGGAAAAGGCCATGAAGGGTGGAACTGCCCGCGTGGATCGTTAAAAATTTTTAAATTGGAGACTTAAACAAAATGATTGAGAGCTGGAGATGGTATGGTCCTTCTGACCCGATAACTTTGCGCGACATTCGGCAAGCCGGAGTTTCCGGAATAGTGACGGCTTTGCACGAAGTTCGCTGCGGCGAACTCTGGACGGAAGACGCTGTGGCAGAGCGCGCGAAAATCGTGGCAGACGCAGGAATGAAGTGGGTTGTGGCGGAGAGCATCGCCGTCCACGAAGACATTAAAACGCGCTCGGGTGATTGGCGGCATTACATCGATGTTTACAAGCAGAGCCTGCGGAATTTGGCGCGAGGCGGCGTGAAAACCGTCTGCTACAATTTCATGCCGGTCTTGGATTGGACGCGCTCGGATTTGGCGTTCCCGATGAACGACGGCAGTAGCGTTTTGAAATACGATTCCGCGCGCGTCGCGGCGTTTGACATGTTCATTTTGAAGCGCGCCGGCGCCGAGGCGGATTATTCCGACGACGTGAAGAAACGCGCCCGCGAAATTTTTGACAAACTCGGCGAAGGCGAACGCAAGGCTTTGTCTGACGCAATTTTGCTCGGATTACCCGGGACGGTTGACGACCTGACGCCGGAGCAATTCTTGCAAATGATTCGCCGCTACGAGGGCATTGACGCGGACAAATTGCGGCAAAATCTTTACGATTTTCTGAACGAGATCATGCCGGTTTGCGAAGAGGTTGGAATCCGCATGGCGATTCACCCCGACGACCCGCCGAAGCCAATTTTCGGGCTTCCGCGAATCATGAGCACCGAGGCGGATATGAAGCGGCTCATCGAAAATGTGCCGTCGCCGAACTCAGGATTTACGCTTTGCACAGGCTCTTTGGGCGGACTTTACGCGAACGCGCCGCATTTGCTCATGGAAAAATTTGCAGACCGCGTGTATTTCGCGCACTTCCGCAACACGAAGTTCGACTCCGATTGCGAGAGTTTCCGCGAGGCAGATTCTCACCTTTGCGGCCACACGGATATGCCGTATGCGATGCAGTGCCTCATCAACGAGGAGGCACGGCGGCGCGCAAACGGCGACAGCGACTGGCAAATTCCTCTGCGCCCCGACCACGGGAAACTCATGGATATCGACAACACGAAGGGTTGCTACGCGGGATATTCTTACGGCGGGCGCGTCATCGGGCTCGCGGAGTTGCGCGGGCTCGCGATGGGCTTGCAATCGTTCCGACCGCTCGTCGGCAAGGTCGCGGTCGTGACCGGCGCGGCGGGCGTTCTCTGCTCGGTGATGGTTCGCAATTTGCTCAAAGCCGGCGCGAAAGTCGCATTGATCGGGCGCACGCTTTCAAAATTGGAGGCGTTGCAGAAGAAGTTGGCGAGCGAGGGCTTGACGCAGACGCTCGCGATTGCGGCAGATGTCTTGGATAAAGACGCACTCGCCGCAGCACGCAAACGCGTGGAAGAAGTTTGGGGCAAACTAGACATTCTCGTGAACGGCGCCGGCGGGAACGACCCGCGCGGGACTACGCCGCTCGAGCAGTGCAGCCCGGATTCTCCGTGTGCGCAAAGTTTCTTTGGAATGGATATGGCGGGATTTGAATACGTCAATCGCCTCAACATGATTGGCACGATCCTGCCCTCGCAAATCTTCGGCGAATTGCTGACGAAGACGCGCGGTTGCATCGTGAATATTTCCTCGATGGCGGCATTCCAGCCGCTGACGAAAGTCGGTGCATACGGAGCCGCGAAAGCCGCTGTGGATAATTTCACGAAATGGCTCTCCGCACACCTCGCGCCGCTCGGCGTCCGCGTAAACGCAATTTCCCCGGGATTTTTCATCACGGAACAAAATCGCTTTCTGATGTTGGAAAAAGACGGAAAGACGCCCACAGCCCGAGGCGGCAAAGTCTTGGCAAAAACGTCAATGCACCGCTTCGGCGAGCCCGAAGATCTTTGCAGCGCGCTGCAATTTTTGGTCTCGCCGGCGTCGGCGTTTGTCACGGGAATCATCATTCCTGTTGACGGTGGTTTTTCCTCGTTCTCCGGCGTCTGAACAGCAACAAACGCAAATCACAAAATTATTACCCAACCCTGCCAAACCATGTTTATCGACGCCGATTTCCTCTTGGACACGCCACAGGCGAAAACGCTTTTTCACAAATTCGCCGAGGCGTTGCCCATAATTGACTACCACTCGCACCTCGATCCCGCCGCGATTGCCGACAACAAACAGTTCGCGAATATCGCGCAACTGTGGCTCGACGGCGACCACTACAAGTGGCGCGCGATGCGCACGAACGGCGTCCCCGAGCGGCTCTGCTCCGGCGCGGCGCCCGACCGCGAGAAGTTTGACGCGTGGGCGGCGGTTGTCCCGCGATTGTTGCGGAACCCGCTTTACCATTGGACGCATTTGGAATTGCGGCGGCCATTCGGGATTACGGGGATTTTGTTCAGCCCAAAAACGGCGGACGAAGTTTGGGAAAGGACTTCCGCGATGTTGCAGTCGGGGAAATTCGGAGCGCTCGACATTTTGAAGAAGATGAATGTTGAAGCGGTTTGCACGACGGACGATCCCTGCGACGATCTTGCGGCGCACAGCCGCCACGCGGCCTCCGGCGATCCCGTGAAGTTGTGCCCGACTTTCCGCCCCGACAAAGCCCGCGCCATCGGGCAAACACAGGCGTGGAACACCTGGGTTTCGCGCTTGGAGCAAGCGGCGGGAATGAAAATTACGGACTTGAATTCGTTTAAAAAAGCGATTGCCGACCGCCACGATTTCTTCGCACAAAACAAGTGCAAGTTGTCTGACCACTCGTTGGAGGCGTTCGACGAGGAAAGTTTGTCCGATGCCGCTGCCGCAGAAATTTTCAATTCCGCGCGCAACGGCATTGTTGTGGATAAGCAAAATGCGGCAAGATTCTCGAACTATTTGCTCGATTTTCTCGCCGGTCTCGACGCGGCAAAGGGCTGGGTGCGGCAACTGCACGTTGGCGCACTTCGCAACCCGAATGGCGCGGCGATGAGCGAACTGGGGCCGGACACGGGATTTGACGCAATCGCGGACGACAACTGCGTCGCGCCACTGAGCCGGATTTTGGATCGCTCGGCGCAAAAAGGAACGCTGCCGCGAACGATTATTTACAACCTGAATCCCCGCGACAGTGCCGCGTTTGCCGTGCTTTGCGGAAGTTTCCAAGACGGCATTGTGGCGGGAAAAATGCAATATGGTGCGGCGTGGTGGTTCTTGGATCAGATGGACGGAATCACGCGCCACTTAGAGACGCTCAGCCAGCTCGGGACGCTCTCGCGCTTTGTCGGGATGTTGACCGACAGTCGAAGCCTGCTCAGCTACACGCGCCACGAATATTTCAGGCGGATTCTTTGCCGGATTCTCGGTCGCGACATGGTGCAAGGGCTGATACCCGACGACATCGACACAGTCGGGGCTCTTGTCGCCGACGTTTCCTACAACAATGCGAAACAATACTTTAATTTCTAAAAATGGACCAACTCGCAGAAAAACTCTCATCTTTTAAACTCGTTCCCGTCGTCGTCATAAACGACGCGAAAAAGGCGGTTCCGCTCGCCCACGCGTTGTTGGAAAACGGTTGCGGTTGCATGGAAATCACGTTCCGGACGGATTCTGCCGCCGAAGCGGTTTCCGCGATTGCAAACGGAGTTCCGGAAATGCTCGTCGGCGCGGGGACACTGCTCACGCCGGCGCAGGTTGTCCGCGCAAAAGCGGCAGGGGCAACGTTCGGCGTGGCGCCGGGATTTGACCCCGTTGTTGTAAAAGCCGCGCAAGAAAACGCGCTTCCGTTTGTCCCGGGCGTTTCCACGGCGGGAGAAATCAGCAGAGCGCTGTCACTCGGTTGCAAGTTTTTGAAATTTTTCCCTGCCGAAGCGGCGGGCGGCGTGAAAATGCTGAAAGCGCTCATGGGAGCGTTTCGCCACACGAATGTCCGCATCATGCCCACGGGTGGGATCAATGCCGCCAACATCGGCGAATGGCTGAAAATTCCGGAAGTTGTGGCGTGCGGTGGTTCGTGGATTTGCGAATCTGCGTTGATCAAAAGCGAAAATTGGCAAGAAGTCGGGCGGCGCACGCGCGAAGCCTTGTCGAACCTCGTTTAACAATTTTAAAAATCTCGTTTGCCCTTATCTCACATGACTAAAACAAATTCCCCAAGTTCCCAAATGACGCACTATCGCTGGGCGATTTGTGCGATGTTGTTTTTCGCGACAACAGTAAACTACCTCGACCGGCAAGTGTTGTCACTGCTGCAGCCCGACCTTGCGCAAGAGTTTCATTGGTCGGAAAGCGACTATGGCACGATTACCGCCGTGTTCTCGCTGTTTTACGCTGTCGCGGTGTTGTTTGTCGGAAGATTTATCGACCGCCTCGGGATTAAAAAAGGATACGCGATTGCGATTTCCATTTGGTCGCTCGGCGCGATAATCCATTCTCTTTGCGGCGTCACGACAGAATGGATAACCAACCTGCCGAATGCCGAGGCACTGCGCTCTGTTGTCAGCGGAACAGATGTCGCCGCACAGATTTCGATGATAAGCGTTCTCGCGTTTTCGTTCTGCCGGTGCGTTCTCGCTCTTGGCGAGGCGGGCAATTTCCCCGCTGCGATTAAATCGACGGCGGAATATTTCCCGAAGAGGGATCGGGCGTTTGCGACGGGGATTTTCAATTCCGGCGCAAATATCGGAGCGATTGTCGCGCCACTGTCTGTGCCGTTTATCGCAAAGTGGTGGGGTTGGGAAGTTGCCTTTATCGCTGTCGGCGTTCTCGGCTTCATCTGGATGGGGCTTTGGCTTTTCGTTTACAAAAAGCCCGAGGAAAATCCGTCGGTCAATGCCGCCGAGTTGGAATACATCAAACAAGACGCGGAGGCAGAAGCAGATGTTGCCGGCAACGAGCCCGAGGGAGATGAGGTCAAAATCACATTTTTGCAATGCTGGAGATACCGGCAGACCTGGGCATTTGCTCTCGGCAAATTTTTGACTGACGGTGTGTGGTGGTTCTTCCTCTTCTGGACGCCAGCATATCTCAAATCGCAATACAATATGTCGGGGACAGACATCGCGCTCCCGATTGCCGTGCTTTATTCCATCACGGTCATTGGCTCGGTCTTTGGCGGCAAGTTCCCCACATATTTCATAAACAAGGGCATGGATCCGTATTCGGGGCGCATGCGGGCAATGCTCATCATCGCGATTTTCCCGATAATGATTTTGTTCGCGCAACCGCTTGGGACGTTCAGCTACTGGCTGCCGGTTTTGCTAATTGCCATCGGCTGCTCGGCGCACCAGGCGTGGTCCGCGAATATCTATTCCACGGTCAGCGACATGTTCCCGAAATCTGCAGTCGGCAGCATCGTCGGAATCGGGACTATGGCGGGCGGCGTCAGTTCTTTCCTGATTAATAAAAGTAGCGGAGTTCTCTTCGACTACAGCGAGGAGACAAACTTGGAGTTCTGCGGGTTTGTCGGCAAAGAATCCGGATATTTCATCATATTTGCGATTTGCGCGTTCGCATACCTCATCGGTTGGTGCGTAATGAAGATCCTCGTTCCGCGCTATAGCCCAATCCGCGCGTAAACCGCGTTGCGCGCCGAATTAATCGCTCTCCTGCAATTGTCGTGGGAGAGCGATTTTTTTGTCTTCCGGCATTTTTGTATTTAGAAAGATTGGTGCTCGAGAAGGGACTCGAACCCATACGCCTTTCGGCATCGGAACCTAAATCCGACGTGTCTGCCAATTTCACCACTCGAGCAAACGCGGAAGATGGAGTGGCAAGGTATTAAAGAAACGCCGTTCGCGCGAGAAAATTCCGGCGAGAACGGCGTTTCGCGGTTGGGCAAATTGCAGATTTTTATTTTTTCTGCGCGTCAAACCAACGGCTGAGCGCGACAATTTTCCACGCGTCACCATTATTGTTGAATTCGTCGCCAATCGCCTTGCCGATGAGTTTTTGGGCGAGCGGTGTCTTATATGACAATATGTTGTTTTCGGGGTTGGAATCCCATGCCCCGAGAATGGTGAAAGATTCTTTCTTCCCCGAAGCGGATTCCAATTCCACGATGGAACCGACGCCGACTTTGTCTGTCGGGGTATCCGAAAAATCTGTCGCCTGAGCTCGTTCGAGTTCGTTTTCGAGAAATGCCTTTCTCGCGAGGAGCGTTTCCTGATCCTGGCGTGCCATTTTGTACTCGGAGTTTTCCTTGAGGTCGCCGTGTTCCTTCGCGATGTTGATTGCCTCTTTGTTCGCAGGAATTTGGATTTTGATAAGGTCTTCGAGTTCGTTGCGACGTTCTTCGAGCGACCACTGCGAAACGACGAGCGCAGCAGAAGTCTCCGGTTCGTTGTCGTTGGAAAGCAGCGACTGAATCCTCGGGAACACTTTGATGAAGCGCGCAAGCAAGGATTTTTTCATCAGTGGCTCAAAGCCCTGGCAAAGGTTGAGCGACTGCGCGAGGTCGCGCGCCGTTTCCTCGGAAACATCTTCGATGAGATCTTGAATCAAGCCATAGTCTTCGCTCAGTTCCTCCGCGAGTTGGATGCGGCGGTTGGAAGTAGAACGCGTAGCCTCGTCGTCGATCGCGTAAAGAATGGCTGCGAGCAAACGGTGAGAAAGCAACGGCTTGATGAGTTTCGTGTATTTCCGCGAATTGCGGTTTTTCACGATCCAGCTGAGAACCGGGCTCTTAAGCGTCTGAGTGTCAAGCCAATCTTCCAATTGTTTCGCAAGCCCTTTTTCCTGCCCGCGTTCCACGAGGAAGTTCACGCATTCCGCAGTAAATTTTCCCGTGCTGTTCTCGAACAGATCTGTGACGACGGTAACCCATTTGTCGTCCTCCGCATAAACGCGCGAGAGCAAATCGAGCAAGCGCTTCAAGCACGCGGGATTTTGCGGAATTTCTTTTGCAAGTTCGCTCAATTCTTCCTGAGTGCAGGAGAGAATGATGGATTTGGAAGTGGGTTCGAGCGAATCTACATCTTCCTTAAAAAAGCGGCAAAGGTCGTTGCGTACCCAGAGGCCGTAGAGGCACTCCGCCTTGGTCAGGCGCTTTGCAGATTTGATTGCCTCGGTAAGTTCATTGAAGATGTTGTGCAAATCCTCGCTGATTTCTGGATCAGCCGCCTTGTAGTGGTGAAGCGGTTGCGGTTGATCCGGATCGCCTTTCGGGAGTTCGTCGTCCGACTTAATCGCGGAAAACTGGAAAAGTTTTTCGGCGAGCTGGATTTTTTTCTTCGGGTTTTTGTTGCGATAGTATTCCTCCAAGACTTCGCGCTCGGGGGAAACGGTGTCCTCTTCGTCGCGAAGTTCATACTGCCCCTCTTTCTTCGCGGGGACTCCGATAAATTTGTCTTTTACAAGAAGCTTCTTTGTCTCCGTCCACCATTTTTTCATTTTGGAAACACCGAGAAGGCGGATGAGAACGACTTCAATTTCCGTCGCCGTCATCTTGTGATCTTTGGCGACAGAGAGGATCTCTTTGATAAGTTTCACGCGGTCTTCATCGCTTTTGCTTTTAATGAGACCGTCTATGTACGCTTGCTCGCCTTTGCGGTAGCGGACGAGGATGTGTTTTTCCGGCAGGATTTCGAGTTTATCGATGCAGAATGCCGGCGACATTGCGTGTCCAATTTTATCTGCTTCTTTGAAATCGATTATCAGTCGGTTGGTTGCTACGTCGTAGCGCTTTATTTCTCCCAATCCCCACGTCCTGTGCATGCAGCACGCGCCTTCCGTCATCGCTTCAAGTTTTCCGCGAAAACCGCGCAATTCGGGATTGTTTTCGATAAGTGTATCGATCTCTTCGGTATTCATTCTATGTATATCTCGGATTGGGGATTAGAGCATTTTTGCCCTTGTGTAAGCAAGATTGATTTGCCGAAAGGCGCTTCGCTTTTCGGTAGTTTTTGGCGCTTGGAGAAAATGTCCCGCGAAGATGTTTTCCACACGTCGATTTTGTCTGAAAATTTTCAAAACAGGAAAAGCTGTTTATCCTGAAATGGTTGTTGTTTTCGCGGCGGCGGCGCGCCATCAGCAGCATCGTAAATCTTGACTTTTTTAGCGCGGGGTCGCGTTTTCGCAGGTTCGGTGGTTTTTTGTTCTTGCGACGTAGAGATCCCTTGCTCGTCCGCAGATTCTTTGTCGTCGAGACTGTCTTCCGCGATAACGTTTTCCTGCTTTTCTTCGGAAATCGGTTTGGCGCGGGCAGGATGTGGATTTTTGAATGAAACGGCATTGCCCTCAAGGTCTGCCAAAATCTCGTTGGCTCGATCGACGACGCATTTCGGAAGACCAGCGAGACGCGCAACATGGATGCCGTAGGAACGATCTGCCGCACCAGGAATAACTTGTCGCACAAAAATTATTTCGTCGTTCCATTCCTTCACATCGACGCAGAAATTTTTGACGCGGGGCAGAGTGTCCGCGATTTTTGTCAACTCGTGGTAGTGTGTGGCGAACAACGTTCTCGGTCCGGAGCTTTTTTCGCCGTGCAAATATTCTGCCACGGCCCATGCAATTGAGAGCCCGTCATAAGTGGAAGTTCCGCGACCGATTTCGTCGAGAATGACGATAGATTTGTCCGTAGCATTGTTGAGTATGTTCGCGGTTTCGTTCATTTCGACCATGAACGTGGAATTGCCACGAGCGAGTTCGTCAGAGGCTCCAACGCGGCAGAAAATTCTGTCAGCAATACCAATATGCGCAGATCTCGCCGGAACCCAGCAACCGATTTGCGCCAACAGAGCAATGACGGCAACCTGACGAATATACGTCGATTTGCCCGCCATGTTTGGTCCCGTTATCAGATTTATCTGAGCTCCGGAAGCCTGAATTGCGGTGTCGTTGGGAACGAAGTGCTGGGACGACCCGGGGCGATGTAAAATTTGTTCCACGACGGGATGCCTGCCCTGCTCTATCTCGAGCTTATCGGAATCGTCAACAAGCGGCTTCGAGTAATCCCAAACTTGCGCGAGTTGTGCCCATCCCGCGTAAACATCAATTTCTGCAAGGGCTCCGGCGGTTTCCAAAAGAGAATCGCGATCGGCGACAACTGTATTTACGAGATCGGTATAGATATCACTCTCGCACTGAGCAACGAGTTCGTCTGCGTGGACAATTTCGCTTTCCTTTTCCCTGAGTTCATCTGTCGTGTATCGCTCGACTCCAACGAGAGTTTGCCTGCGAACGAATTCTTTCGGAATCTTCGAGGTATTTGATTTTGAAACCTCTATGTAGTATCCAAACGCGTTGTTAAATCTGACGCGCAAATTCTTTATTTGAGTGCGCTCTTGCAGAGTTGCCTCATAATCGGCAACCCAGGTTTTCCCGTTCACGCGTATGTCGCGAAGCTCGTCCAAGCGTTTGTTAAAACCACGTTTAATCACGTTTTCGAGTTGGACAGGAAGCTCGTCTATGAGCGCGTCTTCCAAGAGTTTGCGCAATTTTTCGTGCAAGGAAATTCTCGCGGCGATTTCGTCGATTTTATCGCTACCTATCGCGAGCAATTCGGCTTTGATTTTTGGCAGATAGCGCAGCGTCTCGCGAATTGCACCGAGTTCGCGCGGGGAGCGCATATGGTTTTGTACGCGCCCGAGGATGCGAACGATGTCGCGGACATAGGAAAGGTTTTCTCTCACGTGCTGACCGGCAGAAGGATTCAGGAAAAACGCCTCCACGCATTCCTGCCGGTTGCGCGGGATATCCACATCTCTCGGCGGGCTTGCAACCCAATGTTCGAGCAGGCGCGCGCCGGCATCGGTGTGCGTAAAATCAATTGCCGCAAGAAGCGAACCTTCGCGTGCTCCCGACACAGATTTAAAAATTTCCAAATTGCGGGTTGAAGCTGCATCAATAAGCAATGTTTTGTCGCCTCGAACTTCCGTAATTTTTCGGATGTGCGACGGCGATTCGCAAAGTGTTTCTAAGAGATATGAAATTAGCGCACCGGCGGCGCCAAGCGCGGGATGCCCCTCCGATACACCAAAGCCATCGAGGTTGTTGACGTTTAGAGTTTTTAAAACGGAGCGCCTTCCCATTTCGGGATCGAACTTCCAATCGGAAATTCGTGAAACGAGGTTCCATTCGATGAGCGGTTCAAAGCAGGTCGGAGTTTTCCCCTGTTGCCAAGATTCCGGAATGATAATCTCACTCGGGTTAAGAGATTGGAGCGCAGGTATGATTTTTTGCGGATCTTTCTCCGCCGTGATGTAGAACTCGCCGGTTGTGACATCGATCCACGAAGCGCAAATACCTGCTTTTGCTAAGTTTACCGCCAATATGAAATTGTTGCTTTTGGCATCTAACTGGGTTTCGTCAAAATTTGTTCCAGGCGTAATCACGCGAACCAACGCCCGTTTGACAAGTTTGCCGGCACGCGGAATTTCAGTTTGCTCGCAGATGGCGATTTTAACTCCGGCTTTCAGCGCCTTCGGTAAATACGAATTTACGGCGTGGTATGGAATGCCGGCGAGTGGAATGCCTGAGCGCCTTGTCAAGGTTATTCCGAGAAGTTCCGCGCCACGCTCGGCGTCTTCTGCAAACATTTCGTAGAAATCCCCGCACCTGAAAAACAGAAGAGTATTCGCGGGAACTTTATCCCTAAATTCCCAATACTGCTTCATCATCGGAGTTGACGGACCGTCGTTTCCCATACTTGCAACAATCTTAGACGCGATTAGAAACAGAATTAAGAAAATTTTTGTAAATCAAGAGACCTTTTTCTTGGCTCTTTTCAGGATGAAACTGAACCGCGAATACATTTCCTCTGCGGACTCCGCTGACGAATTTCAAGCCATATTCCGAAGTGCTCCAGACAATTGATTCGTCCGAGGTTTCGACATAATAGCTGTGCACGAAATAGAAATACTTGCCGTCTTTGGAAAGGTTATCTGCGAAGCTGCCGGCGTTTTTCTTGTTGATCGAAATCGTATTCCAGCCCATATGCGGAATTTTCAAGCCGACGTCTTTTGGAAAATGTTTTACAGCTCCACGGAAGACACCAAGTCCTTCTTCATTGCCTTCTTCAGAATTTTCAAAAAGCAACTGCATGCCGAGACAGATACCGAAAAACGGCTTGTCGGCAAAAATCCAGTTCTTCAGGAAAACGTCAAAGCCGGTTGCCCGCAGCTGAGACATTGCTCCGGATATGGCACCCTGCCCCGGGAAGATTATCGCCTGACTTTCTCGGACTTCTTCCGGTTCTTGAACAATTTTTACTTTAACGCCAAAAACCTCGAGCGCCCTCTTGACGCTCCGCAAGTTTCCCATTCCGTAATCTATCAACGCGACGTCTAAATTTTTCAATTCCGGTCACCTTCCCCGTTTTGGAAAAATCTCAGAGAGAACCTTTTGTGCTTGGGAGAGAATTTGCGGCACGTTCGTTAATTTTGCACGCTACCGCAAGAGCTCTCGAAAAGCATTTGAATATTCCTTCCGATATGTGGTGTGGTTCTTCGCCGTATTCAAGTGCGATGTGGAGATTCATTCCAACCGAGTTGCATACCGCCAAGAAGAACTCTCTGATGAGGCAGACGTTAAAATCGCGGATCATCGGATTTTTTACAGGCACATTGTAAACAAAATACGGTCTTCCACTCAGATCGAGGGCAATTCTGACCAACGTTTCGTCCATCGGAAGAATAAAAAAACCGTAGCGATTTATGCCTATTTTGTCGGCGAGAGCTTCTTTTATGGCGCTACCAAGTACTATGCCGACGTCTTCTACAACGTGGTGATAATCAACGTCTATGTCTCCTTCTGCATCGACGACCAAATCGAAAAGCCCGTGTTTTGCAAACAACGAGAGCATATGATCGAAAAACGGGATACCTGTTTTAATTTCGGACTTTCCTGTACCGTCTATGCATATAGACAGAGATACCTTCGTCTCAGATGTCACTCTGTCGATTGAAGCTGTCCTTCGTGCGTCTTTCATATGATCAAAATTTCTAAATCTATTTTGGGAAAATGCAATTAATAATTAGATAATGCATAACGTTATTCTGCAATCCCCCATCTTTTCGATAAAGGATACAACACAAACAATGCCTTCCCAACTACATCATCTACAGGAACAAGCCCCCAGCCACGAGAATCATAGCTATTTGAAGAATTATCACCAAGAGCATAGCAATACCCATCAGGAACTGTATAATCTTTGTTCAACGGAAGAGAATAAACACCCGCAGAACCAATTTCCGGTAAATAGCCATAATAGCTATTTTCGTAGTCTATATTGTTATTTTTATCAAAAATTTTTGAGCCTGAAATTATTTCATCATTTCTATACAACTTTCCAGTAGAGACTCTTAATCTGTCACCTGATGTTCCCGCAAGCCTCTTTATGTAATACAATTCTGCGTTATTCAATCCGGGTATATTATTCGTCCTAAATACAAAAGGATCTCCAACACTTGGTTTTGAAAAATTATACAAAAATTTATTTACCAAAACCATGTCACCAATAAATATTTTAAAATTTAAAAATTTTTCTCCGACTTTTACAAAAGTTCCTGTTTTTATAACCGGGACACCATTCGCTGTAATGGTAATTTTACCATTCTTTCGCATATCGTTTATAAAAACAGACCACCTGCCACGAAAAGATCTGTCAGTCATGCAATAATAATCAGGGAAAAATCTCTCCAAGAAAACATTCTCTATAGAAAAATCTCTCGGACAATTCAACTGCAATTGATTATTTCCGATAAACAATTCAAAAACATCAGATGAATGCGTTCTTTTTCTATCTTGGTTGAGAGGAATCAATACTTCTCCGTCAAAAGGAGATGTAAATTCATAAAATGAAGCTCCATAAAAAAAGCGTTCAAAAGACTTTTCGATAAATCCAGGTTCAGAAAAGCAGACCTCTGATGTCATACCATTATAGGTCGGAAACATCGAATTCGTCGGGATCTTAAAAGGTTGTATGAAAAATGCTCTTATGCCTCCCGCCAAAATGGCTGCAACAACTATCAATTCGACAAGTTCAACAATTCCCTTCTTAGGGAATATGTTCCCACCAACTCTTTGCAAACAATTCCGAAGTCTATCGTAATATCTTTCCCTGCGTTCGTCCGAATCAGCCGATTTTAAATTTGACAATATAACCGTTAGTTCTTCTTCGTCAGACTCTGCAAAAATATCCCCACGATATTTTTTTACTTTTTCAGCGAAAGTAAGTAGTTCCGCTAACGCTTTATCTATCTGATTTTTTTTCTTAAAAAACATATAAATAAAAAAGGTGTTTTAAATAAAAACACCTTTATTTTTTAATTACTTTCTCAGTGGCATTACAACACAAAGAAATGTTTCATCTTTCGTTTTAAACACACCAGGGCTCAAGTCATCTTTGAACTCAAACATAATTGAATCCTGAGTTAGAGCCTTGAGAATGTCTATCACAAAATCAGGATTAAATGCTATTTTCACATCATTTCCAACATATTTAATTGCTATTTTATCGCTTGAATCTCCATATTCATCAGAACTTGCTGTAAGTTCCATAATATTCTCCGATAGACTCAATATAACAGAATCTATTCCGGCTTTCCTCACTTGCATAATAGCGCTAAGTAATTCTTCGCGTTCTATCCCAACCTTATTGCCCGGATCTTTCGGAATAACACCTTGATATTGAGGATATTTTCCCTCTATTAATTTTGAGACAACTTTAATTTTACCGACAATACCAGTCTCTTCCGACTCTGAATCTATATCAAATGACACTTGTCGTTCACCAATTTCCAAGTGTACCTTTCCCTCTCCGACGAGTAATTTTTGTAATTCTATAACGGCAGAACTTGGAAGAATAAAATTCATAGCACTCTCTATGTTATTTTCAAGTTTGCATACAGACTTAGCAAGTCGCCTACCATCTGTTGCAACAACCGTCAATTCATCTTCAGCAAAATTGAAAAATATTCCGTTGAGAATGTATCTATTCTCATCAGTAGATTGTGCATATGATACCAATCTAATTATTCTCAACAAACAAGATTTATCTAACTCAATAGAAAAAGCGCTGTCAAATGAAGGTTCCATCGGAAAATCAACGGCAGACATGGCAACTGCATTAAATTTTGAACTGCCGGAATTTATCTTCACTCGATTTTCCCCCTGAACCTCAAAAAACACATCAAGGTTTCTGAATCCGCCTACTACATTTTTCAGCCATTTTGCAGGTAGCATAATTTTACCTGGCGATGATACATCTGCCTTGACACGGCAACTTATGCGTAAATCCATACCAGTTGCAGATAGCGAAACGAAATCTTCCGCAGCTTCTATGAGTGCTTTATCTCCCACAGGAACAGGTAGTGTTGCCGGTAACGACCGCGGATTGCTGCTCGTCACATTTACTACCTGACTAAGTCCGTTGACGAGGTGATCACGATTTACTTTGAACTTCATGCGAACGAGACTGCTCTACCGAACACTCCTTTGCAAGGCAAAGTTACTTACATCCTTCGTAAAGATTATCAAATTATAAAAAGATAAGAAACAATAATAATATATCTGTAAATTGTGTTTACAACACGATAAATCCCTTTATTCAAGCGGTGTATATGGCTTTTAAAAATCTGAATAAGTATGCAACGAACTTGTAGGGAGTTTGTAGATAAAGATAAGCACGTAGTTATTTTTGCGTTATTAACATTTTTATATCCATAGGTCGCTTTTTTTATTTTTGAGAATATTTTGGAGTTTTTTATAAGGATTTTGTATCTTACACAGCATGAATATTTGGTTCGATCCCGTTGAGTCTCTTACTGAGGTTATTAAGGAAACAGCGAGTAGTTTAGAAGGATTTTCAGATAAATTTATACCTGATGTACGTCCTACTGATCCTCGATTTGGAGATTTTCAGGCTAATGGAATTTTTTCTGAAGCAAAGAGAATTGGCGTAAATCCGAGAATCTTGGCAGAAAAATTTGTTGCTGAACTCGAAAAATCAGGACGTATAGACAGGGATTTACTATCGATAAGTATCGCAGGACCTGGATTCATAAATTTCAAATTTTCAAATGAATTTCTCGGAAACTGGATTGCTACATACCGAAGTACAGATGTTCTAAGGAAAGTATGTAAGAAAATCTACAATGGTAAAAAAGTTGTAATAGACTACCCTTCTCCGAATACGGCCAAGCAGATGCACGTGGGGCACCTTAGGATCTTAGTCATAGGTGAGGCTATTTCGCGTTTATTGGAATTTTGTGGAGCTGATTTGACCAGAGATAATCATATCGGTGACTGGGGAACAAATTTTGGGATACTTATTTTTGAAATAAAGCGCACAAATTACGTATTTCCAGATGACGATGTGAAGGCACTGTCAGAACTCGAAGAACTCTATAAATCAGGAACTTCATATGTTAAGGATGAGGAAAATCATGCTGGAGCGATGGAGCAAGCTCGCATGGAACTCGTCAAACTTCAGCAGGGCGATCGAGATAATGTCTGTTTGTGGGAAAAGATTGTCAAGGTGTCGAATGCAGCTTGTGCAAGAATATACGATATATTTGGCGTTCATCCTGATGTGACGCTCGGAGAATCTTTTTATAGAGATAAAGTTGGTCGCGTGTATGATGAGTTGTCTGAGTGCGGGATAGCAGAAGAAAGCGACGGGGCATTAGTTGTTTGGAACGACGAGGATTTCAGGTACTCGCGCAACAATAAAAATGCAGCTCCTTTTATAATTAGGAAAAAAGACGGAGGTTCTAATTATGCTTCTACAGATTTGGCCACCCTACTCTATCGAGTAGAGCATTTTAATGCAGACGAAGTTGTCTATGTCACAGATGATAGGCAGCAGGATCACTTTCGGATGCTTTCATTGACGGCGAAACGTTGGTTTGCTGAGAAAAAATACAGATTTCCGGAGATAAAGCATGTAACCTTTGGTAAGATTCTCGGGAGCAATGGTAAGCCGATAAAGACAAAAGAAGGCGGATCAATAAAGCTGAAGTCTCTCGTAGATGAAGCAGTGAGTAGAGCTTTTTCCATAGTTAAAGAAAAGAATTCTGACCTGCCAGAGCGTGAGCAGAGAAAAATTTCTGAAGTTATAGGTATATCGGCTATTCGATATGCCGATCTCCTCCAAAACAGAACTATAGACTATGTGTTTTCTTGGGATAGACTTTTGTCGTTTGAAGGAAATACCGCGCCATATCTTCTATATGCTGTTACGAGGATAAAATCGATATACAGAAAAGCTGGGTTAGAAATATCAAATGTAGTTGCGAACGATGTAGTTATAATTCCATCAACAGTTTCTGAAGCTGTATTGATAAGGCATTTAATGAAGTTTTCTAACGTCATTAAGATTGCCATTGAAGAGTTAAAGCCGCATTACGTCTGCACGTATTTATTCGAATTGGCTGTTACTTTTTCTTCTTTTTATACGGCTGACAAAATAATAGTAGAGGATAGCAGAGTTAGAGATTTACGACTTAGATTGTGTGCCTGTACGCTCGACGTTTTAGAGACAGGGCTTAATCTTCTTGGAATTGATACACTCGAGAGAATGTAATTCTCCCCTACTCTGCTTTTTAGTTGTTCAGCAAGTTTTTGTTCCACGTGGAACAAAAAAAGAGCGCCACAATTGTGACGCTCTTGGAAAGACTTCGCGCTTAGCTTATTTCATTAGCAACATGTTGCGGGCGCGTTTTATCGCTTTCGTGACATGGCGCTGTTGCTTCGCGGTCAGTCCCGTTATGCGGCGCGGGAGTATTTTCCCCGTTTCAGTCACATACCGAGAAAGGGCTTCCACATCGGTGAAGTCGAAGTCTAACGGTGTTTTTGAATGCTGTTGCTGTTGATCTGTCATGATCGTCCTGGAGGTAGCATTCACTCAGATTTCTTAATCAGTTGCAAGAGTTTAATAATTACGCAGATTGCCCCTGAATTATGATTGTGATTAGTTATATTGTATATGAGTGACAAAAGCACAATCGTAGCACTTGCTACTCCGCATGGAGAGTCTGCTATAGCTGTCATTAGGGTTAGCGGTCCGTTGTCGAAAGAAATAGCCGAAGCAGCGTTTGCTCCGAAACTTGAAGCTCATCCGAGATTATCGCGTTTTGGGAAATATGTTTCCATGACCGGAGCGATTATAGATGAATGCATATACGTTTTTTTTAAAGGTAAGGCGTCATACACAGGAGAAGATTCTATCGAAATTTCATGTCATGGGAATCCACTGATATGTAACAAAATCATTTCTGATTTGTATGATAGAGGTTGTGAGGCTGCTGCACCTGGTGAATTCACAAGACGCGCATTTTTAAATGGGAAAATCGATTTGTCGCAAGCAGAGGCTGTCATGAGTGTCATCTCTGCAAGTTCTGAAAGAGCTCTTGCATCTGCTAATAAATTACTTTCCGGAGAACTTGGAAAATTGGTTTCCGAATGGAGTTCAAAAATGCTTGGTTTGTTGGCAGAAATAGAAGCGCAAATAGATTTTTCTGATGAAGGAATCATCGAATCAGACATTTCACATTTTAAAAACGAGATAGATAAATTGCATTCCTGCTTGTCGAATACAGCCAATTCAGCGAGATATGGAAATGTTATACGGGATGGGATAACGGTTTTGATACTCGGAGCACCAAACGCTGGAAAATCATCACTAATGAACAGACTTATTGGCTCAGAGCGATCCATTGTTTGTAACGAACCTGGAACTACCAGAGATTTTATTTCTGAAAACTTTAATATCGGGAATTATCGTATCAGGATTTTGGATACGGCAGGTTTGCGTGAGGATGTTAAATCAACCGTTGAGAAAATTGGTATAAGGAAAACGATGGAATGTCTCGATATTGCTGATCTCATAGTTTTTGTCGCTGATTCATCGACTAAAGAACCGGTGATTCCATTGAGTATAACGCGGCGAATATCACCAGAGAACACCATAGTGGTATTAAATAAAAGCGACTTACCGAGAGTGATGGATACGGGTAGATTCTTAGAAAAATTTGAGCGAGTTTCTATATCAGCAATAGCAGATTCATCACGTGAAATAGTGGCGAGCGCGATAATTAAGTTTATAGAAGATAAGAAAATAGTTCCTGATAAAGATTTACTAATTGTAGGCGAGAGGCAGGCAGAATTGTTAATGGGGGCATGTAGATCTTTGACGTTAGCAAAAGAAAAAATTTCACAGATTCCATTAGAATTTATCGCCGAAATGCTTAGAGATTCCATGGAAAACCTGTCTGAAATTGTAGGAACTTTTGATAACGAAAAGGTTTTGGACAAAGTTTTCTCAAATTTTTGTATTGGGAAATAAAATGGTGGTAGATAAGCGAATAAGCATTAATGAAGACGATCCATACGACGTGCTTGTTATTGGAGCCGGACACGCCGGAGTGGAGTCGGCTCTTGCTGCCGCGCGCATGGGTGTGCGAGTTCTTTTGCTTACCGGAAACCTTGATACAATCGCGAAGATGAGTTGCAACCCTGCAATAGGCGGGCAAGCAAAGGGGCATATTGTCAGAGAAATAGATGCAATGGGAGGCGAGATGGGAGTATGTGCAGATCACACAGCCATTCAGTTTAGAGTATTAAATGCGTCAAAAGGTCCAGCAGTTCAGTCGCCGCGAGCGCAGTGTGACAAACTCGTCTATTCTGCGAGAATGAAACAGACATGTGAGGCGTATGAAAATTTAGCCCTTTTTCAGGCAATTTCGTCGAAGCTCATCTTCAAAAATGGAAAGGTTATTGGAGTAGAAACTACTATAGGCATTTCGTTTTATGCTAAGACTATTGTTGTCACTACCGGAACCTTTCTAAACGGTAAAATGTTTATTGGAGGGAATGTTAATGCGGGTGGGAGGCTTGGCGATTTTAACTCATATACGTTGTCTGACAGTTTTAGAGAGGCGGGAATGTCAGTCGAGAGGCTGAAAACCGGAACTCCGGCGAGAATCCTCGGTAGCAGCATTGATTTTTCCAAGTGCGAGGAACAAAAAGGCGATGAGAATCCAGTATTTTTCGGATTTTACGATACGCGGGGAGATGGCGAAGAAATGTTCCACGTGGAACATAGGGGCGAGGAACGTCTTGGGTGGGAGCCGGCGGAAAAAAAGAGATCATGCTGGCTTGCAAATACGAGCTTGCGGACTAAGGACATTGTCAATGCTCATATCGGCGAATCGCCGTTATATTCAGGATTAATAACAGGTGTCGGCGCGCGATATTGCCCAAGTATAGAAGACAAGTACAAGCGATTTCCCGATAAAGAATTGCACAGATTGTTTCTTGAACCAGAAGGCATCTTTTCAAATGAGTGGTACATAAATGGATTTTCTACCTCCCTGCCATTTTATGTCCAATTGGAGATGATTAAAAGCGTTCCAGCATTGGAAAATGCCGTAATGCTCAGACCAGCTTATGCCATAGAGTACGACTACGTTCCGCCAACGCAATTGAGACCAACGTTGGAGACGAAGAATGTAGAAAATTTGTTTCTTGCCGGGCAAATAAATGGCACGTCCGGTTATGAGGAAGCTGCTATTCAGGGGCTTGTCGCCGGCGCAAACGCGGCAGCAAAAGTTCTTGGAATTGATCAACTCGTTCTTGGCAGAGATAGTGGCTATGCTGGGGTTCTAATTGACGATCTCGTTACAAAAGGTACGCAGGAACCATATCGAATGTTTACGAGCCGAGCGGAGCATCGATTGTTATTTAATCATGGAAGCTCGGAATTGAGGCTTGTTGGGGCTATTGAGCACATGGGGCTTTTGCCTGATGACCGTCTTTGCAGAATAAAGGAGAAGTCTGCTGCCGTTGAAAAATGGCGGATTAAACTTGAAGAAATCATGTTTGGCGGTCAGACGGCTGCCGATCTTTTGCGAAAGGATTTTGTGAACTTACCGGATAAAATGCCTGCGGAATTTGAAGCACTATCTCCACAGGTAAAAGATGAAGTTTTATATAGGGTTCGATATGCCGGATACCTTTCTCGCGAGCTGAAATCTATAGAAAAAATGAAGGAGCTTGAAAAATTCGAGATCCCACTCGACATAGATTACTCAAAGTTAGTTGGTCTCAGAATCGAGGCTCGCCAAAAGTTAGCTGCCATTAGACCTGCGACATTAGCCCAAGCCGGCAGAATAAGCGGTGTGTCGCCGGCAGATGTTTCGTTGTTGATGGTTCATCTTAGACAAAAGTAGCATCCACAAAATGGCTATTGTTTGGAGTTTCAGGCAAATCGCAAAAAAATGCTCGCTTTGCGGAGATGCGTTTAAAGATGGGGAAAAGGTCGTGTGCGTTGTGTCAAGAGGCGGCACTGATGGCGAACTCGAACGTGCTGATTTGCACGAAGCTTGCGCCAAAAAATTCCTGATCAAGAGTGCCGTCATAGGTACGTGGAGCAGGGCGTATTGCGAAAATCCGGACAAATTGCGGGAAGCTCAGAACAAAATCGCAAGTCAGGAAGAATTTTTCATCTCATTATTTGATGCGGAAAAAACTGACGATGGAGAACTATTGAAGCAATTGTTAGCGTTGATTTTGGAGAGAAAAAGAATAATCAGGGCTGTTGGCAAACCCGTGAATGGCTTTCAGCGGTTTGTTCATATTAAAACAAAGAAGGAGTTTTTAATTCCCATTCGCGATTTTGCCCCGAACGAGATTTCTCGCATTGCTAACAATTTAGAGCTGTTGTTAGGATGACGGCAAATGAAGCGTGTTGCATTACTCCTATTAGGGTTGATTTTCAGCTGTTTGTTCCTCTCTTGCTCTAAACCAATGCCGAAGCATGGTATTGATGTGTATTTGGAGGCTTCCTCGAAATCTGGGGCGTTCGGATCACATCAGACGATCGTAATGCCTGTCACCGGTTCAACCGCGAAAGTGATAACCATGCCGATTTTAGATATAGACGCATTTACTAATGTCGAATTAAAGCAGATGGATTATCCGCAGCTTGGGATTTATGCGCAACCAGGGCTTCGTATGCGGATAAAGAGGGACAAAGTCGTGAAGATATATCAGGCTTCGGGTGAGGCTTTGGCGGAGGGAGCAGGGCAAAAGCGTTTCTTCCTCATTGTTGATGGAAATCCAATTGGGTATTGCCGTATTTGGTCTCAAATCAGAGAGGACGATTTGTTTTTCGTCATCGATTCCTACAAAGAAGGCAAAGAATTGGCGGACGAGCTCGCGGAACTTCGCTTCACGCTAAATGAATATATTTTAGAGCGGCGTGAATACATGAAGGAGCGCGGGCGTTGATTTTTGCTATTTGTCAGAGATTGTTATTTTCATCTGCGGCATTTTTGTTTGCCGCAGATGTTATTTTTGCGGGTGATTACTTGACCTCCCCAACGGCCGCCGATTTAACTGCGGGCGGGGTAGGTTTGGTGAAGTATTTGCAACCAACTGTTTCTGGGAGACCAGATTCTGCCTTATTTGGAATGGTCAGAGATAATGGGACACGTTTTCACGAAGGAATAGATTTAAAATCTGTTTCTCGCGACGAGAATGGCATACCGCAAGACGTTGTTGTTGCAGTAGCAGATGGAATTGTCGCTCACGTGTGCCCTGTTGATAACGGATCGTATGGAAAATACGTCGTTATCGTTCACAATTCATCGGGCATAGAATTTTATTCTTTGTATGCGCATCTCGCCGAGGTTTCGTGTGATTTGAAAGAGCACGAATTTATTTCTGCAGGAAAAAGAATAGGCACGATTGGAAACACCTCGAATACATACAAAATCCCGTTGTCGAATGCACATTTGCATTTTGAAATTGGGATGATGTTGGGGCGAGATGGTTTCGATTCGTGGTATGCTTCTAAATATAAAGAGGGGAATCTACACGGGCATTACAACGGGCTTAATTTAGTTGGTGCAGATCCTCTGAAATTTTTTGACATGGCTCGCGCCAAAAAACCGGCAATCAATGCGTTGTCTTGGATTAATGCTCAGGAGTGTGCGTTCACAGTTGAAATCCCATATAGTGGCGTGCCGGATATTTTATTTCGCTCTCCGGCGCTTAGGGAAAATCGTCAAGTGCCGAAAGAGATAAAATCTTGGGAAGTCAATTTTACATGGTTTGGTATGCCTATTCGATTCATTCCGCGCGATTACTCCGTTAGTGGAGTCGGAATTAAAAATGCTTCTGAAAAATTTATCGATCTCGCCGAGAGACGTGGAATGTTGCTCAGGACGTCTAATAAAGAACTGCAAGCAGGTCTAAATTTGCGTAATTATTTGCGGATAATTTTCAATTATTAATCTATGGAATTTTGGTTTTTCATGACTGTTTTGGCGGTGGCGGTCATCGCACTTGTCGTAAATATCCGCTTTAAGCTTCCGAAGAAAATATTTTCGGTTCTCACGGTCTTGATAATTGTCATGGTAATGTGGATGGCGCTTGATCCAGGACGTTTCCGCATCCCAAAGATTTTTTCCGATGGAGAATCGGCAAAAGGGGATATGCTACCAAGTATCGAGCGCTTTAAAATTATTTCGGGCAAATTTGATCTCGTGCAGTGTGAAAATAATTTCACATTTCCTGCCAAAAAGCTCGCATGCAAAGATGGCTTGACTTGCATTATTCATTTCTCGAGTAAAATCGAAGCGGAATCTTTATCCCATTTGTCTTTTGAATTGAAAGATGGAAACGGAAAATCTGTCTCCGCAGCCGGGATGCAAATTTTTGAAGAAGATTGCTTTGTGAAGTCTTTTTTTATGATTCCGGAAGGTGGAGGAGATTTTTCCGAATTATCAATTTCCAACAAGGGAGAAGTCCCAATTTCTTGCGTTAGCATAGATGCAGAGATTTCTCATGGTTTGCGTGATGCCGGCGACATCTAAAAAAATCAGGGCAGACGAACTACTTTTCCGACAGGGGAAGGCAGAATCACGCTCGCAGGCAAAAATTTTGATCATGGCGGGAAAGGTGCGTTCCGGACCTGATGCTTTGGTTCAGAAACCTTCGCAGATGTTTTCGTCCTATACAGAACTCTCGGTGGAAACTCCGCCTCGATTCGTTTCGCGCGGAGGGGAAAAACTCGCAAGCGCAATCTCAACATTTTCAATTCCGGTTGCCTCGTTAACAGCGTTGGATATTGGCGCCTCAACAGGTGGGTTTACAGACTGCCTTTTGCAAAATGGCGCGAGTTTTGTCACGTGCGTTGATGTCGGGCACGGGCAATTGCACAGTAAATTGCTGAACGATTCGCGTGTTCGTAATTTTGAAAAGATCAATGCGCGCGACCTCGACGACGTAGAACTTCCGCAGAAAGTTTATGACCTTGTTGTCGGAGATTTGTCGTTTATTTCGCTGAAAAAAATTCTTCCGGCAGCGTGGCACAGGGTCGCGTGCGGCGGTGCTTTGATCATGCTGATAAAACCTCAATTTGAGGCGACTCGGGAAGAGGCTTCAAAGGGCAGGGGGATCATAAAAGATCCGGAAGTCCACAAACGCGTAGTAAACGAAATTTTGGATTTTTGCTCTCGTGAACTTGCCGGTTTTGAACTTTGTGGAACTTGCGAATCTCCGATCAAGGGTGGAGACGGAAATAAAGAATTTCTTTTTTATGCGAGAAAACGTAATTAAATTTTAATTACGTTTTTTAGTTTGGTATATAACTGAAACTCACAATCTTAAATCGACGCCCAAAGTGGCGGTTTACGCCATTGCAGTCGTCGAAACTCGTTTCCGGCACCTGTCGCGAATCGAAAAATTCCGGGACGCGTTGTACGCGGATTTCCGCCATCGTTACGGCATTGGCTTTCCCCGTCACGGGATTGATGTTTTCCGCTTTCACCGTAATTGTAAACGTGTCTCCTCTTGGTGTTAGCGAAGGGAGCAGGTTGTGGAGGATATGCGCCTGCGTGAGATAATTTGGGAACCACTCCGGAATTTCGTCTTCTCCAATTTCGTTGATTTGGCTCTTTTTTATTGCGTAGTCGAGAACTCCCGAATCAATGAAATCTGCCAAGGAGTAGAACGGCTCTTCCTCTCTCAACCGCTCCTTAATTTTATCCGCGAGATTTTTTGCCAAGATCTCTATCTTTTTGTCAGGAAGGCTTCTAAGCCCCTGTGTCAGCAAAAATTGTTCGCGAGAACGCTTGTCCAATTTCTCGAGTTGTTCGTCCGTCAGCGGTTGGTGGTGGATGCTTGCAGAGAATGATTGCGCGCTAAACGGCCGAGTGAAAAAGACGTTTTTCAATTCGTCGTAGCGATAAGAATTGTCCCATGGCATAGATCGATTGTTTGCGCGGCGAGAGTGTTGTCCCCAGTTGTTGAACGACGATTTCAATACCGCCTGCCATGCTCGTGCGTTCGTCGAATTTACGTTAAACGGAGCTCGAATCATCACGTTCGCCGCTGCTGTGGTTTTTTGCAGATTCTTTTTAAATTTTTCGTCTGCCGTGGTGAGAGGGAAAGGCTCCAAGAATGGATTTTCGCAGGCTACCGAAGAATTTTCTTTTGCCGGAGCTGCGAAAAAGTATCTATCGGCGATTTGGTTTATTTTTGACTCTTTCGCGATTTTTGTGGCGCTTCCAAATACCTTTTGCGGCAATCCATTCATGTGCAGCTGCGATAATGCCAGCGTGGAAATCGGGAGCGAATTGGGGGTATCGAATATCGGTATTGCCGAGAACGATGGTAGCTGGCTTTCCGAGGCATGTTTGTTCATCTCGGTGTCGAAGAGGTAAGAATACCTGTCCGTAAATTGGCTCAGCTGTTTCGCTTTGCCGCCGACATAGAGTGATATATCAAAGGCGTGTTCTACCTCAGGTCGCGAGAAATCCAAAGTTTTGTCGCGCAAATCGACAGCCTCGAAAAATGCCTTCATCGCCGCTTCGTCTTCAACTTTGAGCCGAATCCAGTAAACGACATTAACGTCGTCTATCGTGTAGTTTGATGAATCTTCGCGATTGTATTCCTCGCCGGATAGCACGAACGATAAACTCGGCAACTCGAAATTTTTCAATTCCCAAAACGTTTTTGAATATTCCCGCGGGTCGATATTTTGCGGGAATGAGCCTTTGTAATACTGGAATCGCAGGGAGTTGGGCAAATACGTCGGTGCAGATTTTATCTGAATTTTATGCATTGGGTGAAACCATCTTCCGCCGATAGCGCCATATGGCGGTTTATTCGGATTTGAGCCTTTTTGATATTTCCACGTCGTCCCGCCGGTTATCCGCGAGAGCCCCTGCGGTTGCCCAATCGGATCCGGGAAGCGTGCCCAAAAAATTTCTCCTGCATGCAGTCCTGCGACAGCATTCCCGGCAGAGCCGAAACCTTGCTCCGATGTGTCGAAAATTTTCCCGTTCACGTTAAACGTCGCATCGGAATTTGTTTGTCGGACAATGCCAAATTGTCCCGTCGGAAAATTCGACATGTCGAAGGTGAATTTTTCCTCCGTGTTTAAATTCGTTATCGAGATTTGCGGCATTTGCGCGAAATTTATCAAGCCGATATTCCCGCCGGATCCTGCGAGAATCGGAAACGAATAAGGATTCCAAAGCGCTGCGGAAATATGGAATCGCGCCCTGTGCTGGCCATCGCTTCGCGCATTGAAGAATCCGATGTGGAGTTTTATGTCCGCGAGAATTGGAGCAGGGTGCTCCGAAAATTTCAGCTTGCCGTATTCTTTCGCTGGTTCGGTCGGCATGAGAACACCTTCGTCGGGAAATTCTTTCTCAAAGCCTGCGTCGGAGTGCAGAAAATTTTCAGGAAAAATCTTATCGTAAAAATCTTCTGACGATAAATTCGATTTCAGTTTGTTGCGTTGCCAGTCTGCGAGAACGCCGTGCGATGGGAACGCAGCATGCGACGTATCGTCTTCAGGTATTCGCGAGAAAAAATACGCCGGAGCATAAAGCCCGAGCCGAGAATCCAGATCATTGTTGTCAGAGTATTTTTTGCGGGAAAATTTCCAAGGCGGTCTGAGGCGTTGTTTTATTCCTGCAAAATTTTCCTCGTCGTCTTCATCGTCGAACAATTTCTCGAACGCCTTCGGCAATGTGGAGTTTGTCGGGAATCTGACGGACTCATCTACGACAGCGTATCCGGCTCGAATGGTGTCAGAAAAATAGCAACGCGGAACCTGATGTGCTCGTCCCGCGAATGTCCCGTGAACGATGTCGAACGTTTTTCCGTCAGTTGCAGGAATGCCGAAATTTGACACGAGCGGCACGGGTTTGTTGCGCTCGAGCACCATGGGAAATCCTGCCGGCGGATTTTTTACGTTCCATGCGCCCGTCCTGTAAGATTCGCCATTCCTGTAAATTCTGTCGGGAATGTCTGCCGTTATCACGCAATCTACGCCGGCAATTTGTTGCAACTCGCCGAGTGCGATTCTTGCGGCGGCGACAACTGCGAAATCGGCTTTATGCTTTTTTACGATGTGGTCCGTGAGGTTTTTGTGAGCGAACACGTTGACCACGAGCGAAAGAGACATCGCCATGAGCATTGACAAAATCAGCAATGCGCAAATCAGAGAGAATCCGTTTTTCCGTTTTTCCATCGAGGCAGTGTGGATTTAGGCTGTCTGGTGAGAAGTCGCGTGGGATTTTCCCAGCAAAAAGGGCGGGTCTTTTACTTTACTCGGGCGTTTTGTTCAACCCTCGTTTTGTATTTATTCCGAGAACGAAAAAAATCAGAATGCGCGGAGTTAAATTCAGGCTTTAATCATAAGAAAATTTTACCATGGAAATAATAGAAGCGATTAAATCAGCAGCGGCGCAGGGCAAGGTCACTCCCGCGACCGCAGAAAATATTTGCGAATGGCTCGAGGCCAATTTCCTGCCGCAGTGGGCGACAGAGTCTGTTGCGGAGCTCGTTCAAACCGAAAGCTGGGAAGAACTGAACGACAGATTTTTTAAAAAAATCGCGTTCGGCACCGGCGGAATGCGCGGGCGCACAATCGGAAAAGTAACTCCAACCACAGAGGCAGGGACGCGCGACAATCTTGGGACGCCCGAGCATCCCGCCGTCGGAACTGCATATTTAAACGATTTCAACATTGTCCGCGCGACAGTCGGGCTTTTCCGATACGTGTCGAAATATTTGAAAAGTCTCGGAGACAACAGGCCTCCAAAAATTGTCATTGGCCATGACGTCAGACATTTCTCTGCGCACTTTGGGAAACTTGCCGCAAGTATCTGGGCAAAGCTCGGTGGCGAAGCCTACATCTTCGATGGTCCGCGCTCCACGCCACAATTAAGCTTCACGATTCGCGCGTTGAAAACAGACGCCGGTATCGTGATCACAGCGAGCCACAATCCGTCTCACGACAATGGTTTCAAGTGCTATTTCAACGACGGGGCGCAAGTGGTTTCTCCGCACGCGGAAGGAATTATCGACGAGGTAAATTCGGTGGCGCTTGCAGACATTCCGCAGTTTTTGAAAATCGATTTGTCTGCGGTCAATCCGGTTCCCGCGACAATCGAAGAAAAATATCTTTCCGACTTGGAATGCGCGGTTCTCGACCCTGAGACGCTGAAAAAATTCCCGGTCAAAGTTTGCTACACGAACATTCACGGCACGGGCGATGTCATGATCGTTCCCGCGTTGAAACGCTTTGGCGTAAACTTCGAGGTCGTCGAAGAGCAGCGGGTGCACGATGGTCGGTTCCCAACCGTGAAATCTCCCAATCCCGAAAACGCCGAAGCGTTCACTCTCGCGCTCGCGAAAGCGAAAAAGATTGGCGCGGAAATCGTTTTGGGAACGGATCCCGACAACGATCGCGTTGGCTTGGCTGTCCGCGTTCCGGACGGTTCTTATGTGCTTTATTCCGGCAACCAAACGGGAACGATGCTGACGGCATTTCGCATTGAGCGTATGACGGAACTCGGAATCTTGCCACAGACCGGAACGAGCAGGGCGACAATAATAAAGACCTTCGTCACGTCGCCATTGCAGGATGCCATCGCCGAGAAGAACGGGATTCGTTGCGTCAACGCGCTGACGGGATTCAAGTGGATTGTTGCGAAGCTTAAAAAATATCAGGAGTCAATCGAAAAGCTTTATCCGGAATACATGCAATTGCCGTGGCGGGAACGCGCAAAAAAACAGCTTGAGGCGGGAACGTTCTTTGTGGTCGGTGGCGAGGAAAGTTACGGCTACCTGCATTCCGACAGCGTTCGCGACAAAGACGCGAATGGCGCAGTTCTCATGGTTGTGGAAATGGCTTCGTGGGTGAAATCCAAAGGCATGACAATTCCCGAATTCCTCGATTCCATCTACAAAAAATACGGCTATTTCTCGGAATCGCTTTTGAACATCGTCCTTGAAGGCGCGAAAGGAGCAGGGCAGATCAAGCAAATTTTGTCGTCGCTTCGCGCGAATCCGCCGGTGGAAATCCTCGGCAAGAAAGTCGTGTCGTTCATGGACTTTGGTCGTGACGAAATAAAGGACAGCGATGGCGACACGATCCCGAAGGAAGATTTTTATTTCTTCGCCCTTGACAACGGAATGCGGATTGCCGTGCGCGGGAGCGGCACGGAGCCGAAAATCAAGTTCTATATTTTCGCAACAACCACCGAGCCCGATTTGAACAAGGCAAAAGCCGAAGCCGCAGCCGCGATAGAGGATATGAAAAAATTCCTCCACGCAGACGCATTGTCGCGAGCCGGAATTTGACCGACGTTTGTGGTGGTCGGGTTGGTGGTGAGACATGGGTTGGTGGTGGCTCGATGCCCGGGTTCGTGGTGGGATCGGGTTGGTGGCGGACCTGGGTTGGTGGTGGCTTGGCATCCGGGTATGTGGTGAGCTTGGGTTGGTGGTGACCACAAACCCATGGCCACAGACTCGACGCCACAACCGTTGACGGGTTGGTGGTGAGCTTGTTTTTGTTTGGACATGCGCAGGCGTTGAATTAATCTCTCCGCAAGATGACCAAGAAGAACTATGCGAGTCTGTTTCTCGCGCTTGTCGGAACCTGCGCGTGCGTGGGTGTCTGCACGGGGTGTGTGGCGGATTCTCCCGACGATCCCGGGTTCAACAAGCCGGCGATAGCGGGATTCTTTGAAGGCGATGTCAACTCGATCTCCGAATATTTCAATTGGTTGGAAAAAGAGAACGAGCGGCGCATCGTCAACGAAGGCGATGTCTTCAGCAATCCGGAAGGATTTTGATTGTTGCGAATTTTTTCTAACCCCAAAGCTTATTAAATGAACCAGTTAAATTTCAGTGACCAAAGTTTGAAGGAACTGAACAAACTCTCCCCTCTCGACCAAATGCCCATCATCGATGCGTTGTCGAGCGTTTCGCTGTCAGATTTGAAAGACGACAAATCCGCCTACGGAGCGTTTGAGCGCGACGGGAAAACCTACTACCGCCTGCGAGAAGGCGTTCGCAGAATTTATTTCACCGTCTCCGGCGATGAAATTTTTGTGTGTTACATTTTGAATAAACACAGCATCACGGATTTTGCGTTTCGCGCCAAACTTCCCGTGAAAGAAGAACACTTCGTTGAGCAAGACAAAAACTTCTGGGAGTATTTGGATTCGCTCAACAAATAACCGATTACAAAATGCCGGATAACAAAGAAAACGCTCCCGAAAAGCCCGAGCAAAAGTACAAGAACGTTTACGATGCCGCGCGCATATACCTGCTCCCGAACTTTTTCACGGCAGGAAATATGTTCTGCGGATTTATGTCGCTTTGTAAATGCATCGAGGCGAAATACAACACGGACATTCTCGTCGCGAATGAGAAATACATGTTCGCCGTATATCTCATTTTCGGCGCGTGCGTTTTCGATCTCTTCGACGGAAGAATGGCGAGAATGTTCAAGAAAGAATCGATGTTCGGCGCGGAGTTTGACTCCATAGCTGACACTGTTTCGTTCGGAATCGCTCCCGCATTTCTCGTTTACTTTTTGATTCTCGACCCGAGCAGAAGCGCAGATTCCTTGAGTGGGATTTTGACAGGCCTCGGGCCGGTCGTCGGATTCATATATCTGCTCTGCGTCGGCATCCGTCTCGCAAAATTTAATGTTTTGACAAATCCGCTCATCCCGGGAAACGCCAACAAAGGCCCCGCGACAGACTTCATGGGAATTTCCTCGCCGATCGCAGCTGCAATAACAGCTTCGTTTGTCCTTTTGTTGACGCACAATCCCGAAGATGCGTCGAGCTTGCGCGAATGGCTTCCCGTGATTCTCATCCCCACAATGCTTCTCGTGTCGTTCCTCATGGTCACGAACATCCCCTATCCGACATTTAAGCACATCAATTGGAACACAAAGGCAAAGGCTCAGGCGTTTATTCTCCTGATTCTGTTTATCATCTTCTTCGCAAAATTCCACGTTTACGCGATTCCTGCTGCGTTGCTTGTGTATGTGCTCTACGGGATATTCCGCGCCCTGAAACGCAAAATTTCCGGCGCAAAAAAGGAGTCTCCTCCGGAAACTGACCCCAAATCAGAAGTCCGCGACGAAGACACGTTTTAATTGCCACAACAGACCGTTGCGGGCGAGTGAAGTTTTCGTGCTTGCAAACTGCCGCTCGCCCGAGTTTCCTGATTAGCAGAACTCTAATATTTTTAGAACAAAGCCATGAAAAACATCAAAAAATCCATCGTCGCGATCGCACTCGCGTCCGTCGCGCTTTCCGCGTTTGCGCAAGAAGTCCAGGAGCCCGCTCCCGAGGCTGAAAACCTGTCCATAGGTGCTAAGGTCGCCTATGAATCTACATACGTCTATCGAGGCGTTGAAGCTTCCGGAAACAACGTCCAGACGACGGTTTCGGCGGAATACAGCTTCGCTCCGATGGGTTCATGGGGCTGGAGCACGTATTGCGAACTCTTCTACATGGCGCCGATCGAAAGAGAAGCCAACAAGTTCAGCGTGAAAATCGGCGGATTCGCGATGTATGAAGACGAATATTTCATTGATTTCGGATACAAATACACGAGCTATCCGAACCATGGCAAAGTCAACCACAATGCTGTGGATTATACGACGGTGAACCGCGACAATGAAATCTTTCTCGGCGTTGGTCGCGACATTGAGTTTGTCCAAGACGCAGAGTGGTCCGTTATCCGCCTCTTCGGATACGCAACATATAACTTCCAGTTTGAATCGCTGATTTTGGAATGCGGCGTCGAGAAAACCTTTAATGACATTTTCTATGTCGATGGTCTCGGGCTCAAAGCCCAGGTTATGTATGGCTACATCAACCAGAACGAGGCTGACGGTGACCAGGGCTACCGGCCGAACAACTGGCACGACGATTATGGCTATTTCTCCGGTTCGCTCGACCTGATTTACAGCTTGACAAAGAACACCGATGTCAGCGTCGGTATCCGCTACGCGTGGAACAATAACGGCAACCCGCGCCACCTTTCCGGCATGGATACTTCCAACCTCTGGGTCGGCATCGGGCTCAACTTCCGCTACTAAGCCGCATAACCGCGTAGCCGAAAATTTTTCGTTAACAACCAAATTAGAAATACAATGGCTATTAAAGTTGGTATCAATGGATTCGGTCGCATCGGACGCCTCGTCTTCCGTGCAGGCCTCAACAATCCGGACATCGAGTTCGTCGGCATCAATGACCCGTTCATGACGCCGGATTACATGGCATACATGCTGCGCTACGACACGATGCACGGGCAATACAAGGGAGACATCAAGTTCACCGCCAACTCCATCATCGTTGACGGTAAAGAAGTCAAATTCTTCGCCAAGATGAATCCCGAAGAGATTCCGTGGGGAGAAGTCGGCGCCGAGTATGTCGTCGAATCAACCGGCGTGTTCACAGAAACGGCGAAGGCCCAAGCGCACATCAAAGCCGGCGCGAAGAAGGTCGTCATCTCCGCTCCGTCGAAAGACGCTCCGATGTTCGTCTGCGGCGTCAATCTCGACAAATACACCAAGGACATGACCGTCGTTTCCAACGCCTCTTGCACGACGAACTGCCTCGCTCCGATCGCGAAAGTTCTCAATGACAATTGGGGAATCAAAGACGGTCTCATGACCACGGTTCACTCGACGACTGCGACGCAGAAAACGGTTGACGGCCCGTCAAAGAAAGATTGGCGCGGCGGGCGTGCTGCTTCCGGCAACATTATCCCGTCGTCCACCGGCGCTGCAAAGGCTGTCGGCAAAGTCCTCCCTGTGCTCAACGGCAAACTCACCGGTATGTCGATGCGCGTTCCCACGCTTGACGTCTCTGTTGTTGACCTCACGGTCAATCTCGAAAAGCCGGCAAAGTATGACGAAATCTGCGCTGCAATGAAGGCCGCTTCCGAAGGCGAACTCAAAGGCATCCTCGGCTACACCGAAGATTCCGTCGTGTCGTCCGACTTCCTCGGCGATCCGCGCACGTCGATTTTCGACAAAGGCGCAGGAATCGCGCTGACGGATACCTTCGTCAAAGTCGTCTCCTGGTATGACAACGAGTGGGGCTATTCCAACAAAGTCCTCATGCTCATCCAGCACATGGCGAAAGTTGACCATGGGTGCTGCTGCTGCGCGAAATAATTATCGCCACCACTAACCCATGTAAAAAATGCGTTCCCGCAATTTCTGCGGGGGCGCATTTTTGTTTTGTCATACTTCCCACAACAATCCCGTTTGCCACCACGGTGGCGACAACAAGAGGTGCGGGATTGTGGAGGCTGGCGTTTGTGGTAGATTTGGCTTTGTTGTGGAATCGCGCTTGCCACTAACCTCGCCACCACCAACCCGGCTTACCACCAACCCAAACCTCACCACCAACCTACACGATTGTCGTAAAATTGTTTGCCAACAGGGTTTGTCGCGAAAAGAATCACCGCCACCAACCCGAAACTCACCACCATGGCCACCGTTCGCCCATTTGCCGCATTGCGCCCACCGAAAAATCTCGCAGAAATAGTGTCGTCGCTCCCATACGACGTCATAAGCCACGCCGAAGCCGTCGAGGCGGCACGCGGCAACGCGCGATCGTTCCTCCACATTTGTCGCGCGGATATCGACACCTCCGAGGCACAGATCCACGCGCCGGAGACCTACGCAAAATCTCGCGACAATCTCGAGCGCTTTGTTGCGGAGGGAACGCTCGTGCGCGACAACAAACCCTGCTTTTATATCTACCGACAAATCATGCGCGGGCGCGCCCAGACCGGAATTGTTGGTTGCGCGAGCGTTGACGAATATCTCAACGGCACAATCAAGAAACACGAATTGACGCGCAAGGAAAAGGAACTCGATCGCATAGAACATTTCGACGCGTGCTCCGCGCAGACTGAGCCGGTATTTCTCGCCTATCGCAAGCACGATGGAATCGCCACTGTCGTGAGCGAGTGGATTAATTCCCACGAGCCGGAATACGATTTTACAAGCAGCGACGGCGTCTCGCACATCCTCTGGAAGGTTGACGACGATGCCGCAATCGAGGTGATTCGTCTCGGCTTCGAGGAAGTGCCGGCGCTTTACATTGCCGACGGCCACCATCGCACAGCGTCGTCCGCCGCCGTTTCTGCCCGCCGCCGCGCAACACATCCCGACTTTCGCGGCGACGAAGAATTTAATTTCCTCATGGCGACAATCTTCTGCGACGAAGACCTTTTCGTCATGGACTACAATCGCGTCGTCAAAGATTTGAACGGGCTCAGCGAAAACGACTTTCTCGCGAGAATCTCCGAAAAATTTGAGATTGTGGCGACAACAATGTCTGGCGCTCCGAAGCGCAAGCACGAATTTGGAATGTTCCTCGGTGGCAGATGGTTGTCCATTGTGGCGAGACCCGGAACATTCAATGCAGAGCACCCGATCGAATCGCTCGATTGCGCGATTTTGCAGGCAAATTTGCTTGGCCCCGTCCTCGGAATTGCAGATCCGCGCACAGACACGCGCATAGATTTTGTCGGGGGAATTCGTGGAATTGCCGAGTTGGAGCGGCGGTGTCGCGAAGAGGGCAATGCTGTTGCGTTCGCGCTGTTTCCCGTCGCGATGGCGGATCTTTTTCGCGTTGCCGATGCCGGAGAAATCATGCCGCCGAAATCGACGTGGTTTGAACCCAAACTTCGGAGCGGCCTCTTCGTTCACGAGATCGAGCGATAACGCCATTGTTGCGACAACAAACCCGCGCCCGCCACAATGCCAAATCGTGACAAAAATATCTTGACATTTCGCAGGCAAAAGTATTGCCTCGTCTCCCACAATCCTCCCGAAACAACCGGGGTGGTAGCTCAGCTTGGTTAGAGCGCCTGCCTGTCACGCAGGAGGTCGCGGGTTCGAGCCCCGTCCATCCCGCCACTTAAAAAGCCCGCAGAAATGCGGGCTTTTGTTGTCGCACCCCAAAAATCCCCACCTCCCCTCAAACTCTTGCGCACATGCAAAGGGAAAGCCGTTTTCCTTTACATTCCTAGTTCGATATGTAAAGGAAATCGCGTTTTCCTTTACACGTTCAGGTAAATATGTAAAGAAAAAGCCGTTTTCGTTTACATATCCTTGGGGGCAGATCCGTATTTCCCTGATACTTTAAGGAGTAGTTCCGTCAAAGGGACATTCGTATAATAGTTGGAAGGTCAGAACTTTTGCTTTGTTAGCAAACCGGCTTCTACGATCTTTTCCAAATATTTTGTCGCGGTTACCCGTGAGACCTGCATGTCCCGCTCTATATATTCTATTTTTGTGCAAGGATGTGAAAAAAGGTTGTTGATGAGTTCGTGCCTATATTGTTTGCCAAACAGTGGGCGAAGCGTTTGTTTGTACTCGTTCATCATATCTTTGATGGCGAGTACTAAATCTATTATGGAGTCGGCGGCTGTTTTCTCGATTCCCTTAAGTATAAAGAGAATCCATGCTTCCCACTTCTCCGCATTGTTGCCGTCTTTGTTGCGGACATCCTGTATGTGACGATAGTATTCTCCCTTGTTGCGTATTATTATGTATCTACTGAAATATAGGAGGGGCTGATTGAAGTTGCGATAATACACAAACACTCGCTGCCGGCGGGGGCGCGACAACGAGCGAGCAAAGGTTTGCGAGATTGTTGCGGGTTCGCTTCTTATTTCTCCTCGCCGACGAGACGCCAGACGAGGGCGCTGACTGCGCCACCAACGAGCGGGGCAACAATGAAGAGCCAGAGTTGGGAGAGCGCTTCGCCACCTTGGAAGAGCGCGGGCCCGATGCTGCGCGCAGGGTTCACCGATGTGCCGGTGATCGGAATGCAGACGATGTGCACGAGCACGAGCGTGAGACCGATTGCGAGACCTGCGAGGTTGCCGCACCCTTTTTTCGGGTCTGTTGCGCCGAGCACAACAAGCACAAAAATGAAGGTAAAGACTGCCTCAGCGATGAACGCCTGCGCCATTGTTATCTCGCCACTCCAACCGTTGGCGCCCGTGCAGGTCGGTCCGTGGTGGCCACCAGCCGTGACGAGGACGTAGATTATGGCGGACCCAATAATTGCCCCGATAATCTGAGAAACGATATACGCCACCGCGTCCTTGCCTTTCATTCGCCCGGCGAGGAAAACGCCAAACGTGATGGCAGGATTGATGTGGCAACCGGAGATGCCCCCGATTGCGTATGCCATCGCGACAACCGAGAGACCGAACGCGAGAGCCACGCCAAGCGTGCCGACACCACCACCGACAGCACCGGCAACATCTCCCGAAAAGACGGCGCTACCGCAACCCATTAGGACAAGCACCATTGTGCCTATCAATTCAGCAATATACTTTTTCATAACAGAATTGGTTTAATTTAAAGCAGTGCATATAAGAACGAGCGGGAATTTTGTCAATTGCGCAATGAGGCAGGGCGGGAGCTTGAAAATCTGAGGCTTGCGCCCGCAACAAAGCCCTGCAAATGCACGGGCATTTGCAGGAGAGCGTTAATTTTTGGCGAATTAGCAGCGGGTTCTGTTGCGAGAGCTCCGATTCCGCTTGCGCGTGGCGACGAGAGCGATAGCGCCCAATCCTGCGAGCAAGCCAAACGCTGATGGTTCCGGAACCACAGCGACAACAGAGTAACTCGAACTCAGGTTGGAGACGGAGTTCAGACTTCCAGAAGAATTGTCGTTCCAGATGAAAACTAACTTTTCGTTTGCCGTTAGAGTTGAGTAGGTTTCAGCCTCGCTGAACTCGAATGAAAGCCCTGTGCCGATGGAAGTGTTCTTGTAAAGTTCTGTGGCTGTTCCGTCGGATGACAGAGTGTAGATAGAAAACGACGCAGAACTTTGTCCGTCAAAGTCAAAGGAGATCGAGAAGTTATCTACTTCGTCGTCTGTTCCAATCAAGTCGGAAAGATCAACAACTGCGCACACAAACTCGCCACCGTAATTTTTGCGACCGTGAAAACTGAAAGATGTGTCGTCGTCCGAAGAAAAATCGGTCGAAAAGGCGTCTTGAGCATTTGAGAGTCCCCAATACCAACCAGTTTCGTTCATCCGTAGCGCGCAGTCCGTTGCGACGGACGCTACGGTAACGCTTGAGCTCCCAAGAGCGTTTATCCAGCTGTCATGGTCAGAGTCTGAGTTGGGAATGCTGATCCGCGTCGCGTCTGCGATATCGGAAGGCAACAGCGAGTCTGTTGCCGCTTGCGCAGGAACGATTCCCGCGACAGCGATGATTGGCAGTAGTGCTTTTGTTATTGACATGTCGGTGTAGAGTTTTGAGTTGCGCCTTTCAAAAAGGCGGGGAGGCCTTCTCCCGCCCCTTAAGGCGCTCTCTCTTATACACATCA
>JAJPZB010000085.1 GCA_021204635.1 Opitutia bacterium | reverse complement strand
TTGTTAATCATATGAGGAGGGCTCTCCGGTGGTAACGCCGGAGAGCTCTTTTTTTTGCCTTTGTGGCGGCGGGTTGGTGGTGAAAATTTGGGTTAGTTGTGGCGGCAAAGTGCCGCAGGGGGATGTCACACGGATTTGTTCACGCCTAACGGCGTTCACGACTGTGGCGGCGGGTTGGTGGTGAGACAGTGGTGGAAATGGGTTTGTGGTGAGGCCTTGGCTTTGTTGCGGTGGGTTGCTGGTGGCAACTATTCGCGCATTTATGCGCGATTCTCCCGCTAAGTTAGCGGGAGGGGACCGCGTTAGCGGTGAGGGAGTGTGTTCGTTGAACGTCGCCTGACTTTGCTTCCCGCCACCAACCCAAATCCCACCACAAACCCTGCTCCCACCACTAACCCGCAACCGTGAGGGACGTTAGTCCCGAACAAATCCGTGTGACAACAATCGCGGCAGTCTGCCGCCACCACAGAGCCAAGTCACACCACCAACCCAAATTCCCACCACCAACCCATTGCCACCACCAACCTGCCTTGTGGCAATCAATACGGACCCATGAGTTTGTGGGGGACGTAGTTTGCTTCGAGGACGGCGATGTCATCCGCCGAAAGTTTCACATCGACTGCTGCGGCTGCCTCTTCCATGTGCGCGAGCTTTGAGACGCCCACGACCGGCGACGCCACGCCCTTGGCGAGGAGCCACGCAATCGCGATCTGCGACATTGTTGCGCCGTGCTTTTGCGCGACAGAGGCGACGCTCGCAACAATCTTGGAATCCTGCGCCTCCGTGGAATCGTATTTGCGAATCGCGACTTTATCGGTCTTGCTGCGGACGGAATCCGTGTGCCACTCGAGGCGCGAGAGGCGCCCTGACGCGAGCGGGCTGTATGGCGTGAGCGAGACGCCGTATTGTCGGCAAACCGGAATGACTTCGCGCTCGTCCTCGCGGTAGAGCAAGTTGTAGTGGTCTTGCATGGAGACGAATTTTGTCCAGCCGTTTTTCTCTGCCGCGACTTGCATGTTGTGAAATTGGTAGCCGAACATCGACGAGGCGCCAAGCGCGCGCACTTTTCCGGCTTTGACCAAGCCGTCGAGCGTCTCCATGGTTTCCTCGATCGGCGTGTCGTAGTCGAAGCGGTGGACGATGTAGAGATCGACGTAGTCTGTCGCGAGGCGTTTCAGTGAGCCGTCGATTTCGCGCAAAATTGCAGCGCGGGAGAGTTTTCCCTCGTTGAAATAGACCTTTGTGGCGAGCACGATTTTGTCGCGCGCGACGCCGAGATTTTTCATTGCTCGGGCGACATATTCTTCGCTCGTGCCGGCGGAATATCCGTTTGCGGTGTCGAAAAAATTGATTCCCAATTCGAGTGCGCGGGCGATGATTTTTTCGCTTTTTTCTGCGTCGAGCGTCCAATCCAAGAAGCCGACGTTGTTCGCGCCAAAGCTCATGCAGCCGGCGCAGATTCGCGAGATTTTGATATCCGTTGTTCCGAGTTTTGTGTATTCCATTTTGAAAATTTGTATCGGGGTTTGTGTCGGCATTTTAGCAGGGGATTCCGTTGTTGCGAAATCATTGTTGCGAAATATTCGGGCGACATTTTCTCAATGCCTGTTGCACATAAGATAGCCCCATTTCATAAAAAATTGCATGAATATTTCTCGCTCGCGCGGGCGAAAAATGGTCAAATGGCGGTTTTTAAGGATTTTAACCGTATGTTGACTCTGAATCCAGGCATGAGGCGCATGTTTTGCCTCGTTGGAGCCATAATTCTCGGCGGCGTAATTCCCGTTATTTTTTCTGCGGCGAGAGATTTTTTTGATAATGAAAAAGGTGTTGCGGTAAACATTGTTCCGCCCCTGATAATGCTCATGTTGTTGTCGTCATTTATCGACGTGAAGTTGAAAAAAGGGAGCACGGGGTGGAGTCTGCTACGGATTTTGATTTTCATGCCCGTCATCGCGACGGTGGCGTATTTCGTGCTGCTCAAAACGACGGGCAGCGAGAACTACGCGATAATGGGATTTTTGATCGGGATGACGCCGACTGCGACGTCCGCGCCCGTGATCACGGGGCTTCTCAACAAACGCGCCGACTACGTGACTGTGGCGACGGTGGCGACAAACCTTTTCACCGCGTTCGCGCTCGCGCCACTGACCGCGATTGTGGTGGGCGGCAGGGTTGAGATAAACACGCCGGCGCTCGCGATGAAGACGATTTTGCTCATCGGCGTGCCATTTTTGCTCGCTGTTATTTTCCGCAACTTTGCCAAGCCCGTGGCGGAATTTATCCGCCGCCACAAACGCTTTTCGTTCTATTTGTGGATGATAATGCTGTTCACGGTCTGCGCGCAGAGCTCGGCATACATTTGCAAGCAGGAAGATCTTTCCCACGCGATTTTGCTGCAAATTCTCGGGCTTGCGGCGGTCATGTGCGTGATAAATTTTGTCGCGGGATTTGCGCTCGGCGAGGCGAAGTTTCGGCGCGAGTGCTCACAGGCGCTCGGGCAGAAAAACACGATGCTCATGCTCTGGGTGGGGCTCGCGTTTTTCAACCCGATTGTCGCGTTGGGGCCGACGTTTTACGTCGTCTGCCACAATCTCTGGAACTCGTGGCAACTCCGCGTTGCCGACAAAAACGCGACAACCGTCGCCTGAGTGGCGGGCGTCAATTTTCGCGACAGTGGCGCAATTACGGCGTTGCCCTTTCTTTTTTTCGCGATTTTGATAGGTGAGAATCTCGGGTCCTCGTAGTTCAATGGATAGAACCGTGGTTTCCTAAACCATTAATCCGTGTTCGATTCACGGCGGGGGCGCCACTTTGGTTGCCGCGACAAAGCGGCTTCGCGCGGCGGCAAAAAAACGCGGGAGCGGCGAATTGCTTCGCTGTCCCGCGCATTTTGCGTTGCCGGTTTGTCGCGGCGAGAAATCTCAACCTCTGTGAAGTTTTTCTATGAGGATTTTCTGGTCGAGAACCGGCATGTATTCTTCGTAGGAAATTCCTTTTTCAAAGATAAACGAGGTCAGAAGCTCCTTTGCTTTTCCGAGAAGTTCTTCCGGCTTCCAAGGCTTTTCGAGGTAGGAATTTATGCCGGCGTCATTGATCGCGCGAATTGTGTCTGAGTGCGTCGCCTGCCCCGTGAGCAAGATTTTTTTCGTGCCGCGCAGCGAGGGATTTTTTGCAATTTCGCCGAGCAGATCTACGCCGTTTTTCCCGGGCATCACGTGGTCGGAAATCACGAGGCCGACAAAGTCTCCACCCGCCACAATCTCGGACATGACATTCGTGGCGTCGGCGGCAGATTCGCATTCTTCTATGCGGAAATATTTTGACAGCGGGCGCAGGTCGCGGATCACGGAATCGAGCACTTCGGCTTGGTCATCTACACAGATAATGTTGATTTTTTCCATCGTTTTTTGATTGCTGTTTTAGATTTAGAGTTTTGGCGAAAATTTCACCTTTGGGCATTTCTACATTTTTTTATAGGGAATGTGAACGGTAAAACGCGTCTGCCCGGGGACGCTCGCGAGCGAAATTTCCGCGCCGTAGGAATCCACGATCCGGCGCACGATCGCCAAGCCGAGGCCGAGCCCGAACTGCAATCCGTTCTTTTTTGTCGTGAAATCCGGCTGGTAAATTTTTTGCTGCGCGGACTTCGGGATGCCGGGCCCGTTGTCCTCGATTTCCACGCTGATGAAGCCGCTGAGCGTGCCCGAGGGAATGACGCGCATTTTGAGGCGGATTGTGGGATCCGGCGTCCCCGCGAGCTTCAAAGCGTCGCAGGCGTTTTTGATGATGTTGACCCAAATTTGCACCATCTCCGTCATGTCGGCGCAGATTGGCGGGCAATCTTCGGGGTTGCCGATGTCGGATTTTAGCGTGATGTCGCGCAGATTTACTTTGAGCAAAGCGACGGCCTCGCAGAGAGATTCGTGAACGGAGAGACCCGGGTCGCGACTGATGTTGCCGCCGCCGCCCAAGAGCTTGACGGAGCGCACGATCGCGATCGCGTGGCGCGCGGCGACCTCCATGTCGTGCAAATCGTGGCCGAGCTCCCAATATTTCGCGTTTGCCGCGAGATTCTCGATGAATTTCTCGCCGAGATTTTCCGCGCCTTCCGCAGTCCGCGCAATGCGCACGAGGACTTTCGCGACCTCTGGCGCGAGATCGTATTTGCGCTCAAATTCGCGGGAGAGGTGGCGGACTTCGTCGCTTGAAATCAAGCCGGAATAATCCAAGCCGCGGTGAAAAAGGTCTGCCGCGTCATGCGAGCGCTGCGAGATTTCCGAGGAAAAAAACTCGGTCAAAAAGCCGGTTTTCCGCGCGAGTACGCCGACCGCGTTGTTCAGCTCGTGCGCGATGCCGGCGGCGAGTTGCCCGAGAGTTGCGGACATTTCGGAGCGGTTCATGCGCTGCAACGCCGCCTCTTTTTCCATGGTCGTCGCGAAAATCCGGTCGGCGCGCAGCGAAAGTTCGTGGAGCATTGCGGGAATGAATTGCTCGGCGAGAGAGCCGTAGCGCTCGGGATCGACGGGCTTCACCGTGGTGTCGATGTAGGCGAGTTCGCACGCGGTTTCCGCGACGATCGACGACGACATTCGGTAGCGCCGCGAGAAAAAGCTCTGCACGCCGATGTATGAATTTTTGCCCGCGCGAAAAATTTCGTGGCCGGTTTCCTGCGGACGCCCCGACGCCGCCGCTTTGTCGTCGTGGCGATACGCGACAATTTCGCCGTCGATAATCAGGTAGAGCCGATAATCCTCCTGCCCTTCGAGGGTGATCGTCTCGCCCGCGCGCACCCAAATCCGCTTTGTGGGATCGGAAAAATAGACGCGATTCAGGCGGGCAAGTTTTTCGGCGGCTTCGATTTCGTAGGGCAACATGGCGGCGGGTGTCAGAATTTTTTTGGGGAGAAAGAATTGCGGGAATTTGCGCAACATTAAACAGGAAAAGTTTCGCGGGTTCAAAAGACTTTTCCTGCAAATTTGCCGATTTTCAAATCTCAATCTTCCCGCCTGCCGCCAAAATCGCGCGCACGGAAAGCGCATCGTCGCGCTTCGCCAAGCGCCTGCCGACCGCGTCCAACACGAGCGGAGCGTGCGCCCACTTCGGGATTGTCGCCGCGAGCGCGCGATAGAGCAAAATCTGCCGCGCCGTGGATTTCAGCAAATCTCTGCCACGCACGACCTCCGTGATTTTCATGCGAATGTCGTCCGCGACGACGGCGAGTTCGTAGGCGGGAATGCCGTCGCGACGCCACACGACGAAGTCGCCGAAATCCCTGCCCGCGACGAAGCTCTGCTCGCCACAAAGCTCGTCGCGGAAAGAAATTCTCTCGCCGTCGGGTACGCGAAAGCGCCAATTCCAATCGCCGGGCTCGGCAAAATTTTTCCCGAAATCTTTTTCTGCGGGGCGCCACTCTGCGGGGAAAATCGGCTCGGCGTTGTCGTCATTGTCGTGAGGCGCTCGCGGCGCTGCGGCGACATCTTTGCGAGAGCGCCGGCACGGATAGATGAAACCTCCGTCGCGAAGCCGCGCCCAAATTTGCAGAAAATATTCCGTGTTTTGCGATTGGACGTATGGCGCAAAATCGCCGCCACAATCGGGACCTTCGTCCCACGCAATCCCGAGCGCGCGCAAATCTTCCATCGCCGCCGTCGCAAACTCCTTTTTGCAACGCACGACGTCGATGTCTTCGATTCGCAAAACGAGCGTGCCTGCCGCCTCGCGACAGCGCCGCGCCGCGAGCGCAAAGGTCTTGGCGTGACCGAGATGCAGAAATCCGGTCGGCGTCGGGGCGATTCTTCCGCGATATTTTTCCATGCGGGAATGCGCTCCGCCCTTTCGTGTTTGTTGCGAGAAATTCCGCGGCAACAATGCCGCCGCTCAGTACGCGCGCCCCGTCCTGTTCTCGTAGAAATTGATGTATGCGCGATTGAGCGCGCGGAAGCCGCCCGGCGTCGGATAATTTCCCGTGAAATACCAATCGCCGTCGCTGCCCGGGCAGGATTTGTGCAGGTCCTCGATCGTCTGGTAAATGAGGACGAGCTCGCCGTGCCAGTCGCAGCTCGGATAGACCAACTCCGCGCATTTTTTGGAAATCTGCTCCATCGTAAATTGGTCGTAGATTTTCGCGACGTGGTTGACCATCGACGGCGTCGGTTGCTTCAGCTCCTCGACGCATTCCTTGTAAACTTCGCGGAGCAAGCCGCCGTTGCCCGACTGCTGGACGAGCTGCACCGCCGCCTGAAACGCGAGAAATTTCCCGAGCTCGCTCATGTCGATGCCGTAGCAATCCGGATAGCGGACTTGCGGCGCCGACGAGCACACGATGATTTTTTTCGGATTCGGGCGGGAAAGAATTTTCAAAATGGATTCGCGGAGCGTCGTGCCGCGCACGATCGAATCGTCGATGATTACGAGGTTTTCGCCCTCTTTCACGACGCCGTAGGTGATGTCGTAAACGTGCGACGCAAGTTTCGTCCTGTCTTTTTCCTGCGAAATAAATGTGCGCAGCTTGATGTCTTTGTGCGCGACTTTTTCTCCGCGCGGCCAATTTCCCATTATCAGCCGGTCGATCAGCGCCTCATCGACTTTGCCCTTCTTCGCTGCGGCGAGAAGCTCGGCGCGCACTTGCCGGCGGCGCGAAATCCGCAGTTCCGCCATCATGCCGTAATATGCGGGCTCCGCCGTGTTTGGAATGAACGAGAAAACCGTGTTGAGCAAATCGTTGTCGATTTCTTTGAGAATGCGGGGCGCGAGAGCGGCGCCGAGAGCCTTGCGCTCCCTGTAAATCGCGACGTCGTTGCCGCGCGAAAAATAGAGGCGCTCGAAGGAGCACTGCGTCTTTTTGCCCTCGGGCACAATTTGCTCGAAGCGCGTTTCGCCGTGGTTTTCGACGATCATCGCAGAGCCCGGGCGCAATTCACTGACGTCCGCCTCCGACGCGTTGAAAATCGTCATCAGCGGCGCGCGCTCGCTCGCGACGGCGACAACTTCTTCGTTGCGCATGATGAAGCACGGGCGAATCCCGTTCGGGTCGCGCGTCGCAAACAGGTCGCCGTTGCCGGTGATTCCGCAAATCGTGTAGCCGCCGTCCCACTTCACGGAGGCTTTCCGGAGCACTTCCGCGAGGTCGATTCTGCGGGAAATAATCGCGGGCATGTCGCGGCCGGCAACGCCTGCGTCGCGCAGTTCGCGGAAAATCGTCGTGTGCGCGTCGTCAAGCCAAAAACCGAGTTCTTCGAGTAGCGATTGCGTGTCGGTGGAAAAAATCGGGTGGGCGCCGCGATTGACGAGGATTTCGTTGAGTTCGTTCGGGTTTGTTATCGAGAAATTGCCCGCGATCATCAGGTTGCGCGTCGGCCAAATCGATTTGCGCGCAAAGGGGTGGCAGGTTGACAAATCGTAGTTCCCCGAAGTCCCGTAGCGCAGGTGCCCCATGAGGATCTCGCCGCCGAATGCAAAATTTTTCTTAACCGTGGAAGGAATTTCGGGGAAAATTTCTCCGGTTCGCACCTTGGAATCGTAGTCTGCAAGCTGGCGGGAAAACATCTCTGTCAGCGCGGAAGAGCCGAGCGCGCGGTCTCGCGCCATGAAACTTTCGCCGGCGGGCACTCCGAGCTTGACACAGCCGATACCCGCACCGTCCTGACCCCGATTGTGCTGCTTTTCCATGAGCAGAAAAAGCTGGTTAAACCCATAAAGCGGCGTGCCGTATTTTTGCTCGTAAAATTCAAGCGGCTTCAAAAGCCGGATGACGGCGATTCCACATTCGTGCTTAATCGGATCACTCATAAGGCGCTTCGGTTGCCGCCAAGTGAAACATTTTCGCCCCCGCGCGCTCAACCACAAAAACGGAGGCTCTGCAATTCAGAACAAATCGAGCTCGCCCTGAATGCGGTTGCGAAATTTTTTCGCGCTCATGCCCGCCTCGATGAGGTCGAGAATCCCCGTGTTTTGGAACGACGGATGCTCGCACATGTTGATGAGAAGCTCTGCCGCCGCGATCGCGTCGTAGAGCGCGCAGTGGTAGCGCCGGCGCGTGTTCGGGCAAAATTTATCCGCCGTCGCGACAACGCGCTCGCGGATGTCGAAGCGCGCGATCAAGTCTGAAAGCTTGTGCGAACGCTCCCTCGGGAACCATGTTTTCGCGATGCGGCAGGTATCGACCCACGGACCCCAGTCGTTCACCGGCGGGCAATTTTTCAGCGAAAAATCGGGCACTTTCCCCGGGACTCGCCAGACCTCCGAGATCATCCCGATTTCCGCCGGCGCGTGGTGAGAGCCGAAGAGCCCGCTGCGCCTCAGCCCCGAGAAAAGATCCCAGTCCGCGTCAACCGGCGGGAGGCCTTTCACGTCTTCGTCGAAAATTCCGTGCACGCCGGATTCCTCAAACGGAATCGGCTTTGAAACGCCGCACAATCGCGTGTGCGCGCTGATTACCTTGCCGCCGAGCAATGTCGCAAACCCATATTCGACAATGCCTGTCTGCACCGAGCCCTCGAAATCGAGGACGTGAATCGGAACGTTTTGCCAAAACATCTTCCGCCCCTTTCCCGCTTTGTTGTCGCAATTAATTAGAAACCAAAAACGCAAAAAATCAGAAATCGACGCCCTTTATCAGGCGCCGCACAACCCTTCGCCCCGTCTCCGCTTCAAACCACGCCGCGCAGCAATCGGGGACGCGCATTTCCGCGAGAATCTCGTCAAACGGCTGCGCGCGAGTTTTGAGCTTGCCGGCGAGCGGATTCAGTGAAAACGACAAATCGCGCGGTCGCGTTTCCCGCGCGCCCGGAACGTCATCATACGAAATCCGCTTCACGAATTTTTGCGGCGAGAGCCCGAAGTGCTCCGCGATGCGCTCGCCGATTTCCGCGCGCGACATGGCGTCTGTCCCCGCCCAGTGATAAACTCCGCTCAAATTCGGGCGCTCGCAAAGTTCCACAAGCACGTCGGCGAGATTTGAGACGCTGACCGGCTGGCGGATTTCTTCCGCAAAAAGATTCGCGGTTTCGCCGCGCGCCCACATCGCGAAAAGCCTTTCGTGGAGCGACTTTGCGCCCGATTGCGAATTTCCGGAAATAACCGGCACGCGCACGACTGTCGCGTTCGACTTCCCGTATTTCAAAACCTCTTTTTCGCCGAGCAGCTTCGTCTGCGCGTATAAATTTTGCGAAAGCGCCATGGGCGTGTCGGTGTGCTCGTAATTGCCCTTGGTTCCGTCGAAAACCATGTCTGTCGAAACGTGGACGAGTCGCTCGGAAATGTGGTTCGCGAGCATCGCGAGGCGCCTCGGAAGCGCGACATTGAGCCGCTCTGCCCGCTCGGGATTTGCGTTCGCCACCGCGATCGAAATGATGGCGGCGCAATTTATCACGGCGTTGGGAAATTCCTGCAAAATGAGAGATTCCACCTCGTCCGTCCGCTCTAAATCCATCTTCATCTTGCGGACTGCCGGCGGGAACACGGGCTCGGTCTCGTGAAAAATCGCCGTTACGCCAAAACCGCGCCGCAGCGCGGAAAATACGACTTCGCGCCCCAAAAATCCCGACGCGCCGAGAACAAACAATTTCATGGAAAACCAGTTTGCGACGCGCCACACAAAAACGCAAAAACAAACACTTGCCGGCGCCATAATTTCGGCTTTGGCAAAGGAATTCGGACGCAAGTCAAGAAAATTTTCCCACAGCGAGAAACAAAAGTTGCGGCACGGCGTTTGAATCGTTCGTTCTCGGGAAACGACGAGGACAATTTGCAAAAACCCCAAGAAAATTCACGTAAGGAAAAACACATGACACGCATGAAATGGAGAACGCTGCTGATTGCAGCACTTGGCCTCAGTTTCGCGACAACTGCGATGCTCGCCCAAGGCAACGAAAATTTTGGCGCGCCCCCGGGCGGCCAAGGCATGCACGGAGGCCCCGGCGGAATGCAGCCGCAGGGCGGTCCCGGAGGCATGAAAATGAGCATGCAAAACGACAAGCCTTCCGTCACGGGCGACGCCGTTTACGAGCTCTCCGGCAAAAAATCCAAGACCGAAAGCGCGCTGAAACTTTCCGCCGAGAGCGCGAACGCAACCGCCGTCCGCGTGAAAGACGGCGCGAAGCTGACCATCAGCGACCTGCAAATCGGCAAGACCGGAAATTCTTCCTCCGAAGAAGAATCCAATTTCTACTCGCTGAACTCCGCAGTCGCCGCGTGGGCAAATTCTTCCCTGTCGATTGACAAAGGAAAAATCACGACAGACGCCTCGGGTTCCAACGCCGTGTTCGCGTGGGGAGAAAAGGCGAAGGTCACCGTCAAAAACACCGAGATCGTGACGAAGAAAAATTCTTCCCGAGGTCTCGACGCGACCTACGGCGGAACGATTATCGGCGAAAACCTGAAAATCACCACGACCGGCGCGCACTGCGCCGCCTTGGCAACAGACCGCGGCGAAGGAAATGTCTTCGTGAAAAACGTCAACGCCGAGACAAACGGCGACGGCTCGCCCGGCATTTATTCCACCGGCGACATTCGCGCGGAGGACAGCAATTTCGTTTCAAACGGCGCGGAAGCCGCTGTCATCGAGGGCAAAAATTCCATCAAGCTCAAAAACACGACGCTCGTCGGAAACAGAATCTGCGGCGCGATGCTTTACCAAAGCTTCTCGGGCGACGCCGGCGTCGGAACGAGCGTTTTCGACATGGAAGGCGGAAGCCTCACCGCGAACTCGGGCCCCGTGTTTTTCATCACGAACACGAGCGCGAAAATCAATTTGAAAAAGGCAAAGCTCGTCTCGAACGACGGCGTGCTCGTCTCCGCTGGCGTTGCGCGCTGGGGGCGGACCGGAAAGAACGGCGGACATTTGGTCTTGACAGCGGACGAGCAGGAATTGAACGGCGATGTCAGGGTCAACGACATCAGCTCCATTTCCATGATTTTGAACAAGGGCACGACGCTCACCGGCGCGATAAACAGCAAGGCGTCGGCGGGCAAAGTCACCTTGGCGTTGGCAGATGGCGCAACGTGGAATGTCACCGGCGAATCGAGCGTTGACGAGTTCACGGGCAAATCCGCAAAAGCCGTTATTTCCCGCATAAAGAGCAACGGCAACACGATCCACTATCGCAGCAAAAGCGGCATTTTCAAAGACGGCAAATCCTACGATTTGGACAACGGCGGCAAGTTGGTTTACACGGCTGCTCCGGCGCCGAAGGTCGATCTCTCCGCGAAAAGCGCGCAATCCGAAGGGCCCGGCGGAATGCCCGGCAAACCTCCGCAGGGCGGAAATGGCGGATTCGGCGGTCCTGGAGGACCCGGTGGTCCTGGCGGATTCGGTCCGGGCGGCGGCAACGGAATGCCGCCAAAACCGCCCGCAGGCGACAACAATGCCCCTGCCGGCAACAATGACAAAGCCTCGAACGCGGACGACGTGGGCACCGCAACGGTGGCGACGCCAATGAGCGCGTTTCTCGCCGACATCCCCGCCGAAACCGACAACAAAGCGCCCGCAGGCGACAAGGATAAAAAGGCCAAGCACAAGGATAAAAAGAAAAAAGGCGACAAACAGCCCGCAGGCGCCGACAACAAAGGCCCTGCCGGCGGCAACAAAGCGCCTGCCGCAGCCCCCACCAAGGGCGCAACGCCCGACCACAAAGCCGCTCCCAAAAAGGCGGCATCTGCCGGCGACAAAGACAACGGATACCCGCTTCCCCCGCCTCCGCAGGGCAACAAACCCGAGAAAGGCAACCCGCCACAGGGTGGTCAGCCGCCCGCCGGCAACAAAGCTCCGCAGGGCGACAACAAAGCGCCGATGCAGAAGAAGCCTGCGTCTGCCGACAACGGTGGCAATCCGCCACCACCAACCCAACCGCCTGCCGGCAACAAAGCTCCGCAGGGCGACAATCCCCCGCCACCACCGCCTCCACGCGGCGACAACAAACCCGGCAACCCGCCACCAAGCGGCGACAACAAAGGCCCCGAACCCGCGCCTGCGAGCGACAACAATCCCGACAAGTCCGAGAGTGTTGCCGCCACGACGGTGGTGAATGGCATTTTCCTCGCGGATATTCCCGCCGAGACCGAGGACAACAATGCGCCTACGAGCGACGACAACCAACCTGTCAAGCCCAAAAACAAAAAGGGCAAGAAGGGCAAAGCTCCTGCCGGCAACAAACCCGCTGTTGGTGGCAACAATCCGCCCGCGATGAATCCCAAGCAGGCGAAGTCTGCCGAAGATTCCGACAACGGTGGCAATCCGCCACCACCAACCCAGCCGCCTGCCGGCAACAAGCCACCGCAGGGTGATAATCCCACGCCGCCACCGCCTCCACGCAGCGACAAGCCCGGTCAAGGCGACAGCGACAACAATGACGGTGGCGACGACAAAGACGAAGACTGAGCCGGCATTGTTGTGACAACAAAAGCGTTCCCGTGAATTTCTCGCGGGAACGCTTTTTTGTCGCCACAAAGCGCGAAATTACTTCGCGTGCTCGGCGAGTTGTTTCTCGATTGACTTGATCTTCGACCACATCTCGGGCAGGCGCAATTTCAAGATAACCAAGCGCTTTGCGAGGTTCACGGGGATTGCCGGCGCGTCAAGCAGCGTTACGCCCTCCGGAACATTCTCGATGACGCCTGCCTGCGCCCCGATTGTCGCCCCGTTCCCAACCTTGATGTGGCCCGAAAGCCCGACCTGACCGGCGAGCGTCACGTAGTCGCCGATTGTGGTGGAGCCCGCCATTCCCACCAACCCGCAAATCATGCAATACTTGCCGATGACGCAGTTGTGGCCGATTTGCACGAGGTTGTCGATCTTCGTCCCCTTCCCGATTTTCGTCGAAGAAAAGCGCGCGCGATCGACGCAGGTGCACGCGCCAATTTCGACATCGTCCTCGATGATGACATTCCCGATTTGCGGGATTTTCTCGATGACGCCGTTCACGGGCACGAAGCCGAAACCGTCCGCCCCGATAACCGCGTTTGGCAACACGTGGACGCGCGCGCCGACCTGCGTATATGCCCCGATTCGCACGCCGGATTCGATGAACGAATCCTCGCCAATCGTCGCCGCAATGCCGATTGTCGCGCCCGAGGCGATGACCGCGCCCTTCGCGATTTTCGCCCGCGCGCCGATCGAGCAAAACGCCCCGATGTGCGCGCCGGCATCGACTTGCGCCGACGGATCGATCGCGGCGGACGGGTGCGTGCCCGCCGGCGGCTTTTGCCAAAGCGTCGCCTCGATTTGCTTGCAAATGTGCGCGAGCGTGTACGAGGGTTTTTCGACGAAAATGTGCGCCTGATTTTCCGCCGGTCCCGCCCCTTTGTAGTCGGCGGGAACGAGGATTGCCGACGCCTTGCAGTCCGCCACTTGCGCGTGATATTTCGGGTTGTCGAGAAACGCGAGATCGCCGGGCTTTGCGGTGTCGAGAGAAGCAATTCCGGAGAGCATATCAGTCGTGCTGCCTTCGATTTTTACAGTGTCGATGACGTTGCACAACTGTTCGAGAGAGAATGAGATTGACATGACTTCCGCAATTTATTCGCGCCGCCAAAGCGTGTGAAGCGAAAAGTTTTGGAATGGAATTTCTGCGGCAAAGGTTCACAATCCCGCTTCCATGAGTTTTGAAAATCCGGAAAGTAGCGTGGTATTGCTCTCGGGCGGCTTGGATTCGACGGTTCTCCTCGCGAAACTCGTCGCGGAAAGGCGCCGCGTCATCGCGCTCGGCGTCGATTACGGACAACGGCATCGGCGCGAGATCGACGCCGCGAAGTCTGTCTGCAATTGCCTCGGCGTGGAATATCGCCTCATCGACATGCGCGCGCTGAAACCGATTTTCGGAAAAAACAGCCTGACCGACGACAAACTCGCTGTTTATGAGGGGAAATACGACGAAGAAGGCATGAAAACAACTGTCGTGCCCGCGCGAAACCTCATTTTAATCTCGCTCGCCACCGCGCTCGCAATCTCGGAAAAATGCGACACCGTCGCCTACGCGGCGCACGGCGGCGACCACGCGATTTACCCCGATTGCCGGCCGGAATTCGCCGAAAAACTCGACGCGGTCGTGCAAATTTCGGACTGGCACAAAGTGCGCCTGGAGCGCCCGTTTGTCGCGATGACAAAGGCGGAAATTGTCCGCCTCGGCGCCGCGCTTTCCGCGCCGCTCGCGCTGACGTGGTCGTGCTACAACGGCGGCAAAAAGCACTGCGGGAAATGCTCCACCTGCATAGAGCGCCGCGCGGCATTTGCCGAGGCAGGCGTGGCAGACCCCACGGACTACGCGCAGTAAACGCGCCGCTGCCGGCAGTCCCGGCGGATTTTGCTTGCAATGCGAAGATTTATTTCTCCGCGCCCGGGCACATCCACTCGAAGGCGCCGAAAATTCTCTCGATTTCGCGCTCCAAAAAATCCCAGCCCGACGGCGTAAGCGAGCCGGTGTCGGGGTCGATGTGGTCTTCGTCCAAAATTTTTATTCTTTCCAAGCGCCCGTCCTCGGTGTGAACGCGGACGACAACGGGGAAATGCCCGAAGATTCGGGAAACTCTTCTTACGCGAACGACTTCGTTCTCATGACTGTTTTGCTCTTCCATGTTTTTTCGGATTCGTCGTGTGTTGCTGGTTGATTCGCGTCGCCGCCAATTCGGCGAGGCATGCCGTTTCCGGCGGTTTTTGCGCGGGAGCGCCGCGCCGAGAATTTCGTCAGGAATTGTTGTCGCGGCGAAGTTGCCGCGCGCCGATGTCCCTGCGAAAATGCATTCCGTCAAATTTTACTTGCGCCACGAGGGCATATGCGTTTTGCAGCGCGCGAGAAAGGGTTTCGCCGCGCGCCGTGATGCCGAGAACGCGCCCGCCCGCAGTCGCGATTTCGCCCGACGCCGTGCGCTTTGTCCCCGAGTGGATTATCCCCGTCCCCGCCGGAATTTCTTTCGGGAACGAGATGATGTCGCCGGTTTTCGCCTTGCCCGGGTAGCCCTGCGCCGCCAAGACCACGACGACGTTGAAGCCGCCGTGAAAGCGCGCCGCCGCCGGATCGAGCGTGCCCGTCGCGCATCTGTACATCAATTCCACGGGGTCGCTCGCCAACAACGGCAACAGCACCTGGCACTCCGGATCGCCGAAGCGCACGTTAAATTCGACGACTTTCGGACCCTCGGCGGTAATCATTATCCCAACGTAGAGCGTGCCGCGGTAGTCGATGCCCTCCGCTTTCAGCCCGCGCAAAGTCGGCTCGACAATTTTCTTGACAACGGCGCGCTCGACCTCCGGCGTCACGACGCCCGCCGGCGCATAGGCGCCCATTCCGCCGGTGTTCGGCCCCGTGTCGCCCTCGCCCACGCGCTTGTGGTCTTGGCTCGGAGGCAGCATGACGTATTTTTCGCCACAAACCATTAGCATTATCGACGCCTCCTCGCCCGCCATAAATTCCTCGATCAAAATCTCGGAACCCGCGCTGCCAAAGCATTTCTCGTCGAGCATGTCGCACACTGCCGCGCGCGCATCCTCGTAGTTTTCCGCGATGACGACGCCCTTTCCCGCCGCCAATCCGCTCGCCTTTATGACGATCGGGAAACTCTGCGTCTCCAAATATTTCACCGCCTCCGCCGACGAACTAAACTTCGCCGCGCGCGCCGTGGGAATGCCGTGGCGAACGAGAAAATCCTTTGAAAACGCCTTGCTCGCTTCGAGAATTGCACCCGATTTTTTCGGACCGTATGCGGGAATGCCCGACTCAGAAAGCGCATCGACGAGCCCGAGCGACAACGGCGCCTCAGGCCCCACGACGACAAAATTCACGCCCAAATCCTTCGCAAGCGCGACAACGGCGGGAACGTCCGAAACGTTCACGGGGCAACAACGCGCCTCGCTCTCCATACCGCCGTTCCCGGGCGCAACGACGACCGACGCCACGAGCGGACTCGCCTTGCAGGCCTTGAGAATTGCATGTTCGCGACCGCCGGACCCGACGATCAAGACTCGGAGCGATTTGTCTGTCATCTTGGCGGCAGAGTTAATCGCAAAGTGCGCCCGCGCGCAATTTTCTATTTGCCGATTGCAAGAAAAAAATGCGCTTTGCGCGAAACGCAAAACCGGCGTAGTCTCGCCGCAATCATGTCTGCCATCGAAGATTTGCTGAACACAATCGAGCGCCTGCGCGCACCAAACGGCTGCCCCTGGGACCGCGAGCAAACGCACAAATCGCTCTGCGACTGCCTCGTCGAGGAAACCGCCGAATTTTTGGAAACCGTCGATCTGGGCGAGCGCGAACACATGTGCGAGGAGTTGGGCGACATTTTGCTCCAAGTCGTCATGCACGCCCAAATTGCCAAGGAAGAAGGTGCATTTACCTTCGATGATGTCGCGAAAAACGTGAATGAAAAAATGGTTCGCCGCCATCCCCACGTCTTTGGCGAAATTTCGCTCAAAGATTCGGACGCCGTTTTGAAAAAATGGGATGAAATAAAGGCAGGAGAAAAACACAGCGAAACAAAGAAAAAAACTTCGGAAATTTTTAAAGATGTGCCCGCAGCGCTGAACAACCTTTTGAAGGCGCGGGCAACGTGGAAATCCGTAGAAAAAAAATCGCTCGACGCCGGCAACACAGTCGATCGTGCCCGCGTCGATGAACTCGCGAAAACACTCACGGAAGAAACCGCCGGCAAAATGCTCTTCGAGATTGTCGCGGCATGCCGCCAAGCAAAAATCGACCCCGATTCCGCCCTGCGCCGCCACACTCAAAAAGTCGTCGCCGAATGCGAAAAAAACGCCCGCAACAAATAGTCGCGGCGCGGGTTGGTGGTGAGGGTTAGTGGTGAGGTGGTGTGGGATGGTGGTGTGAGATGGTGGTGAAACCAGGGTTGGTGGTGGAATCCGTGTCTGTGGTGAAACTTGGGTCAGTGGTGAAATTTGGGTCAGTGGTGAAATTTGGGGTTAGTGGTGGAATTTGGGTTTGTGGTGGCGGCAACCTGCCACGGGGATTGTCACACGGATTTGTTCGTGACTAAGGTGGGCTTGCTGCGGGTTTGTGGTGAGATTGAGATGGTTGTGGCGGGTTAGTGGTGGAATTACTCGCGCATACAATGCGCGATTCTCCCGCTAAGTTAGCGGGAGGGGACCACGTTAGTGGTGAGGG
>JAJPZB010000003.1 GCA_021204635.1 Opitutia bacterium | reverse complement strand
CCACCAACCCGCCACCACCAACCTATTGCAGGATTAGCGAGATTTCGGCGATTGATGCGAATTTCTCGGGGCGGACGGGTTTCAGGGCGTCGAGTTTGAAATAGCGTGCTTCGACGGGGGTGTCGAAATCGATTCGTTGCTCGGCGGGGTCTTTGCGAATGTAGTGATACGTGAAATTCCCGCGCTTTATTTCGCGCCAATTCACGCCGTCGTCGGAGACGGAGAACACATAGCTCAGAATCAGGCCCGATGTCGTGTCCATTCGCGGCGTGAGAATAAATCCGCTGAAGCGCGTTTTTGCCCCTGTGTCAATTGCGATCGAGTGCGGGTAGTCGGGCTGGGCGTTTGTGAACGACGAATGCCAATAGGTGTCGGGGTTGCGATCAATTGCGAATCCTGCGTCGCCGGTCTGTGGTTCTTCCGACGAGACGCTGAAAATTTTCCAGTTCGCCCGCGCGGAGCTTGCTGCGAGAACGCGTTCCTCGGGCGGCGTCGGGGGAATGGCGGATTGTGGTGCGGGCAGGGCGCGTGCGCAGATTTTGCCGCCGGCGGGAATCTTCTCAAAATCGCGCTTTGTGTTGGCGTCGAAGTAGGGAATTTCTTCCCCGCCGGAAATTTCGGCTTTGTCGCAGAGAAATTTTGCCTCGGGGGTTGACGAGCGCAGCGCAACAAAGCCGTCGCTGTCGCGGTCGATCACGGGCGAGTGCGGGACAAAGTGGCTTTGCCGCAGCTTTTCCGCCGAAAATTTTTCGCTCGGCAACAATGCGGAAATCGAGAATCCGAGCGGCGTCGGCGCGCTCAACGTCTGATATTTTGCCATCGGTCGCGGGCCGCACGACGCACCACCGAGCCCCATCTGAAACGCGTCGATGTTGACGATTACCTTGTTTGTTGCGGGCAGTTTGTCGAGGCTCTTGGCGTCGGCGATTTCCTCGGCAGTCCAGCCGAGCGCGGAAAATTCAAACGGCGCGAGCGGCGAGGCGGCGGCAATTGCGAGCGTCGGGATTGTGGTGGGCGTCCCCGTCGTTTTTGCCGACAACAATGCGAATTGCGTGCCGGTGTGGTTGCCCATTTCCTGCGGCCGCGAGTAGCGGAAGAACATTGCATCCACGTTTGTCGTGAAGAGATCGAGCCACGATGAATCGCGGCGATCGCGGTAGTTCATGTCGGGCCCGAAGCCGAGGTATGCGATTTCGCGCAGATCCGCAACAATGCCAAACGTGAAGCCTAAGCGCGGCAATTCTTCACTGTTGGCAGACGGGTAAATTCGCGCCGAGACGTCGATCACGCCGTCGCCGAAAATTGTCCAGAAAATTTTTCCGCCGAGCGAGAATGCCGATTTTCCCGCCACCGAGCCGCTTTTTTGCGCGGGTTGCTCCAAGGAAAATTCGGTTTCGGCGCGCACGATTCCGCCGGCGATTTGTTGCGCGGAGAATTTTTTGCAAACGAAGCGCAAGTTTCGCAGTTGCAATTTTTTCTCGGTTTTGTCGCGCATCCAGGCGTCGTTGTCCGTGGGCGCGCGATACGCCTGCAAGCGCATTGGGAACTGCGGCAAAATTAGATTGACACTGTTGCGGGAAAATGCGGCGAGCATTCCGCCGCGAAATTCCGCAGAGAAATTTTCCCCCGCGACGACGCACTTTTCCGGCGTCTCGGCGAGCGTGAGCGTGGGGAAATCGTCGGAGTTTGCTGCGGGCGCAACCGGCGCAATTTTGCCGGCGAAATACGCGTACGCCTCGCACTTTTTCGCGGCGGCAACGAGGTCGGCGGAGGAAAGGCTTTCGGCGCCTGCGGGGAAGTCGAAAAATTTGTCGGCAAAGGCCATGAGCGCGGCGTCGGCGGGCGCGTCAAAGCCTTTCGGGAACGCGATTGTCGCGCGTTGCCCGGGCTCGATTTTCGGCAAGGGAACTCGCGCGAATTTGTGGCCGTTCCCAGGGTTCATCGCCACGATGATGAGCGAGTAGCCTTCGAGCGGCTTGTGGAAATATTTGTTCGCCACCACAATGGCGTCGCCTTGCCGCGAGAACCCGAGGCTCTGGTAAATCCGCTTTACCTCGGCGGATTTCGCAGTCTCCGTGCGGTCGGGGAGGAAAATCCCATTGTCGCAGAAATTTCCGAGGTTCGGCGAATCGCCAAACATTCCGCCATACGCCTGCGTCGTGCCCGTGAACGGCGCGGGCTTGTAAATCCCGTTGCCGGCGGGAACTGCGCGCAACGATTGGTCGCAAAAATCCCAAATGCAGCCGCCGACCATGCGCGGCGAACTCTCAAACGCCTCCATGTATTCGCGAAAATTGCCGAGCGCGTTGCCCATCGCGTGCGCGTATTCGCAGACAAAAAACGGGCGAGAAGTCTTTTCTTTGCCGAGATTTTCAACTTGCTCCACCGAGGGATACATCGCCGAATCGACGTCCGCTGCGGCGTGTCCAAAGGGAAATTCCGCGTAGTGAATGAGGCGGCTGTCGTCTTCCGCACGCAATGCCGCCGAGGCGGCGTCGAAATTTTCGCCGTGGCCGGATTCGTTGCCGAGCGACCAAAAAACTATCGACGGGTGGTTTTTCGAGCGGTGAAACATGTTCAAATTCCGCTCCACATGCGCCTTTCGCCACGCCGGATTTTTTGAAATATCCATGCTGCCCCAGCGCACGCCGTGCGATTCCACATTCGCCTCGTCCATGACGTAAATCCCGTAGCGGTCGCAAAATTCGTAGAACTCGGGTCGGTTGGGATAGTGCGAGCAGCGAATCGTGTTGATGTTGTGCGACTTCGCGAGGCGGATGTCGCTCTCGACTATTTCCCGCGTGATCGCGCGGCCATAGTCGGGGTGGATTTCGTGGCGGTTCACGCCTTTAAATTTCACTGGGACGCCGTTTATCAAAATCGCGCCGTTTGCGGCGATTTTCACGGAGCGAAAGCCGATGCAAAATTCGCGCGCATCATTGTTGTCAAGCGAGAAATTGACCTTGTAGAGATTCGGCGTTTCCGCAGTCCAGGGCTCGACGGCGGGGAAATTTCTCTCGAAATTCAAAACGACTTCGCCGCCGGCAGGAATCGCGGGAACCTCGATTTCGCCCGCGCCAATTTCGCCCGATTTGCCTGCAACAATTTCGTGCGTGCCATTGTCGTCGGACCACGCAATATGCGTCGGCTCGCCCGCAACAGACCATTTGAAGCGGCTTCCCGCCGGAATGTCGTTGTCGCCGGAGTTGCGGACGACGACCTTCGCGGCGAGCGTTCCCGTGGCATTGTCGTCGGCGAGACCCGTTTTGAAAAAGACGTCGCGCACGTGCAGCGCGGGCTGGGCGAAGATGGTGACGTCGCGGAAAATTCCCGACAGGCGCACGAAGTCCTGATCTTCCAAATATGAGCCGTCGCTCCAGCGATAAACCTCGACCGCGACAGTGTTTGTGCCCGCGCGGAGAAAGCGCGTGATGTCAAATTCCGCCGCAGTGTATGAATCTTCGGAGAAGCCGACTTTTTCCCCGTTTATCCAGAGATAAAATGCGGATTCCACGCCGTCGAAGCGCAGGATTACGCGTTTGCCGCGCCACGATTCGGGGAGCGTGAAATCGCGCCGGTATGAGCCGACGGAATTGCGCTCCGTGAACGCCGTCGCGGTTTTCGCGGGAACGTCGGTGACGCGTGGCGGATTCGCCTTAAACGGGTATTCGTAATTCGTGTAAATCACGGTGCCGTAGCCCGAGAGTTGCCAGTTTGACGGCACGTGAATCGTCGCCCAATCCGCGACCGAAAATTCCGGCTTGAAAAAGTCGCGCGGACGCGCCTCGGGCGTGAGCGCGAAGTGGAATTTCCAGTCGCCGTTCAGGCTTTGCATCATCGCCTTTTCGGGGAGAATGCTCGCGCGCGGCGGCTCTTTGTTTATCTGGGTGATGGCCTCGTTTTCCCAGTCCGGTTGCGGGTTTGTTGCAAAAATTGGCGTTGCAGCAAGGCATGAAATCGTGAGCAGGGCGAGGCGCAGGAGCGGGAAATTGGTCATTGTTGTGGGGGAAATTTTGAGTTTGTTGCCGAGAAAGGTAACGGGAAGGGCGCGTTCCCGCAAACGATTTGGCGGGTTGGTGGTGGCGGCGGGTTGGTGGTGGTGGTGGCGGCAGAGTGCCACGATTGTTGTCACACGGATTTGTTCACGCCTAACGGCGTTCACGACTTTGTGGTGAGAGGGTTGGTGGTGGGGACTGAGTCCGTGGCGGGTTGGTGGTGAGGATTTTTTTCGGAGGGGTTGGTGGTGGGATTTGGGTTGGTG
>JAJPZB010000017.1 GCA_021204635.1 Opitutia bacterium | reverse complement strand
GCATCGCGATATCGCAAGGAGAAAAATCCCACCACCAACTCTGAAGTTTGACCCGCCACTAAGCCGCCTCCACCAACCCTATCTCACCACCAATCCGATTCCTCACCACCAAGCCAATTCCTCACCACCAACCCGATCTCACCACTGACCCGATCTCACCACTGACCCAACGCCACCACAATGGCGACAACAATTTCCCACGAAAAAAAATGAAACTCCGCAAAGATTTTCCGCAAAACATCAAGAACATTTTCTTCGATTTCGGTGGCGTGATCATGGACATCGACCTGACGCGCACGATAGACGCACTGCGCGCGCTCGGAGTTTCGGTGCTGACTGTCGCCTCGACGCAGGCGGGCTCGGGCACATTTTTTGACGCCCACGAGCGTGGTGAAATTTCCTCCCGAGAATTTTTCCAAAAGCTGCGCGCGCTCATTCCCAACGGCGAAAACATTCCCGAAGAAAAAATCCGCCACGCGTGGAACGCACTGCTCGGCGTTTTCCTGCCTGAGCGAATCGAACTCCTGCAAAAGCTCTCGAAAAATTACCGCATTTTTCTGCTGAGCAACACGAATCCGGCGCACCGCGAATATTTTTGCGAGGTTTTCCGCAAGCAATTCGGTTTCACCCTCGATTCCGTTTTCGACAAGGCGTTTTTCTCCGACGAACTCCACAGCGTCAAGCCGGCGCGCGAGATTTACGAACGCGCGCTCGCGGCGGCGGGCGTGGCGGCGGCGGAATCGCTTTTCATCGACGACAATCCGGCGAATGTCGCCGGCGCGCAGGCTGTCGGCATGCACGCATATCACCTCGCCGTCGGCGCGGAGACGATTTTGGATTTGTTTGAAGAATAAATTCGCGCGCGAGCAAATTTTTTCATGCTCAACGAATTTAAAAAGACGGCGAAGTTGTCGCTCCCGATAACGCTCGGCATGATCGGCCAGGGGCTGTTCGGGCTCATCGACGCCTTGATGATCGGGCAAATCCTCGGCGAGCTCGCACTCGCGGCGGCAACACTCGGAATCACCGTCACGATTTTGCCGATTTACTGCGCCATAGGATTTTGCATCGCGATTCCCGTCCTCTCGGCGCAGGCGCGCGGAAGCAACAATGCGCACGAGCTTCCGCATATTCTTCGCCACGGACTCTTCGTCGTTCTCGTGTTCACGATTTTCTGCGCCATTGCCCTCGCGATTTTCATCTCTCACGATGGTTTGCACGCGCTCGGGCAGCCGGAAGACGTCATCGTCGAAGCCCGAGATTTTTCCACGATATTGGCGTGGGCAGTTGTGCCGGCGGGAATTTTTCAGGCGATAAAGGTCTTTCTCGACGCGACATCGCGCCCGTGGGTTGCATTGTTGTGGATGACAATCGGCCTCGTGCTGAACATTTTCCTGAACTGGGTTTTGATGACCGGCGCGCTCGGCTTCCCGAATCTCGGCCTCGCGGGCGCGGCGTGGGGCACGCTTTTCTCGCGCGCGATCTCGCTCGTGGGAATGTGCCTGCACGGCAAACTTGCCTTCGAGTGGAAGGCGGCAATCTCGCGCGTTCATCTGCGCCGCAATCTCGCGATCGGGATTCCGAGCGCGATTCAGATTTTGGCAGAGGGCGGGCTCTTCATCGCCGCGCCGATTGCGATGGGCTGGCTCGGGGCTCGCGCCCTCGCGGCAAACCAAGTTGCGATGAATATCTCGACGCTCGCGTACATGATTCCGCTCGGCGTTTCGCAGGCGGCGTCCATTCGCGTCGGCGAGGCGTTCGGCGAAAGAAATTGGCAAAAAATCAAGAAAATTTCCGCCGGCATTTTAATTTTTTCCGGCGCATTCATGGCGATTTACTCCACCGTCGTCATCTCGTTGCGCCACAAGATTCCGGTTTTTTACAACGTTGAGCCGGAGACTGCCGAGCTCGCCGCGAACGTGCTGGTGATTGTCGGGACATATTCCATTTTCGACGGCTTGCAATGCGCGAGCGCGGGGATTTTGCGCGGGCTGAGCGACGTGCGCCCCGTCATGTGGGGCTCGATAATTTGCTATTGGGTGATAAGCGCGCCGCTCGCTCTGTTGCTCGCGTTTCCACTTGGCTTCGGCGGTTGCGGAATATGGGCGGGAATGGCAGCGGGCTTGGCATCGGCGGCGGCAATTTTCCTGCTGAGCATCGCGAAAAATTTCCGCAAAGCGCGCGCGGATTTTGCAACTGTACCGCCGAAAAATATTGCACGATAAAGGGCAAACAATTTAGACGTTTGGTGCATGGCTTTTGCGCGGCACAAGATTTCGACGCTTCTGCGGAAGGCGCTTCCGCTCCTCGCCGTTGTCTGTGGCGTACATACATTGAATGCCTCCGAGCTCGCAATTCCGGTAAGCCCCACCCTGCTCACGCAAATTTTGGCAGATCCGGAGGAGACCACAGACCTGACTGAGCCGGAGGTCGAGGCAGAAGCAAATCTCGAAGCCGAGGCGGAGGTCAAAGACACCGAGCTCACGATCAAGTCGCAAATCGCCACCATCCCGCCGGAAGAACTGATTTCCGCCGAGATGCCCGACTACGATGACGACAACAATGGATACTTGTCCACCATCTCACTCTCTGGTGGCGATGTCGTGGGACATTACACGCGGGGTAATCAACTGAATTTCAAAGGCGAAATCGACGATGGTGGCGATTCTCGGCGTTGGTTTGACGCGAAACTGCCAATCATCGGCGACAAAAATTCCCAATTCCAATTGTATGGCGCGGCAACAATGGGCTGGGACACGAGCGACGATTTTAAAATGACCTCCGTCCGCGACCACCTTTCGCTCGGCGCGGGATTCGGTTTTTCATACACCATCGACAAACACAAGGTGTTGCGCTTCGACTTTCGCCACGCAGACCCGCAGGGATACAACACAGACAGCAAGACCTTGGACAGCGTCGGCTTTTCCCTATATATAAATTTCTGACAACAAAGCGGCGACAAACCACTCGCCACCGTTATTCGGGTTCGCCGCTATTTATTTTTTCGACCAATGAAATTGTTGCAAACCCTCCTCTGCGCAGTTGCGTTGTGCACCTTTGTTGCGACAACAAACGCAGCGCCGACGAAAGAAATCACATTGGAGGAGGCGCTCAACACGGATATTTTCACGCCAAAGGGTCAGGACAAAATTCCGGCGGCTCCGGACAAAGTTGTCGGCGAATGGAGTTGGGAAAATGCGGAGAAAGACGATAGCCCCGATAACTATCCGTCGCATTTGAAGCCGTGGAAAGATAAGAAAAAAATCGAGGAGCTCATCTCAAAAATGGACGGGATTCTCAGCGGCGATCCCAGGAAAACCAAGGCTGCGCAGGTCTCGCTCGTTTTCCCCGGCGTCCCTGGCGGAGAGAACGGAAAGTGCGACATCATCGAGCGCCAAGTTGAAATCGACCCGCGCATTGGCGGCTGGCACAGCCTCGGGCTCTACGCGCCGCCCGGGCAAAAAATCACGGCGACCGTCAACGGAAAGGCAAAGTTCGACATGTCGCTCCGCATAGGCTGCCACTCGGATTCCCTGACCTGGAAACAGCTCGAAGACGGCCACGACGGCACGCTGAAACGCCCGCCGAAAATGACAAATTCCACGCGCCTGAAAGCCGGCGACAAAAAGGCGGAACTCGCCAACCCCTTTGGCGGGCTCGTGTATCTCGATGTCCACGGCTTCAACGACAAGGCGAAACCGGTGCGCGTCACGATTTCTGGCGCGACAATGTCGCCGCTTTTCATTCTCGGCAAAAAAGACGCAAAGGGCGTAGATACGACGATAACGACTGCGGAGGAATGGGCAAAGCAGCTGAAAGAATCCAAGGCTCCGTGGGCAGAATTGCAGTCGCCGCGAATCACGCTCTCGTTCCCGCGCGAGATGTTCAAAATCATGAAAAATCCGCGACAAGTTGCCCGCCGGATTCAGCGCTGCCTCGCGGCTCAGGATTGGCTCATCGCGTGGGATATGTCGCCTGGAGACATCGCGACGCCCATGCGCTTTGTCATCGACCAACAAATTTCTGTCGGCTGGGGGCATTCCGGCTATCCGACGATGGGCTACTATCCGTGGGCAGATCCGTTCACGAGCGGCGATTTCCTGAAAGGCGGCCACTGGGGGCTTTGGCACGAAATCGGCCACAACCATCAGCGACCACCGTTTGTTTTCGACGATTGTGGCGAAATCACGGTCAACCTTTTCTCCGCCGTCGCGCAGACGCAGGCGCTCGCGATTCCATACGAAAGGGCGTGGGAAGGCACTTCCATCGGGCAAGATTATTTCAAAAAAGACGTCGTCCCCGCGCTAAAATCGGGAACGTCGTTCGACAAACAAACCGACGGCAGGGTCAAGCTCTATTTTTTCATCGAGCTCATGCGCTCGTTCGGCTACGACGCATTCCGCAAAGTCGCGATCGAGCACCACAAAGAAAAGCCTTTCGGGAACAAGACGACAAACCGCGATCGTTGGGATTTCTTTCTCGTCGCACTATCGAACGCGGTAAAACGAAATCTCACTCCGTATTTTGAACTCTGGAAAATCGACATTTCCGAAGGCGCAAAAAACAAGGTGAAAAAGTTCCCCGACTGGCTTCCATGTGAGGGATATCCGGACAAACTTCCGGTCTATGCAATCGAGCAAAAAGCCGCTGCCGAAAAAGCGGAGCGCCACAAAGAAGCCGAGGCAAAGAAAAAGGCGGAAGAGGAAAAGCGCAAATCTGCCGAGCGGCGGGAGCGCGCAAAGAAAATTCTCGAAAGCATTTGAACGGCTTTACTGCCGCGCGAAGAGCCACACGATTATCGCGAGATTCGCGAGCGACGTGCACCCGAGCCCGAGAACGGCGTATTTGCGGAAGCTTCCCCTGCCGAGAAAAACCGCGATGCCGAGCTTCACCAAAGTGTTTGAAAAAACGCCAATCATCGCGCCGAGAGCCGCGAGCCGGAACGTCAGCGACGCTTCGGCGCCGGCGAAAATCGAGCCGTCTGCTGTGAGCGCATCCCCGACCGTTTCCGCCGCCTGATTTGCCATCGACATCACGACAGCCGCCGTATCCGGAATGCCGGAGAGAAAGCTCACGAGCACAAAACTCGTTCCTGCGGCATTTCCGCTACGTTCGATGAAGAACACGACAATCGCGTACAGCGCGCCGAATTTCAGCGCCATCCGCAAATCCAACGGGTTTTTCACTTCGGGAACAGCACCCTCGGCAAGTTTCCCGTGGCTCAGCGCCAAGGCGCCGCACGCCAACGCGCAAACGCCGAGCAAAATTCCCCACAGTGGCGCAGACGCAATTGCGAACGCGAAATTCAGCACGCAAATCAGGACGACGAGGCGCAGCGCCATCGAAAATTGCGCAAGCAAAATCGCCATCGCGAACACGCCACCGTTCTCCGGTTCGTCGCGAGAGCGCTTGCTAAATGAGAGCGTAACCGCCGTGCTGCTCGCGAGCCCGCCGATCAACCCCGTGAGCGCCGCGCCCGCGTGCGCTCCGAGCCAACGCATTGCGATGTAGCCGACGAAATTCACGCCGCTTATCAAAACGACCATCAGCCAAATCGCGTGTGGATTGAAAATTCCCCACACCTGCTGATTCGGCACGAGCGGTAGCAAAATTCCCGTGAGAAACGCGAATTGGAGCCCCGCGCGAACATCCGTTCCCGTGAGCGACGACGCGAGTTTGTCCGTCCACGCGTTCAGCGAAAGTGCCGCCGCTAGAACGATGGCGAGCATGATTGCGTATTTTTCCTGCCCTATTCCCATGAGCGCGCCAACGCAGAAAATGACGAGCGCGGCGCCCGCTGTCGTGAGCCCAAAACGCGCGCGAGTTTTCACATCGGCGCGAATGCGGATTTTCCCGCCCTGTGCAAGAAGCACTGCGACAGACATTCCGAGCAAAATCAAAATCGCAAGGGTGAAGTGCGCGAACCCGATGCTCTCCATCTGCGCCGAGATGAAGCCGAGCAGCGCCCAAATCGAAAACGTCCGCATTCCCGCCGTGGTCTTCTCGCCACCGTGCCATTGTCGCACGAGACCGACGAGCCCGCCGATGCAGACGGTCGCGAGCAACAACCAACCGTTTTCCGGGCTCATCAAACTGCTCGGGTCAACATCAAAAAATCCGCCGGTTTTTTCTGCGGTTGCCATTGTCGTGGCGAGAGAATCCGCGCCACTCTCATTGTCGCCGGCAACCTGAGCCACGAGCGCAAAAATGTTTGGGATAAAATTGGCGGGGTAGAGCATGTCGCGGATTTTGCAAAAAAATATTGCCGCCGCGAGTTTTATCGGGCGACAAACGACGAGGCAATCCGGCGCGCCTCCGCGTCGGTCGCGAGAACTGCGTCCAAATCTGCGGGAATACCGGCGGCCTGCGTTTCCAAAGTTTTCTCAATTATTTCAGGAATTTCGAGGTACGGAATTTTCCCCGCCAAAAACGCTTCGACTGCAACCTCGTTCGCGGCGTTGAAAATTGCGGGAGATCCGCCACCGGCGCGGCAACAAGCGCGAGCGAGTCGCAGGCACTTGTATTTCTCATTGTCGGGAGCGCGAAAATCCAACGACAACGCCTGAGAAAAATCCAACGACGGAACTGTTCCCAAGACGCGTTGCGGGTAGAAAAGGCAATTCTGAATCGGGAATGTCATCGACGGTGGCGCGAGTTGCGCGAGGACGGAGCCATCGACGAATTTCACCATGGAATGCACGATGCTCTGCGGGTGTACGACAACGTCAATACGATCCTCGGGAACGCCGAAAAGCCATGTCGCCTCTATCACCTCCAAGCCTTTGTTTGCCATGCTCGATGAATCGACCGTGACCTTGGGGCCCATGATCCAATTCGGATTTTTCAGCGCGTCGGCGGGAGAGGCGTGGCGCATTTCCTCCAAGCTCCAATCGCGAAACGCGCCGCCGCTCGCAGTGAGAATCAGGCGAGCGACGTCCTTCGCGGGCTCGCCACCGAGGCATTGAAAAATCGCGTTGTGTTCGCTATCGACAGGCAAAATTTTCACGCCATTGTCGCGAGCCGCCGCCATTATAAAGCGCCCTGCGAGAACGAGAATTTCCTTGCTCGCAACGGCAATATCTTTCTTAGCGCAAATCGCAGCGAGTGTAGGTTTCAAGCCGAGCGTGCCGACAACGGCGGACACGACGATGTCCGCCTCCGCGAGTTGCGCGATTTCGCAAATCCCGTCCAATCCGCAGAAAAACCGCGTCCCCTCCGGAAAAGAGCCTGAATTTTTTGCCTCGCGCGCGGCGGCAACATCAAAAATCGCGACATTTTTCACGCCGAACTTTCGGGAAATTTCCGCGAGATTCTGCCAGTTGGATTTCGCTGCAATCCCGACAATTGCGAGTTCACCGGAATGCGCGGCGACAACCTTCAGGGTACTGCGGCCAATCGAACCGGTTGCGCCAAGAATCACGATTTTTTTCATCTTTAAAAATCCGGTAAAAATTTGCGCCGCTCAGGCGAGACGAACCTGCCCGTTCCCGTCTATCAAATATTTGTACGTCGTCAGCGCCTCCAAGCCCATGGGCCCGCGAGCGTGGAGTTTCTGCGTCGAAATCCCGATTTCCGCGCCAAAGCCAAACTGCCCACCGTCTGTGAATGCCGTCGAGGCATTCGCGTAAACGCAGGCGGCATCGACATTTTTCTGAAATTTTTCAATCGCCTCGCGCGATTCCGCGACAATCGCCTCACTGTGGCGGGAACCGTTTGCCGCGATGTGCGCGAGCGCGGCATCGATGTCCGGCACTGCGCGAATGCTCATTTTGTAATCCAAAAATTCGCGCCCGAAACTATCCGCAGTCGCGTGTTTCAAAAGGTTTTCCGGATATTTCCCCGCGAGAGCGCCGAACGATTTTTCGTCGGCAAAAACCTCGACATTTTTTCCCGCAAGCCTGCCACAAACAAAAGGCAAATCCGCCAATCTCGCCTCGTGCACAATCAGGCAATCGAGGGCGTTGCACACGCTGACGCGGCGAGTTTTCGCGTTGAACACGATCTCGCGAGCCTTTGCTACATCGCCGGATTCGTCGAGATACGTGTGACAAATTCCCGCGCCGGTCTCGATGACAGGCACGCGGGAATTGTCGCGAACAAAATCTATGAGCGCGCGAGAGCCCCGTGGTATCGCCAAATCGACAAAGCCCACGGCGGACAAAAGCGCCGTCGCCGCCGCGCGAACGGGAGGCAAAAGCGTGCAAGCCGCGGGCGAAATCCCGCGCTCGCGCAAAACTTTTTGCACCACAGAGACAAGGGCAAAATTCGTCTCGGCGGCGTCGCTCCCGCCCTTTAAAACGCAGACATTCCCGCTTTTCAGGCAAAGCGAAAAAACGTCGAGCGCAACATTCGGCCGCGCCTCGAAAATCACCCCGATGACGCCGACGGGAACCGAAATTTTGCAAATTTTCAAGCCGTTCGGGCGGACGTTTTCCGACAACACTTTGCCGAGCGGCGACGGCAGAGTGGCGACCTTGCGCATATCCGCCGCCATCGCGTCAAGCCGCTCGCGCGTCAAGACGAGGCGGTCGAACTTCGGGTTCGATTTTTCCATGCGGGAACAATCTAACTCGTTGGCGGCGAGAATCTGCGCGCCCTGCGCCACAACGGCGTCCGCAACAATGCGGAGAATTTCCGACGTGCGCGCGTCGCCGAGAACGGCGACCTCGTTGCTCGCCACCTTCGCCGCGCGAAAAATTTCAGAAAAATCCTCGCTCACATTCATGCCGGCATTATCGACATTCTCGCCACCAACGACAACGCAACATTCCACCACCACAATGCCGGTTTGTGGTGGCGGGTCGGTGGTGAGTGGGTTGGTGGTGGCGCAAGTTTGGGTTGGTGGTGAGTTGCTCGGTGGTTGGTGGTGGCAGGTTGGTGGTGACTCCCACCACTGTTGTGGCGCTACGACTCGGCGAAATCTGTCAAATAGAATTTTGATTTCGAGGCGAATTTCCTATTCCCTATCCGGAGGCAAGGCAAAAAATGCTCCGACGAGACTTCATGAAAAATGCGTTTGTTTCCGCTGTCGCATTGTCGGCAGCAGGAAGCGTTCTCGCAACAACCCCAATGTTTGCCGCGCGAAATTACCCACGACAAACGCGAAGCTCCGGCGCCACGACAACAAAGGTGAAACTCGGAATCGACGTCCTCGAAGAAGAAAATTTTGCCCGCTTGCGCGGCGACAGTGTCGGCTTGGTGACAAATCAGGCGGGAGTAAATTCGCGCGGCGAGAGCACCATCTCCATCTTGCACACTCGCGGGCGGCGAGCAGGCGTGCGCCTCGCAAAGCTCTTCGGTCCCGAGCACGGGATTTATGGCGATGTTCCCGCCGAAAAAATCGTCCAAAACCAAATCGATTCAAAGACCGGCCTCCCCGTTTTCTCGCTCTACGGGGCCACGCGCAAACCCGCGCCGGAAATGCTCTCGGGGCTCACGCGCATGGTGATCGATCTGCAAGACGTTGGCTCGCGAAGCTACACATATATTTCGTGCATGCGCTACGTTTTGGAAGCGTGTTTCGAGCGCGGAATCCCCGTCCTCGTTCTCGACAGACCGAATCCGCTCGGCGGGCTGAAATGCGACGGTCCCATGCTCGCACCAAAGTGGCAAAGCTACGTCGGCCTCTATCCCGTGCCATACGTTCATGGGCTGACAATCGGCGAACTTGCGATTGCCGCCGTGCGCGAAAATTGGCTGACGCTCTCGCAACAAGGTCGGTCGCGCGGGCGCGTTGATGTGATGAAAATGCGCGGCTGGACACGGAACATGCGCTGGCGCGACACCGGTCTCCGCTGGATTCCGACGTCGCCATACATCAATTCGCCGGAGGCCGTCGAAGGCTACGCGATGAGCGGCTTGGGCACGATGACAGGCGGATTCGGCCACACAGGACGCGGGAAAAACGGCGAGCTCACTTACCCGTTTCGCTGGATAACATTCTCGCAAAAAGACGAAAAGGACATGACAAAGCTCATCGCCGGCTTTGCAATTCGCGGAATCACGCCACTGCCGAGAATCGTGAACGACAAAGGCGGCGCTTATATCGCGATTTCAAATTGGGACGCCTTGCGCCCGTGCGAGCTCAGTTTCCACATGATGCGCGCCGCGTGCGTGCTGAACAGGGGAAACCCGTTCGCGGAGCTCGCCGGCTCGCAGCGCGATCTCTTCATAAAGCATCTCGGCTCGGAAAATTTTTTCAACGACCTCGCAGAAAAAGGCGCGAGAACGGACATTGTCGCCTGGTGCAATCTGTGGCAAAAGCAGGCGGAAGCATTCAGCCGCAGAGTTGCCGCGCACAGGCTTTACAAATAGCAGGCGAAATTCCCGCCGCGAAAAACGCCATTTTACGACTTTTCAAATGCCGCATATCTCACCGCACAACGGAAAAACATGGTCTTCCCCGCACGGTCGCGCTCTCCCGCAGGATTTCTGCGAAAGAACGCTACTCATGGGAATCGTCAACGCAACACCCGATTCATTCTCGGACGGTGGTGAATTTCTCGATCCAGCCGCAGCCGCGCGCCGCGCAACAGTGCTCGTCGCCGGCGGCGCGGATATCATCGACCTCGGTGCAGAATCGACGCGCCCGGGGTCAAGAAAAATCGACGACAACGAAGAACTTCGCCGTCTGCTTCCCGCGCTGAAAGCAATTCGCGAAGTTTTGCCCGACGTCCCGGTCAGCGTCGATACCTCGCACGCCACTGTTGCGGCCGCCGCAATCGAGAACGGAGCGGACATTTTGAACGACGTCTGCGCGATTCGCGCCCGCGACAACAATGAGCGCGGGACTGTTGCCACAACGAACTACGAACTCGGCATTGTTGCGGCAACAATGGGCGCACCACTCATCGCCATGCACAACCGATTCGGCAACGAGAATTACGGAAATTTTTGGGAGGAATTCATGGCGGATATGCGCGCGGGCGTGGAGCGGATTTTGGCAAGCGGCGTCCCCGAGCGGCAACTGTGGCTCGACCCCGGTTTTGGCTTCGGGAAAACGCCGGCGCAGAATTTGCTCATTGTTGCCAAACTCGAAGAAGTCGCGGCTCTCGGCTTCCCTGTGTTGCTCGGCACGTCGCGCAAAAGCACCCTCGGCACGATTCTCCACAACAAACCGCCGAAAGAACGCGAGGGCGGCGACGCAGCGTGCTCCGCGCTCGGCGCGTTCCATGGCGCGGCGTGCCTGCGACTGCACGATCCGGCGGCATTTCGCGACGTTGTGTCCGTTGCCGACGCCGCATTTTTCGCCAACAAAAGCGCCGGCACCCTGCCCGTTTTCCAAAAATAAATTTAAATCTCCGCAAGGCTTTTAATTTCCACCACTAATGCGTTAGAATTAGTCCTTCGTTCGCCTTCCAAAAATTTCGCCACTGTGAAAATTCTGAGCCGCCACATGTTCTTTCAGCTCGCGACCGCAGTATTGTTGTCGCTCGCGCTGTTCATTTTCGTGCTCGTGACGGGAAATGTTTTGAAACACGTGATGAGCGAGCTCGCGAACGGGCGAATTTCGCTTCCGACGCTCTTTGAAATTTTTGGCTTGATATCGGTCAGCGTGATTCCCTACGCCATGCCGCTCGGGATTCTCACGGGCGTGTTGCTGGTGCTGGGGCGCATGTCGTCGTCCAACGAAATTCTCGCCATGAAGGCGGCGGGAATGAACCTGTCGCGCATAATTGCGCCGATCCTTTTCATCGCGTTTATAAGCGTCGTCGTTTCCGCATACATAAATTGCTTTTGGGCGCCGACCGCGACGAGCAGCTATCGCTCAATGCTAAAAAGCACATTCCGCGAATCGCCGACAAACCTGATTGTCCCCGGCGAACTATTCACGCAATTCCCCGGATTCTCGATCTACGCAGACAAGCGAAAAGGCGAGACGTTGGAAAATTTTTGGATTTGGGAACTCGATGGAAGCGGCAATCCGCAGCGGACGACGCACGCCGAGGAGGCGACGATACGCTTCGTCGAAGCTCAGGGAAACGACGACGAGGATTCGCTGAAAATCATGCTGAAAAACGCCGTCACGGAAGAGCGGTCGCGGGAAGCGATCAAAAATCTTTCCGGCACGCAACTCCGTTTTTCCGGCGTGGCAAAGGCAGAAATCGAGGTTTCGCTCGGGAAAATTCTGAGTAGCGAAATCGCCGCAAAATCAAATCGCAAACTGCGCTGGTTCACGCTGCCGGAACTTTTCGAGTTGCGCGAAACCGGCTGGCGCTGCAATCCCAAGAAAGATTCGCCCGAGGTCGTTCGCGCAGAGCGAATCAACATTCAGCTTCAAATACAAAACTACCTCAGCTCCGCCATGGCGTGCTTCTCGCTCGCGCTACTCGGGATTCCGCTCGGAATCAGGGTTTCGCGCTCGGAAACATTCGTGAACATCGGAATCGCGCTCGCGCTCGCGCTGACGTTTTACATGCTCACGACATTCGTGTCGTGGATCAAAGATCCGGATTGGCGGCCCGACATCCTCGTCTGGGCTCCAAACATTTTATATCAGATTGTCGGCGTAATTCTGCTGCGCAAAGCGGCAAAAACCTGACGCCGCAACAATGCCAATCCGCGAAAATTTCACAAAATGAACGAACTCAAAAAACTGCTTGACATCGCGGAAGCCGCCGCGCGCGAAACCGGAGAAATCCTGCGCAAAGGCGGCGACAAACGCATTTCCCTCTGCGACAACACGGACGTGAAACTCAAAGCAGACGAGGATTCCGAGCGCCTCGTGCGGGAGCGCCTCGCGGCAACGGGGCTTCCGATAATTGGCGAGGAGCTCGGCGGCGACCCCGCGCTCTATGATTCTGCGGGCACGCTCTACTGGGCAGTCGATCCGCTCGACGGCACGTTCAATTACCTGCGCGGGCAGCCGCTTACCTGCGTCAGCATTGGGCTCATGCGCGGAAGCGAGCCGGTTCTCGGCATCATTTTTAATTTTAATGCAAACGAGTGCATCAGCGGCATCGTCGGGGAAGGCATTGCTGTGAACGGCGAAAAATGCGTGCCGGCGTGGGCGACGGAAATCTCGCAGGCGTGCCTGATGACCGGCTTTCCCGCCCTCGCCGACAAGTCGCCGGAGGCTCTGCGCCCATTCTTTGAAAGCATCGGAAAATTCAAAAAAATCAGAATGATCGGAAGCGCAGCGCTCGCGGTTTCATATGTCGCAACAGGAAAGGCTGAGGTCTATCGCGAGCAGGGAACAAATCTCTGGGACGTCGCCGCCGGAATCGCTCTCGTGAAGGCGGCAGGCGGATTTTTCAAAATAACGCCAACCGGCAAGCGAGCCCTGAACTTCAACCTCACTTGCGCCGCGCGTGAAGAATGGCTGTAACGCCACGCGCGAAAAAATAAACTCAAGACAAAAATCATGAAATTGAAAAAACTTCTTTCTGCCCTGTTTGCGAGCGGAGTACTCGCGATGGGCACGCTTTTCGGAGCAGAAAATGTCGAAAACCTGCCGCTGATTCCGGCGCCGAGAAAAATCGCCGCCGTTCCCGCGCAGAGCCCGCTGAAAATTTCCTCTCTCACGACAATCTGCGCCGACGCCAATTCGGCTGATGCGGCAGAATTTTTGCAAAAGCTTTACAAAAAGCGCTTCAAACGCAGCCTGCCAATCGTGAAAAGCACAGGCGGTGCCGCCGCGCCCGGAAGCGTGACGATAACCGCCGGACGCAAGGAAAATTCGGAGGCATACATGCTTTCGGTAACGTCAAATTCCGTTTCGATAAAAGGCGAAAGCGCGGCGGGCGCGTTCTACGGCGTCTGCACGCTCGACCAACTTTTTGTCGATGGAAACGGCGCAAACGCGAAAACCATTCCCGCGCTGAAAATCAGCGACGCACCGCGCTTCGCATACCGCGGGCTCATGATAGACCCCGCGCGAAATTTCATCTTGCTTGAAGACGTGAAAAAATTCGTCGAAACGATGGCGAGATACAAATTTAACGTCCTGCATTTCCACATCAGCGACGACCAAGGTTGGCGCGTAGAATTGAAAAATCCGAAATACAAAAAGCTGATGACCGTCGGCGCACAGCAAAACAAGCCCAAGGGCTCGACCGGATTTTACACGCAAAAAGAAATCAAAGAACTCGTCGCGTTCGCGAAATCGCTCAACGTCGAAGTCGTGCCGGAAATCGATATGCCGGGCCACAGCATGGCGGCAATCGTGCCATATCCCGAGCTCACCTGCGAATATATCAGGCGAATCAACGAGCCGAAAAACGCCGAAGAACTCGCGCAAAACAAAAAAATGGAGCTGAAAATTTGGACGACCGAGGGCGTTTCCGAGGCTCTGCTCTGCGCGGGAAACCCGAAGACATATGAATTTTACGACGGGGTTCTCAAAGAAATGTGCGCATTGTTCCCATCGAAAATGTTTCACATCGGCGGCGACGAAGCCCCGACAAAGGCGTGGGAGCGCTGCAAAACCTGCCAAGATTTCATGAAGAAAAAAAACATGAGCTCAACGAGCGAACTCATGTCATATTTTTTTCAAAGAAATTTCGAGCAACTCGGGAAAGCCGGAAAAACCGCGCTTTACTGGTTTGAGCTCGACGTCCCGAAATACCCGAAAAACGCAATCATGTACGCCTGGCGCTACGGGCTGACGCAACAGGCGATCAACCGCGCCATTCGCGAGGGATACAAGGTCATAATTTGCGCGGGCGAATACGCATACCTCGACTATCCACAGAAGCCGGGCGACCCGAACCACGGTTGGATGCCGATGACGACGCTCGAACAAAGCTACAAACTCGACCCGGGATACAATCGCCCCGCCTCCGAGCAAAAATCGATTATCGGCTGCGAAGGCACGCTCTGGGGCGAGTACATACAGACGCTTGATCGCCGCTACTATCAGGCATTCCCGCGGGCGTGCGCCGTCGCCGAAGCCGGATGGTCGCAGATGGAACGCCGCGATTGGGAAAGTTTTAAAACGCGCCTCAAGCCTCTTCTCATCGACATGGAAAATCGCGGAATCAAGGCGTATTGGCCGGAAGAAATTTACGGGGAGAAAAAATGAAAGTCGCAGAAACAGAATCCCGCGAACACCGAGAAATTTTTCAGTTTTCCATCTTCGCGGAAAACAAGGTCGGTTGCCTCAACGCCATTTTGAAAAGGCTTCAAGAAAAAGGGATCGCGATTCTCGCCCTAACCTGCGTCGATCAAACGGATTGCGCCGTGTTGCGAATCGTCCCCTCCTACCCCGAAGCCGCAGAAGAAGCACTGAAATCTGCCGGGATGGAGTTTTCAAAGTCGCCCGTCCTCGCCGTAAAACTCACTCAAAATTGCGACCTCACAAAAATCACGCAGTCGCTCGCACAAACCGAGATCAACATCCACTACCTATACCCTTTCCTTTGCCGCCCCGACTGCGGAAGCGCGCTCGTCCTCTCGTGCGATTCGCCATACCTCGCCACGAGCGTCCTCTCCGGATTCGGCGTCCAAATCCTAAGTTTGGACGACATCGCAAGATAACCCCCACCAACCCGCACCTCTGTTGTCGTGGGTTGGTGGTGGCGCGATTGCGGCGAGAATTGGGTCTGTGGTGAGAATTGGGTTGGTGGTGGCAACTATGGCTCACTCATAAACTTTTATTCTTTGGCGGAATCTACGCAAATTCCGCCGCCACCGTGCGATGCGCGAATAATTCCAAATTCTCGCGACACAGGTCTGTGGTGGCATAACAAAGCCAAATCTCACCACAGACCCATAAATCTTGCGTTTGCAACACGAAGACTGCTGTGTGAAGTTTTCGGAGAAGCACGCTGTCTCATGGCTCTCCACGGCGTTTGCGCAAGGCAAGAAGTGGCCTGCTCTTCTCGACGCATACAAAGATATGCTCTGGAAATGGAACTCAATTGCGGCAGGCAGACAATTTGCGCCATCAGGACTTTTCCATGAGTTATGGAAACTTTTGCCGACGATACCAGCGAGGACGTTTGCGAAACTGCCGAGAAAGCGGGCAAGAATCGCCGCAAGGCGCATGGCAAAGGCGTGCGAGCGCCGGATAAACGACGTCGCGCTCGGGCGATGGAATATGCTGCGCGACAAACCTCTGCCGGAAAAAATACCTCGGAAAATGGGAGCTGAACATATGACTATGCCACAAAAAACGAATAAATTAAGTCCACTCAGAAGAGCGTATCTTGTCTTAGAGATTGTCAACACAGACAAGTCTGTTGCCAGAATTGCCGACAAATTTGGTGTTCGTCCGCAATCTGTTTCTCGGGTTGTTCAGACGCTTCTCGCACACGGGATAGATCGCCGATACTTACCTGACCCAATTGAATACTCGCGAGCTGGGTTACTCAAATATCCCAAATATTCTCTTTCCAGCAAGCGTTCAAAAAAAAGAAAGGAATCTTTTTTTTTAATGGAAAAGCGCCGTGGTCTCCCGAGCACGCGAGTTTTTAACGAGCGGGGTCGGGAGACCACGGGTTACACTTTCAAAAAAAATGAAGAGTGGTGCAACAATGGGAAAACGGGAATTGAATAAGAAGGGGGACGGCATCGCAGAGGGGTGCGGTGGCGTCCTCGACGGAGGAGCGGCGCGGAGCGGCGCGGCTGCGGGGGGCGGCGCTACGGCGACAGGTGGTGGCGTCCGAGGTGGCGGAGCTGCTCGCAGGTGCGAGGCGGTGGCGCAGACCGGCGGTGGAGCTTCCGGAGGCGGGCGCACTCGGAGGCGGAGGCGCGGCGGGAGCGCGGGCGAGCTGACAAGCGAGGGTGCGGCGAGGTATTTGCTTGATCGCGGCGTGTTTTTCTTTCGCCTTGTCGAAAAGCGGAAATGGTCGAAGGAGAGATCGAAAGGCTATTTTGTTTTCCGGCTGATGGAAAAGCATGAGATTGAGCCGGTGCGGGTGGAGCGTCGTGGCTACCAGTTGTGTTATTTTTGGCGCGTGGCGGATTTGGAGCGCGTGGTGCGGGAGGAGTTGGCGTGCCAGCGGGCGGCGAGCGGCGACGGGCTGGCGGTGGTCTCGACCACGAATGCGTGTAAAATTGTGACGCGAGAGTGCGGGAGGAGTCCCGTGAAAATGCTGGTGTTCCGAGAGCTGGCGCGGCGGGCGAAGTTGAAGCCGTTTGCGCGGCGAGGGAATGCCGAGTTTTGGCGGCGCGATGAGTTAGAGCGGAAAATAAAATCGGGAGCGATCCCGAAGCTCGTGAACGCGCGGC
>JAJPZB010000157.1 GCA_021204635.1 Opitutia bacterium | reverse complement strand
GGGTTGGTGGTGGGGAGCAAGGTCAGGCGACGTTCCACGAACACACTCCCTCACCACTATCGTGGTCCCCTCCCGCTAACTTAGCGGGAGAATCGCGCATTGCGTGCGCGAGATTGTTGCCACCACTAACCCCTGCAACAAACCATTCTTACCACCAACCCGAACCCCACCACGGACCCGCTTCACCACCAACCCGCCCGCCACAATCGTGAACGCCGTTAGGCGTGAACAAATCCGTGTGACAACAATCGTGGTACGTTGCCGCCACCACCAACCCAAATCTCACCACAAACCCCTTTACCACCAATCCAAATCTCACCACCAACCCAAGTTCCGCCACCAACCCGGATTCCGCCACAATGGTGGTCGCTCAGTTTACGGAGCGGAGCTCGGCTTCGATTGCGAGAGCGGCTTGCGCGGGGTCCGTGGCTTTGAGGATTGGGCGCCCGACCACGATGAAGCTCGCGCCTGCTGCGGCGGCTTCTGCCGGCGTCATCACGCGGCTTTGGTCGTCGATTCCCGCAGTTTTTGGGCGAATGCCGGGCGTCACGAGCGCGATTTCTTCGCCGAGAAATTTTCTCAGCCTCGGAAGTTCCAGCGGCGAGCACACGAGGCCTTTCATTCCCGCCGCGACGGCGAGCTTTGCGAGCGTCTCCACTTGCTCGAGCGGGCTTCTCGGGACGCCGATGCCGGCGAGTTCGTTGTCGTCCATCGACGTGAGCACGGTGACGCCGAGCAGGCGCGTCGTCGGCAGTGCGTCAGTGGCGGCTTCGAGCGCGCGTTTCATCATTGTTGCTCCGCCGAGAGTGTGGAGCGTGAGCATTTCGCACGGGCGCCCGCGCAGGCTTTTTATCGCGCTCGCGACGGTGTTCGGTATGTCGTGGAGCTTGAGGTCAAGAAAAATTTTGAAGCCGAGATCTGCAAATTCGTCAACGATTGCGGGCCCGTATTTCGTGAATAGTTGCAGCCCGAGCTTTGCCCACGCGACCTTGCCACAGAGCGGGCGGAGAAGCGATTTTGCGGCGTCTTTGTCGTCGAGATCTACCGCGAGAATAAGTTCTGTTTTCATCTTGACAAAAATTTCCGAGAAAACTCGCGCGAACGCAAGGCGTGAAAATCACCCGGCATTGTCGTCGCGGGCGTCGCAATAAATCTCGCCGAAAATTTCGTCTTGACGCACGCGCATTTGCCCGAGCCTCGCGAGTTCGAGGCAGGCGAGAAACGTTGTCGCGAGAAAGGGAATCGAGATTTTTTGCGGCATTAGCGAGGAGAACGTGAAGCTTTTTTCCGTTTTCAGCCGCGCGAGAATATCTTCCATTCGCGCTGCAATCGTCACGCTGTCGTCGTGAATTTCGCCCGGCAAAATTCTTTCCGAGAGCCGTTTTAGAACGAGGTTGAAGACGTTCCACAAATCCATTTTCCCGAGCGGCGCGAGCGGGCGCTCTTCGGGTTCTTCGGGCTTGGCGATTTGCCTTGGCAGAAAGTTTTGCTGTTTCTCGATGAGGTCCTCGATGTATTTGGCAGATTCTTTCAGGCGCTTGTATTGAATGAGTTGGCGGACGAGTTGCCAGCGCGGGTCGAGATCATCGTCATTGCCGGGGTCGTCGTCTGTTGCCGCAACAGCCTCGCTCGCGGGGAGCAGGGCGCGGCTTTTGATATACATCAGCGTTGCCGCCATGACGAAAAAATCTCCCGCGATTTCGAGGTTCGCGTTCTCATTGTCGTGGAGAATTTCCATGTATTGCCGCGTGATTTCCGCGATGGGAATATCGCAGATGTCAATCTCATTTTTGCGAATGAGAAACAGCAGCAAATCGAGCGGGCCCTCGAAGCGTGAAAGCCGCACAGACGGTGCGCTCTCGGGGAAGAGCCCGTCTCTTGGCACGCCGACGCTTATCCCCGCGCGCTCCGCAAGGCTTGCGTTTTCCGCGTTGTCGGAAGTTTCCATTGTCGCAAAAAAAAATTGCGGATTTGCCGCGCTCAGAAGAGCACGAGCGTCGCGGAGACGTTGAACGAGTATGAATCGTCGTCGCCGGCGTGTTGGCGATAGCGGAAATAATAGTCGATCAGCCAGGTGTCGCCGAGCCGCTGCCTTATGCCGTATTTCTGCTTGGTGAAAAGGTCCTCTTTGTCGTCATATTCGATTGCGGCATAGACGGTGTAGCAGGAATTGAGCTTGTATTCCGCAGAGAGCGTGTATTGGCGCGAGATTGGCGACGAGCCGTAGTATTTGAGGTCGGGGTCGCTGACGTGTTTGAAATTGAGCGAAACACTCCACAGATCACCGTCGGTGAGAGTGACGCCGAGCGAGAACGCTTTTGACTTGAAACCGTCGTAAACATCTGCGCGGTGCGCGGCGTTAATCCGCAAAAAGTCTGTCGGCGAGAACTCGAGCAAGATGAAATTGTCGCTCCACGTCTTGTTGTTCACGGGGCGCGACGTCGAGCGGATATCCTGATAAATGCTCAGCGAGAGCAAATCTTTCGAGCCGTATTTTGAATCGCGCGTGCGTATGAAATTTTCCACGCCGAAGCGGAACACCTGCTCGTCGTAGATTTGGTCGATCGCGCGGTTGTCGGCGAGGTCGAGAATTGTCGGTACCGTGGGGTAGTAAATTTCGCGGTCGATCTGCGGAATGCGGCTGCTTTGCGAGCGCGAGCCCGGGAAATATCTGTATTTGAAAACGGGGCGGAAAACGTGTTTGAGCCCGTCGATTCCCCAGGTTTCGTTTTCGTATTCAAACGTGCCGGTCGCGAGAAAATGCAAGTCAAAACCGACTTGCCCGAGTGCGCGCAGATAGTCGTCGTTGTGCGCGGGAACGGTCTCGCCGTAGTAGGTCAGGCGCACGCCCGCGACGGGTGTCAGCGTCGCGACATCGCCAAATTTTATCGGGCAATCCAAGCCGTAATACAAATCCGCACGCGAGCTGATGAGGTCGTCGCCGTCGTTGGTTTGCCCGACGTAGTAATTGGAATTTTCCTCGCGCAAATACGCGTAGGACACAAATCCGCGCTGGAAAATATTCGTCTCCGCGATTTCCGTCGGCATGAAATCTATGCGCACTTCCGGCAGACGCTGCTGCGTGTTTTGGAAATCGTTGACGTTCATGCGCGCGATCGCCGAGAAATAAAAACGCTCGTCGGGGAGGACAAATTCGACGTAGTTGTCGGGGTTTTGGTTCTCGTCGTAAATTTCTTCGCGGAAATTTCTCATCACGTTCCCGTCAGACCAATAGTGGATTGAGGCGGAAATCTCGGCGCCGGCAGTCTCTTGTTTGTGGAACCAATTCACGAATTTTCGCGGGCCCGTCGTGGAGTTGCCATACATGTCGTCGCTGCGGTTGGCGGTGTCGTTTATGTAGCCGGTTTGAATTTCGCCGCGCAAGGAGAAGCCGCCGAGAAAGTCTTTATCATCGACATTGTACGCGAACGCGGGCCCGACGAGCAGACCGGAGGACGTGTAAAAATCGAGCAACATGCCGGGCTCAAATTTGTCCCAAAGCGTCACGAATGTCGTCGTCTGGAAATATTCGCCTGCGGGCGATTCTCTGCCGGCGCGGAAGCGTCCGCGTATGGGCGGGCGGTCAAATCTCGGCGCCGTCAATGCCGGCAAATACATGACGGGGATTCCGCCGATCCTGAACGTCACGTCCTCCAAGTGAAAATAATCTTCCTTCGTGTAGTAGTCTGTGGTGGCGGCATCGATTGAAACCGTGCTCCAATGCGGCTCGCCGAAGAATATTCTCGAATCGTCGATGTGGACATTGTCGCCGGTTGCCTTGATTTTTCCGCCTTGCAAAAACATCGGGAGCGCGCCGCCGCGAGCGTCATTCGCCACAACATTCTGCGTCTCGGCAAAATACTCCGCGTTTGTTGTGACGAAGCGCATGTTGTTGTAGGTCAAAGCCGCAGGGTAGGGGATTTCCGCCTTCTGCGAGCCGGCGTCGTAAATGAGCTCGTACGTGCGCAAATCCAAATCGCCTATGCTCACGACGACATTGCCGCGCACAGCCTGCTTGCCGTCCTCGGTGGAAAAACTCATCTCGTCAAACTCAACGGTCGTCCCCGCCGGCACGAGAGAACTCTCCTCCGCAGGAGACAAAATCGTTCCCGCAAGCGAAATCGCGGCGACGATGAGAAGTTGCTTTTTGGTAGGCACGTTTGTGGGGCGACGTATGTTTGTTAGCCCGCCATGCTAACAGTTTTCCACACCCGCGAAACAAAAAACCGTTTGTTGCGGCAACAATGGCGGGTTGGTGGCGGGAGAGGTTGGTGGTGGAATCTGGGTTGGTGG
>JAJPZB010000060.1 GCA_021204635.1 Opitutia bacterium | reverse complement strand
GGTGGGGGCGGGGAAGCCAAAGTTTTTGTAAAATTTTTAAAATTTATCATTCCAACCCCCCCCCCCCCCTGTAAAAACTACCGCATAAAAATGTCTCGATAACCCAAAAACAAGGAATTTTATGACTACGCAAAAAATTCTCCTACCAACACTCGTCGCCGCTTCAGCGATGGCTTTCCTGCCCACAATCTCCGCGCAGGCATCCGGTTCAGGAACGGAAGAAGATCCGTACACCGGTCTGGTCGCAAACTTTTCCGGATTTTCCGCCGACGCAGGTACTACCATTTACGTAAATGGTCTGAGCGGTTGGCTGCCGAACAGTTCTCCAACTTACAACTGCAACATCAACATCGGAACTGACGGTTTCTCAATTACCGACGGCTATTCCTCTCAGATCTATACGTTTACCGGCTCAATTTCCGGTGAAGGCGATTGGAGCGCCAGTAAAACATCGACCAATGGTGGTGTGGACTATCACTTCATTTTCACGGGAGATCTTTCCAACTACTCAGGAAACCTTTCCCTTGGCACCTGGACTGGGAGTTATATCTATTTCGGAAATGGAGGCACGGCGGCGACGGACACAACAATTTCCGGTCGCGGTTCCGTGTCGAGTTTCGCCGCTATCAAGTACAACTACTCCGGTTACGCGTCTGCCGATTCGACGTCGCTCTCCGTTGGCAACACTTCGGTCTCCGCGAAGAACTTGGAGTTCGCCGGCTCGGTCAATTACACGATCGACGAGAATACATCTTTGACCGGCTACGACAGCACAGCGGCGAACAACACGCTCACGATTTCTAATGCGGGCACGACGACAGTCAACGGTAGCATTTCCAACTTTGGCGCAGTGTCTGTCGCGAGTAGCTCAACTCTGGTGATTGGCAGCAGTGCTTCGCTTTCCGGCACGACGGTGGTCGATGGCTCGCTCTCCGTGGCGGCAGGCGGTTCTCTCGCTCTCAGCGGGGAAGTTTCAGTTTCGGGCGCGCTCTCTGTTGCGGCAGGCGGTTCTCTCGACCTTTCCGGCGGAACGGTGACGCTTTCGTCCGCGATTGAAAACTCCGGCACAGTGACCGTTGACAGTAGCACGACTTTCGTTCTCGACAATTTGGGCTTTGACGGCGATTGGGAGACGGGCGCGACTTTCACGCTGTTTACCGGCGAAGGCACAGTGAACGGCTTCGACACCGATACTTTGACGATCGACAATTTTTCCTCGGAAGAAATTTCCAGCAGATCCTCCATCACGATTTCCGGCAACACGGTGACGTTCACCGTCATGAATTTGGTTTGGGCGGGAACTGCCGAGAGCAACTCGTGGACAAACGACACGAGCAACACGATTTGGACGCATGGCGATGGCACTGCGGCGGATTATTTCTCGACCGGAGACCACGTGGAGTTTTCTTCTGCGGCGGCGTATAAAACGGTGTCGATTTCAACAGACATCAACAGCGGCAAAGCCATCGTTTCCGCCGACTACACATTCGAGATCTCCAATGGCGCAACGCTGACCGCGACGAAGTTAGACGTGGAATCCGGCTCCACGCTGACAATTGCCGGCAACGGTAGCCAAGCCGTTGTCAACACAGACCTCGAAGGCGAGGGCACGATTGTGCTAACCGGCACTTCGACAAATGTAAATCTCACCGCTCCGACATACTCGACGATCGACATCCAGTTGCTCACGACGAGCACCGACAATGCGACGCGCACCGTGAAGGTTGAAAGCGGCGTAGTGTGGATGGGCGCAACTGGCATTAGTGCCGGCGACACAACTTCCCTCGGCACGAACACGACGCTTGAGATTTCGAGCGGTGCGACATTCGTCTCCAACAATCAGACGCTCACCCTCGCGAACCTGAATCTCAGCGGAACATTCTACGTGATAGACGGCACGGGTTCCGGCAACACGTTGACCGTTTCCGGCGCGACAACAGTCTCGGGAGCGGACGCAACGATTGCGATTTATTGGAACAAATTGCTCAGCCTCGGCACCCTGAACGGCGATTCCGATTCAACGCTGACAATTTTGGGCTCAAATGCACAAGAGGCAACTGCGGCGAACGCCACGCAGGCGACCTTGGGCAATTTCTCCGGCTCGCTCGTAATCACAGGGCGCAGCGGCGACAATACGACATTTCAGCTGAAAAGAAACGCTGCCGCCGCCTCGTTCGAGAGCCTTTCGCTCACGAATTCGACCTTGCTGGTTTATGGCACTGCCAACAACAATGGTAACGCAAATTCCGCGCTCACGATTGGGCAGGTGGATGTCAGCGGCACCGGAACAATTCGCACAACGAGTAACTCAGGGTATTTTGTGCTCAATGGATTGAGCGGGACAGGCGCGACGCTGAACCTGAGCAGCCAATCTGATTCAACGGTGGCCACGATTTATGATCTCGGGAAAAATGTGTCGGCGACGGCGACAAACGATTTCACTGGCACGATCGAGATTTCCACGACCAACAATGGCGACTATCGCGGGGTATCGCTCGTGATTTCCGACGGTGACATCGCGAAAGGCGCGGTGATTAGCTTTGGCACAGAGGGGAAAGCCAACAATTCCCTTTCTCTCGGCGTGAATGCGTCGGAGGTCACGGTGGCAGGTTTGTCGAGCACGAGCGGTCACACCGGCGTGGATATCATTTATTCCGGCTCGGTTACTCCGTCCGCGTTGGGAAATGCCGGCGCGAACATTACTTCCGACGGCACGGCGCGCACGCTGACGATCAATGTTGCCGAGGGCGCGAGCTATGATTTCTACGGCACGATTCTCGACGGCGTAAGCCTCAAGAAAACCGGCGAGGGCTCGCAGGCAATTCATGGCGAAAGCGACACGAGTTTCTCGAGCTTCAACGGCTCGGTCGCGGTTGAGGCGGGCACGTTGACCTTGGACGGCGATTTTGCGATGAGCAGTTTGTCCGTCAGCGAAGGCGCGACAGTCGGCATTGCCGGGGCTTCGACGATTTCCGCAGATTCGACAATTGCCGGCGGGCTCTCGATTTCCGGCTCGCTCGCGGTGACAAATGGCGCGACCGTGGATTTGACCGGCGTCACGTCGTCGCAAGCCGGTGGCAGCGGCACGCTCTCGGTGAGTGGCGAAGGCAGCACCGTGAAGGTCTCGCTTCTCGCGCATGGTTGGGACGGGCGCGAGACAAACTTCGGCTCCGACATGTATAACGCCACCTTGCAGATTGCCGACGGCGGCACGCTCGAAGTCACGGCGGCGCAAACCTCCGGCGACACAAGCGGCGGCGACCGCGCATTCTCCGTCACCTCGGGCACGGGCACGTATAAATATTCCGGCGAAGGCACGAGCTATATTGACGCCGTGAGCGACCGCAACATTCACCTCGCCGATGGCGCGACGCTCGACTTTGACGTGGTGGCCGACGCGACGCTCGATGTCGCGATGAAAATTGCAAACGGAATGTCGGCAACGGCAGACCTCGGCGACAGCGTCACGACTTCGACGGGCGCGCTGAAAAAGACCGGCGAGGGCACGCTCATTCTCTCCGGCGAGAATCTGTATTCGGGCGGCACGACGGTCGCTGTGGGCACGCTCGTCGTCGAAGGCGCCACGGCGCTTGGCTCCGGCAATGTCGCAGTTGACGCGGGCGCGACGCTGCAAATCGATGTCGCGTTCACGACGAGCGGGGAGGTCACGTTTGCCTCGGGCTCGACGCTCGCAATTGGCGAAGACATTTTGCAGCAAGCAATTGCAGGCAACAATAGTGACGCCGCTGTTGCCGCAATCGACGACAACGAAGACAGCGTGACGCTCGTGGAACTCATCACGGCGGAATCGATTACGTTTGGCGACACGCTGTTGTCAGACGCCGACGACATCAACGCGCTACTCAAAGACTATATCGCCGCCGACCTTCTCGAGGCGTATGACTTTGATTGGTCGTGGGACAGCACCACCGGCGTGCTCGCGTTCACCGCGACGGCTGTAATCCCCGAGCCTTCGATGTTTGGCGTTCTCGCGGGCATCAGCGCCCTCGCGCTCGTCGCAACAAGGCGCCGGCGTCGCAACAATCGCAAGGCGTGATCGCCACCACCAACCCACGCAACAAGGCTTCACGGCAACAAAACCGTGGAGCTTTTGTTTGTGGCGGGATGGTGGTGGAGACTTGGGTTGGTGGTGAGAATGGGTCAGTGGTGAGAGTGGGATGGAGGTGAGAATGGGTTAGTGGTGAGGAAGGTTTGTTGCGAGGGTTGGTGGTGAGGTTTGGAGGTTGTGGCAGGTTGGTTTTGCAATTATTAGAGCGCACGTAGTGCGCGATTCTCCCGCTAAGTTAGCGGGAGGGGACCACGATAGTG
>JAJPZB010000129.1 GCA_021204635.1 Opitutia bacterium | reverse complement strand
TCCCGCTAAGTTAGCGGGAGGGGACCACGATAGTGGTGAGGGAGTGTGTTCGTTGGACGTCGCCTGACTCTAATCTCGCGCGACTTGGCTTGGTGGTGGGGAAAAACTTTGCGTCGGCATTGTTGTGGTGAAAAAATCCGCCACAACCATGGGAAAAATCAAAGTTGGGATTGTCGGGGCTTCCGGCTACGCGGGCGAAGAATTGGTGCGCCTGATTTCGCGCCACCCCGAGGCAGAACTTTCTTGCGTGTGCTCGCGCTCTCTCGCGGGCAACCTCGTCGCCGATGTCATGCCACATCTTCGCGAACTCGTTCCTGCCGGCTTGAAATTTACTCAGGCAGACCCTGCCGCGCTCCGCGCCGAGCCTGTCGATGTGTGGTTTCTCTCGCTGCCGCACGGTGTCGCGGCGGAATACGCGCGGCCGTTGGTGGACGCGGGGCGGCGCGTCTTCGATTTGTCGGCGGATTTTCGCCTGAATTCCCCCGAGATTTACGAGGAATACTACGGCAAACCGCACCCCGATGTCGCGCTCTTGCGCGAGGCGCCATACGTCATTCCCGAGCTCGCGCAAGACGCCACGTGGAAAAGCGCGCGCCTCATCGCCTGCCCCGGCTGCTATCCGACGAGCATCCTGCTTCCGCTCGTCCCGCTCCTGCGCGCGGGTTTGTTGAAGCCGGCGCCGGGCGCGTGCGTCATCAATTCGTACTCCGGCGTTTCCGGCGCGGGGAAAAAGGCAGATCTCGCCTACGCGTATTGCGAGCGCGACGAATCCGTGAAAGCGTATGGCATTCCGCGCCACCGCCACCTTTCCGAGATCGAGGAACAGCTTTCACTCGCGGCGGGCACGAACATTGTTGTGCAATTCTGCCCGCATTTGGCGCCGATGAAACGCGGGATTCACACGACAATCGTCGTCCCCTGCGGCTCATCGCACTTGTTGGAAGCTACGTATGCATGCTGGGAAAAAACTTTCGACGGTGCGCCCTTTGTTGCCGTTTTACCCGCAAAAGGCTTCCCTGACACCGCGCATGTCGTGGGGACGAATCGCGCAGATTTGTCTGCGATTTACGACGCACGCACCGGCAATATCGTCATAACTTCGTGCATCGACAATCTCTTAAAAGGCGCGGCGGGGCAGGCTGTCCAGCTCATGAACCTCGCGCTCGGCTTCGACGAATGCGCGGGCCTGCTCTGACCGCCAACCCGCCTCACCACAAACGCATTCTCACCACCAACCCATTCTCACCACCGACCCGTTTTCAGAATGGGTCGGCGTCGTCGTTGTTGTCGTCTTGGGAAAAATCTTCGGGGCGCGACGGCACGTCTTGGTTGTACTCGTCGTTGTTGCGATTGTTGTGAAAACGATTGTTGTGGTGGCGGGGAAATCCGCCGAAGCCGCCGCTTGCCGGGTGCATTCCTGCGAGCGGATTTGAGACGCGCAGCACGCAATACGTCGAAGGCGCCGCCTCTGCGATGAAGCGCGATTTTTCCAAGAGCGAGGTCTCTCCGTAGCTCGTGCGGATTCTCGGGTAGAGCAAATAGAGTTCGTCTTTCGCCCGCGTGCACGCGACATAGAAGAGGCGCCGCTCTTCGTCGATTTCGCCGGAATCTATCGCGCGCTTTGTGGGGAACATTTCCTCGGCGCAACCGATGACAAACACGATCGGGAACTCCAAGCCCTTTGCTTGGTGGACGGTCGAAAGGCGGATCATCGGCGTGTCGCGTAGCGAGGAATCGGCGTCTTTTTTCGTGTTCTCGGAATTCATCAGGGTCAGTTGTGTGAGCAATTCTTCGAGCGAGGAAAATTTTTCCGCGAACTCCACGAGGCTTTCCAAATCGTCTTGCCTTTGTTGCCAATTCGGGTAAATGCGCTTCACGAAATCTTTGTACCAGCCCTCGAGCCCGAGGCGAACGATTTTCGCGGGCGTCGCGGCAACGCGCATTTCGTTGCCTGCCGCCACAATGCCGGGCTTTCCCGCCTGCGAGAATCCGAACAAATCCGCGTCATTGTCGTGGCTCGCGCCGTTGCCGCCGGTGGGTTCCAACGATGTTCCCGCGAGCGATTCGCTCATGTCTTGGAGCGTTATCACGAAATCGCGGAAGTCGTCGAGTGCCGTTTTCGGAACTTTTTTCAAGACATTTTCGTCGAGAAGCGCATCGATGACGGAGGTGTTTTTCTTTTCGGCAATTTTGTTTGCGGCGTCGAGAATTTTTTCTGCCGTTTTCGCGCCGACTTTTTCCATGAGACCGAGAATGCGCCCGAACGCGAGCGCGTCTGCCGGATTGTTCAAAAAGCGCAAAATCGCGGCAAAATCGCGCACGTGCGCCTGCTGGAAAAATTGCAGCCCGCTCGTTATCAGGAACGGAATGTGGTTTCGCGTCAGTTCCAATTGGAGTTCTTTCGCGTGCATGTGCGCGCGGTAGAGAACCGCGATGTCGTTCGGTGAAACTCCCTCGTCGTTCACGAGCGAGATGATCCGTTTCAAGACGATTCGCGCCTGATCAAAAGGGTCTATCGCCGCAACAACGAAGGGCTTTTGACCGTCGTCGCGCATTGAGCGCAGGGTTTTTGTGAAGCCGAGATCTTCTTCCCGCGCCTGCAAAATTGAGTTTGAAAAATCGAGAATTTGCGGCGTGGAGCGATAGTTTATCTCGATTTTATGAATCGTCGTTCCCGCGTGAATTTCCGGAAAGCGCGTGATGTTTTCGTAGTTTGCGCCGCGCCAGGTGTAGATGCATTGCGCGTCGTCGCCGACAGCCATAATGCTGTTTTCCTCGCACGCGAGCGCGTTGACGATTCCGGCTTGGAGCGTGTTTGTGTCCTGAAATTCGTCGATGAGAATGTGGCGAAAGCGCTTTTGATAGCGCTCTCGCACGTCGGGATTTTTTTCCAACAATTCGAGGAAGAGCTCGAGCAAATCGTCGTAGTCGCAGAGATTTTGCTCGCGTTTTCTCGCCGTGTATGCCGCGAGAAATTGCGACATCAGGCTCTCCGCCTCCGGCACCCATCCCAATCTGTCTTCCGCGACATCGCCGAGCGGGCGGCGCGTGTTGCGGGCGAAGCTCAGCGCGTCGGCAAAAACGCGGGGCTTGGGAGAATTTTTTTTCTTGAAAAATTCCGGCGTGACTTGCTTTGCGCACTTGGAAAAAAGCGATTCGGCGTCGTCGGCGTCGATTATCGTGAAATCGCGTTTGAGCCCCGCAGCCTCGGCGTTTGCGCGCAAAATGCGTTGCCCAATGCTGTGAAATGTGCCGCCGACAAATTCTTTGCGCGGCACGCCGGTCAAAATTTCCACGCGCGAGAGCATTTCTGCCGCCGCCTTGTTCGTGAATGTCAAGAGCATTATTCGCCACGGCGGCACGCCTTGCTCGAGGAGCCACGCGACGCGGTGAGTGAGCGTCCGCGTTTTTCCTGCGCCTGCGCCGGCGAGAACGAGAGCGCGTTTCCCCGCAGATGTCACGGCGGCGAACTGGTCTTCGTTCAGCTCTCTTCTGAAATCGATCGGCATTGCGGAAATTTATTCTTCCGCGTCGTCCTCGCGCCTGCCGGATTCCGAATCGGCGTCTCTGATGACGCGCAGGCAAAGTTCTCGCAGGTCAAAGGCGGAAGCGCGGATTTCTGCGGCAATTTTTTTCACGGAGTTTGTGGCAGTCCCGACGGTTTTTTCTGCGCGGCACGTCGGGGAAATTTTCGAGAGCGTCGCAGAGAACGAGGAAAAATGCGCGTTGATCGCCGCCACAGCCTGCTTCATCAGTATTGTTGCCAAGCCGTATTCGAGCGCGTCCATCGCGTCGATTGCCAAGAGCATATCGCGCTCTGCGCAGTCGAGCGCCTTTATCGTTTTCGCGCAAATTGTCGTCGCCAAGCGGCTTTGCGTGCTGACGAGCGGGAACAATTTGAAAAGCAGGTCGCTGATGTTTTTGAAAAGCGCAAAAACGGCAATTGCCTCCGGCGTGTTGTGGAGCGAGTACACGGCGGGCGAGGGCGGCGGAGGCGGGATTGGCGCGTCGAAATCAAATTGCGCGGCGGTGATGTCTTCCTCGCCATCTGCGCTCGCGAGATGCCAGCCCATCGCTACGGCGCATTTGTCGAGCCGGTCTTCGTCGCCTTTTAGGGGAATCGTTCTGTAGAGTTTCAGGAATCGGGCGGATTCTGATTTCCCGCGTTCGAGAATCTGGCGCCACTCCGCTTCGGAGCAGTGTATTTCGGGGTTTCCGCCACTGTCGTCGCTCGGAGAACCATTGTCGCTGTCGTTTTTCATCTGATGAAAATTGTTTTATCTGCGCGCTTTCTCACAACAAACACACTCAGCACTTTGGCAGTTTGTGGTTCATCATGAGACCTGCGGGATCGCCGCCGCGCGAGATGCAGACTATGCGCGCTGGCACGCCGGTGACTGTCGCATACGGCGGGACATCGTCGAGGACGACAGACCCCGCGCCAATCTTCGCGCAGGTGCCGACTTCGATGTTGCCGAGAATTTTCGCCCCCGCGCCGATCAACACGCCCGCGCGGATTTTCGGGTGGCGCTCGCCGCGCTCTTTGCCCGTGCCGCCGAGAGTGACATCGTGCAAAATCGAGACATTGTTTTCCACGACAGACGTCTCGCCCGCGACAAAGCTCGTCGCGTGGTCGAGCAATATTCCGCAGCCAAAGCGCGCGGCGGGGTGGATATCGACGCCGAGTTTTTCCGAGACTTTGCTCTGCAAAAATCGCGCGATGAGTTGCCGCGAGTGCGTCCAAAAATAGTGCGCGATTCTGTGCGTTGAAATCGCGAGAAAGCCTTTGTACCACAGGAACGGCGTCAACACGGATTCGCACGCGGGGTCGCGCTCCTTTGTGGCGATAATGTCGTTTTGGCAGAGGCAGGAAATTTCCGGCTCTTTTTCAAATGCCTCGCGGCAAAGCGAGATAATTGTCCGGTATTCGAGATCGTTGTTCGCGAGTTTGTGCGTTATGCGGCTACACATCGCGGCGGGGAAATTTTTGTGCTCCATCACAAAGGAATGGAGAGCCTCGGAGAGCGCGGGTTCTGTTGCGAGAGCTTCTTCTGCGCAATTTTTCAGCTGCTCCCAAATATCGATTTCTCCGTTTATTTTGCCGATGTCCATCTCGCTGCGGGTCTCAAAATTTTTTATCGGGCAATTAAAACGTTCCCGCCCGCAACCCGCCATATAAAAAACACTGCGGAGATTGTTGCCGCCACCAACCCATTGTTTGTTGCCGGCGCAACGGGTTGGTGGTGGGGACTGCCATTGTTGTGGCAAGAGCAAATTTGCATAGTTTTGGCAAGTGCGAAAATCGTGCTCGCAACAATGGCGAATTTTTGAAAATTTTTGCGTGAAAGTCGGATTTTTTCAAAGGCGGGGCGAGATTGTTGCAAAAAAAGTTTCTTTTGTTTATGCGGCTTAGACGGCGATTTTAAAAATTTTTTAAAATTTCTCTTGCACGAAAAACCGAAAAATGGTTCATTGGCTTCAATTAAAACATTTCTCTCACATAGTGGGAGATGGGGTAATAAGCAACGAGATATAGAAAATAAAAAGGCGGGCAGCTTAGGGGTAGGCTGCCCGCCGTCATTTTTACAAAAAACGGCATTGTTGTAGCGGGCGTTCGCAACAGACGCCCGCAACAATCTCAATCCACAACAAACGTGATGTTTTCGAGCCTGCCGACAAAGCCTTCGCCGCGCGGCGGGCGCTGGAATTTTGACGGGAATGCCCTTGCGAACGCCTTTTTTATGCGGTCGGCAATTTCGGGATTCGTGCTGCCTTGGACTTCGATAAACTTGATGTTGCCGTCGCCATCTACGGAAAATCTCGCAGAGACTGTTGTCGTATTCGGCAACGCAACAGGCTCGCTCGCGACAACAGACTCAAAAAAATCTTTAAATCGCGCGGACACAGCCTCGGCGTAAATTGCTCGTTCGTCGGCAACTCTGCTTCCGCCGTCGCCACCGTTGCCGCCCGTCCCCGTCGCCGTGCCGAACGCATTTTTGCCGCTCGCGCCACCGACGCGCACTTCGCCGATTCGCTTTCCGCCTGCGCCCGCAGCGCTTTTCTGCTTCGCCGGCGCGCTGTTCTTGTTTCCGGACTTGCCTTTGTTTGCCTTGATGAAATCGGCGACGCTGACAGTTTTTCCGCTCGACGATTCCGCAGGTTTCGCCGGCGCGGCAGCTTTGCTCGCCTCTGCGGGCTTTGCTGCCGGAACTTTTTTTGCAGCCTCAGTTTTTTTTGCGGCTTCGGCGCGCGCTTTTGCTACTTGCTCTGCCGCCGCTTTTTCCCGCGCCTCCTGCTCGCGCGCGGCTTGTTCCGCGTCTCTCCGAATTTGATCGAGGGCTTCCGCCGTGTATTTGCCGGGGTCAAAGAGCGGGTCGCCGTCCTTCGTGCCGCGCGCCACGCCCCGCTCGCGCCCGACGATTCCCGCGTCCCTCGTCGGGTCGTCGCCACCGAGCATGAGCATTATCGGGTCTTGCGCCGACGGCGAAGTGCTTTTCTCGTTTTCGCCCGCGCCCGTCATTATCATGGCGGCGATTACTGCCGCGTGAATCGCGAGTGCGACGGAAAACGATTTCAGCGTGGAGCTTTTCATTTTCGCGCGAATTTCGGCTATTGTTCGTGGTTCTCGACCTCGGTGTCGAAGGCAACTTTTGAAAGCCCGTGGCTCTTCGCCATGTCGAACAGGGAAATGAGTTGCTGGACAAGGAGCGAGCCGTCGGCGCGGACGCGCACCGTCGGTTGCTGCTCGGGCGGGAGCGCGCGGATTCTGTCGAACTCGGCGGCGAGTTGCTCGCGCAGGATTTCGTTGCCGTCAAGAAAATAAACGCCGCGTTTGTCTATCGAAACAACGGCGTATTTTGCCTCCTGGTCGGCGGGTTTGCCGATGTTGTCCGAGGCGACGGGCAGGTCGATCTGCGTCGTCTGTTCGAGGACTGGCGTCGCGATCATGAAGATGATGAGCAGGCAGAAGCAGAGGTCGAGGAGCGGTGTCACGTTCAACTCGTGAAACGCGTCGAGCCGGTCTTTTCGTTTGAAGCTTCGCGCCATTTTTCTGCCTCAAATTTTTGTTGGGATTTCAGTATTGCCCGAGGTTTAGTGCGTCGGGCGTCCCGCGTGGGTTGGTGGTGGCGGGGTTGGTGGTGAGTGGGTTAGTGGTGAAAGTTGCCGACGCCGGCATTGTGGTGGCGGGGTTGGTGGTGGGCATGTCAACTGCGAGCCTGCCTGTTGCGGGCTGCTTTCGCTCCGCTTCGTCGTGAATTCCCGCGATGAGTTCGTTTTCGATCCTGTCTGCGGTGAGCGAGGCGAAATTTTCCAACTCGGAGGTCATCAGTTTCGCCTTCGTGAGCAAGGCGTTGTATGCGATAAGCGACGGAATCGCAAGGGCGAGGCCCGAGAGAGTTGCGAGCAATGCGCCCGCAACGCCAGGCGCGAGTTGTGAGATTGTCGCCTTTTCCGTCAGCGAGCCAAACGTCACGATGACGCCCCAGACCGTTCCGAAGAGCCCGCAGAATGGTCCGCCGGAGACGCATGTGCTTAGGGCGACAAGGTATTTTTCGTAGAGCGTCGTCTGCCGCGAAAGTGCGCGCTGAATTGCGTTTTCCACGAGCCCCATGCAGACATCGACGTCGCGCCGCGATGAGATGCGGCCGGCGGATTTTTGGCAGACCGTCACTGCGGCGGCGGCGAGTTTTCCATACGGCGAAGTGTCCTTGATTCGCAGGGCGGAAATCTTTTCCACCGACTGCAAATAGCGTTCAAACGTGACGTTTTCTTTTCTGTGGTCGCGCAGATCGAGCCCTTTTTTGATGATCATCGTCCACGAAGCGAACGAGCCAATGGCAATGAAGCCGATCACGGCGCGCGCGACACCATCGCATTGTTCCCAATACCACAAAAAACCGCGGGATACGGCTTCGGTGGCGGCGAGAAACGGGGCAGAGAAAAATATGGGAGGCATAAGGGCGTGCCTTGGAGAATGTGCGGATTTGCGCGAAGTGGCAAGAGCCGTTCAGCGAACTTTCAGCGAGATGAGCGAAAGAACGGCGAGCGCGAGGGAGACAATCCAGCAACGCACGACGATGCGCGTTTTGGGCGAGCCGCATTTTTCCCAAGTGTGGTGGATTGGCGTGCATTGGAAAACGCGCCGCCCCTCGCCGTATTTCTTTTTCGTGTATTTGAAATACGTTTTTTGGATGATTACGGAACCTGCTTCCACGACAAATACGCCGCCCGAAACCACGAGCAGGAGCGGGTGGCCTGTCAACAACGCCGTTGCGCCGAGTGCCCCGCCGAGGGCGAGCGAGCCCGTGTCGCCCATGTAAATTGTCGCGGGCGCCGCGTTATACCACATAAACACGAGGATTCCGCCGGAAAGCGCCGCGCAGAAAACCGCGAGCTCGCCGACGCCCGGCACGTAGCCGATTGTCAAATATTCCGCCCAGCGGGCATTCCCGACAAAGTATGAAACTATCCCGAAAACGAAAACGCTCGGTAGCGCGCAACCCGCCGCGAGCCCGTCGATGCCGTCCGTCAAATTTACGGCATTGCTCGCGCCCACGCACGTGAACCAAAACAAAATCCAGACGCAACCCGCAAACGCGAGGGCGCCAATCGCCGAGAGGTCGTTGGAGGAAATCACCGCGCCGTCGAACGCGACGAGCGGCGTTTTCATCAGCGGGAGCCAGATTTGGAGCAAATCCATGCGAAATCCGCCTTTTTCGAGCAAGATCACAAATGCCAAAAGGGCGATGAGCGAGGTCAAAATCCACTTCATTTTTTCGCTCATGCCGTCGGTATTTTTCTTGACCACCTTTTTAAAATCGTCCCAAAAACCGACGAGCGTCATTCCGACAAAAACCACGAGCGCGCAGAAAACATAGACGTTCGGGCGCGCGCATAAAATTGTCCCCAAAAGCGCGGAAAAAGAAATTATCAGCCCGCCCATTGTCGGGACTCTGCGCTTTTCCTGCGCGGCATCTCCGAGAAGTTCGCGCCCGCGCTCCGGCTGTATCGCGATATTTTGCAATTTTTTGATGATTTTCGGCGCGATAACTGCCCCGACAACAAGTGCAATCAATCCGGCGAGAACTGCGCGCACCGATTGATATTCAAACATTCGGAAAGGCCCGAAAAACTCCGACAACTCATGCAGGAAATAAAGCATATCGCACCGAATCTAAATTTTTTGCGTCCGCCGCGTAAAATAAAAGTTATTCGCACTGCGCGGCGGCGAGGTTTTGCGTAGGAATCTTTTTCTAATGAGTGCCTTTATTGTAGTTTTTTTGAGAAGTTGAACTTTTGAAAAGATTCAACTTTTAATCTACATGATCCGCCGAATATCCGCAGTGATTAGTGTTTCAATTTAAGAAACGATTCTGATGCACTTTTAAGTTGTGCATCTATTTGTTCTTGTGTCGAGAATCTTCCGAGGCTGAGATTGACGTTCCCGCGCGCAAGCTGCATTGTTGCGCGAATCGGAGCGTATTCCCAGGCGCGGGCAAGTTTCGCTTCTCTTTCTGCGGGTGATTCTTTTTTTCGGGAGAACATAGACGGCATAATTTTGCCCCACATTCTGAGAAATCTTTCGCGGGAATCAACTCTTTTTCTCATCGTCGCACATTTTAATTTTTTTGCCAGAGTGTGCGACAAAAGTTGTCCCCCGCATTATTGCTTTCGGCGTCTCAGCGGGTGTTGGGAGAGGCGGGGATTGCCCCTGGCGCGTCGCGCTTGCTGCCAGGGAGATTGATTCTGTCGAGCGTCCATTCGACATTATCGATCGTGCCGGAAATTTTTATCGGCAAGAATTTTGTCGAGGCGGAGACGAAATCGACGACTTGCCCGACGAGCGGGAGGTCGGTGAAGCGCGTGTTGTAAAACACTGCGGAACCGTCGATTTTCCCGTCGGAGATGTCGCAGTTTGCGGAAATATCTATCTGCCCGCTTTCGCCGGAAATTTTCAGCGCGGGGAAATAAATTTTTCCGTTTTCGATGTTGACCGGCGATGACGCCTGTGTGAACGCAAACGAGGTCAGCGGGATTTTCAGCGATTGCAGAAGCCGCGAGAAGTCGCCGAAAATTTGCAAGTCCAAAAGCGTCGGGTCTTCCATCGAAAACGTCCCGCGCGCAGTCAGCGAATTTACGTCCGGCAAAGTTATTTTTCCCGAGAAGTTGATATCAATTTTCGAGTGGTCGTTTTCGAGCGAGCCGCCGTCGGCGAGGGTTTTCTCGAAGTCGAGTTCGGGCTTCTGCCCATTGTTGTCGCGGGCGATTTTGGCGTTGCCGTCGCGAGTGTCGGCTTCATCGCCGTCGTTGTCGGCGGCGACGGTGGTGGCGGGTGCCGCCGGCGAAGACGCGGCTTTGAGTGCATTCACGACCTCGAGCAGATTCCCCTTTGGCACGCTTCTCGCGCGCACGCTGAGCGAGACCCTCGTGCCGTCCGCCTGAATCGGCTCGGGGAATTTCACGTTAATTCCGCCCGAGACGCTACCTTCGCCGAGCCTTGCCGAAAATGGCGCAACCTGCACGGCGCCGCTGTCGTAGAGAATTTTCCCCGCGAAATCGCTACCTTCTATCCCGAAAATCGCGAAATCCCCAGGCGCGCTTTTAACATCCACGGAAATTGCAACGCGCGGCGTCGGGAAAAATTCTTCGCTGCCGCTGATGTAGCCGAAAACGTCCGCCGTTCCTGCGCCGTCGCGCACGAGAATGTCGCCGAATGCCTCCGGCAAACCTTCTCCGACGATGTTGAAAACGTCGTGCGGCGGCATCGAGCCCGAGAACGCAAAGCGGAAGTCGCGGAAATAATATTTCGGCTCGAGCGCGTAATGCCATTGGAGCGAGCCGGAGACGATGTTGTCGCCACGGACAAAGCCCATGTCAAACGCGGCAATGAGGTTCGGCTCTTCCGCGATTCTCAGCCGCACTTTATCGACGAGGACGCCGCCACCGAGCGCGTTTTCGCCGGCGATTGCGCCATAAACGTGTTCCCAATTGGATTTCGGGTCCCAAGTGCCATACACGTCGATGTCTGCTCGCGGCGTCGTTTCGGAAGGTCCGAGCTTCAAATTCTTCCAAATTCGCCACCAAAACCAGCCAAGATAGTCGTCGAGCGCCTCGGGATTTTCGATTGTGCCAAACGCCTGAATCCTGTATTTGCCGACGGCGCTCAGCTCAGTATCGACGCGGGCGTTTGCGCAGAATTTCTTGCCGCGAACTTGCGCGAGATCAACGTGCAGCCCCGCTGGAGAAATGCTCCCGCGACAATGCAGGGAAGTTGCGTGAACCATGCGCCAATCCGCCGCGCCGGAATCCACGAGAAAGTCCGCGCGCCGAAATTCGCCTGCCGTGGAAATTTCGACATGCCCGCGCGCCGTGATGAAATCGCGCAAGCGCAATTGCTTCGCGTCGGGCGGGACGACGGCTGCGATTTGCGGAATGGCGAGAATTTTCTCGACGTCGGGCTCGCATGAAAAATCCACGCGCACGGCGTCGGGCGAGTACTCTGCCGCGAGGGCAATCGGAGTCCCCGCCGCCACGAGATTCACGCAGGTGCTCAGCGTTTTGTGCTCGACAAAGTCCGGCGATTCGATCTCGGCGACAGGCGAAAACGCGTCGAAGCGCCCGTGGAGAAAATTTTCTCCGTAGATATCGTCCGCGCGCACGAGAATTTTTTTGGGCAAAAAGTCTTGCAAATTTTCTGCGGCAAAATTCGCGGGCACGACGATCTCGACGCCGCTTGTCGCGAGCCGCCACGAATCCAAAATCCCGTCGCCGATTTTTATGCCCGCCGATTCCGCCGTGATTTTAAGCGGCGCATCGGCGACAAACGCATTCTCGCCAAAATCAAAAATTCCGCTCTGCGAGGCGGACAAATTTTTCGCCGCGAAATTGATATCCGAGTTCGCGAATGTGTCGCAGAGAATTTGCGCGGCGATTCCGACATTGCCGTTGCCCTCGGCGGTCAAAGAAATTTCCACGAGAAAGTTTTCCCCGATGTCGGCGCTCTCAAAGCGTTGCCGAGCCTGCGACAATGCACCCGCGACCTCCGAGATTGTTGCGACAACACTCGCAGCTCCGTTGTCATCGTCGCCACCACCGTTATCGGCGGCTTCGGCATTGTTGCCGTCGGTGATGAAAAATTTTGTGCGCCAATACGGAAACTCGCCACCGACGAGAATCGGCGTGCCCGCGAACACGCCTTGAACCGTGTGGATTTTTAGCGTGTTCGAGCGCTCCCGCGAGAGCCAGAAGCGGCAACTTTCCAAAACGTCCTCCGGCGCGCCCGTCATGGATTTCGCGGCGGGGCAACGCAGCGAGGCGTCGTCGATGAGCACTTTTTGCGGAAGAAATTCCGCGAACAAAAAATTGCGCCAATCAAACGAGGCAACGGCGCGGCGCGCGAAGAGCAGGTGGTCCGCTCCGGCGGCGTCCGAGACGGAAATTTCCTCCGCCGTGACAACAGCGAGTTGACGGATTTTCACGTTCCCCACAGAAATTTTCATCCCCTCGGGAGTAAATTTCTCGAGCGCGCGCGCCACCAAAGCTCGCGGGATCTCGACCTCATACTGCGCCAAAAACACCAATCCCGCCTGCAACAAAAACGCGACGACCAAGACGCAATCCAACACCACCATCACGCTCTTCACCACAATGTAGAGCGTGCGCAGTGTAAAATTTTTCAGGGTCGAGAGTTTCACGTTGTTGCGAAATTTTTTGCGCTTGCTGCCTCAGCGAATGTTGCGCGGGAGAGCGGCTTTGTGTTGGTGGAGGTGGTGGTGAGATTTTCACATGTTCGCGATCACGGCGTCTGCAAATTCAGAGCAGCGCAACGCTCGCGCGCGCGACATCATTTCGGCGAGATCGCCCGTCACCGTTTTCGCGGAAATCGCGCCGACAATCCCCTTCACCACCAACCCCGCCGCCTCGTTCCACCCCATGTGGCGGAGCATCATTTCGGCAGAGAGCAGGAGCGACGACGGGTTCGCCGTGTCCGTCCCCGCGAGTTTTGGCGCGGTGCCGTGCGTCGCCTCGAATATCGCGTGTCCCGTCTCGTAATTTATGTTGCCGCCGGGGGAAATCCCTATGCCGCCAACCTGCGCAGCGAGCGCGTCCGAGATGTAGTCGCCGTTCAAATTCAGCGTCGCCACGACGTCGAAGTCCTGCGGACGCAATAAAATTTCCTGCAAAAACGCGTCGCAAATGCAATCTTTGACGACAATCCCAGCGCCTCGTTTCCCTGCCGGAATTTTCAGCCACGGCCCGCTCCCGAAAGGCTCCGCTCCAAACTCCGTCCGCGCGACCTCGAAGCCCCAGTCGCGAAACGCGCCCTCCGTGAACTTCATGATGTTGCCTTTGTGGACGAGCGTCACAGATTTGCGCCCGCCCGCGATCGCATATTCCAACGCGGCGCGCACGAGCCTCTGCGTGCCCGACTTGGAAACCGGCTTCACGCCAATCCCAATCTCCTGCGGCGTCTCGCCACCAAAGCGGATTTTCGCAAAATCGTCGGGGAATTCCGTCCGCAAAATCTCGAGCGCGCGCAAGGCCTTCGGTGTCCCCGCAGCCCAATCGATCCCCGCGTAAATGTCCTCGGTGTTTTCGCGGAACACGACGATATCGACGTTCTCGGGGCGCTTCACCGGCGTCTCAATTCCGCCAAAATATTTGACGGGGCGCAGGCAAACATAGAGGTCGAGCGCCTGCCGCAGGCGGACGTTCAGCGAGCGCTCGCCCTTGCCGACGGGCGTCGTGAGCGGGCCTTTTATGCCGACGAGAAATTCGCGAAATGCCGCCATTGTCTCGTCGGGAAGCCGCGTTCCGCACTTCGCCAACGCCGCGTCTCCGGCAAATACTTCGAGCCACTCGATTCTTCGCGCGCCCGCATAAGCTTTTTCCACTGCGGCGTCAATCGCGCGCGAGGCAGCCGCCCAAATGTCGGACCCGCTTCCGTCGCCGCGAATGAAAGGAATTGTCGGGCGCGCGGGGACGACGAGTTTTCCGGCGGCGTCTAAAGAAATTTTCTCCGGCATTTGTTTTTCGATGTTGCGTGTGCGCGAATTACAGCGCCGTTTTAAACGCGATTTTGAATTGTGCCTCGGATTGGTCGCGCGCGGGTCTGTTATTTTCCACGACAAAGTGCACGGCGAGCTTCGCGTTAGTGCCGGTCAAAATGTCTTCAAACATCGGCAAAACCGAGTTCGGCATAAAAAAGCAGAATCGCCCGTAGTCGAAGTACGACTTTTCAAGTTGCGCACCGCTTTGCACAAAATTGATCATCGCAGAGCGACCGGATTCCGGATTGAAAAACTTCCCCTCAACAAAAACTTCGTAGCTGCAAACAAAGTTGTTGTTCGGCGGAAATTTCGCGGCAAGGCGAATCATCGCGCGCTCAAACTGCGCGGCGGACTTCGAGGGAACGATGTTGTTTTCTGGCATGGTTCTGCGAGAATGAAGCCTCATTAACGCTCTTTCAAATTCAAAAACGCTACGAGATTTTGCGCGCGCCCGCCGGCGCAACCCGCTACGGGAAAAGGCTTGAAGACTGTGGGCAAAAAGTTGGAGAATAAAAGTTCCCGCATTTGCGAGGAAAAGACAACATATCGACATCCGACTACACAACAAAAACAATGAGCCGAGAAACCCCCACCGCACAGAAAAAAAACCGACCTCGACAATTAACTGTTTCGCAAAAATCGCAGAGCCGAAAAAGGTTTGGCGGGGTTTCGGTTGGTTTGCATATTAATTCCGTGATCGTCCGAATTATCTGCCTCGCCGCTCTCCTCCTCGCGTCCTATGTGTTTTCCCACGAGGTCTGCTCCTGGCTTCTTTGCAACGGAGATTTTCCGAATTACAGGCCGATCATTCAGCCGCGCGAGCAGATCCTGATTTTCGCGCTGCCCATCGTCCTCGTTCAGTTGGTGATTTTGTATGGCTCGGGCGTATATCGCTCAATGCTGCGATATTTCCCGATTCGCGACGCGCTCGTGATTTGCTCGCGCATTTTTGTCGCGGTTTTCCTGCTTTTGATACTCTCGTTCGTGCCCGATATCGGGGAATATCTCGGGCCGAAACGCGTTTTGTTCTTGGATTTCTTCGTCGCCTCTGCCGCGGTTTGCACCGTGCGCGTCCTGCTGCGCTTCGTGTGGGAACGCAATAACGGAGGCGGAGCAGAAAAGGGCTCGACGACGACGCGCATCGCAATTTTTGGCGCGGGCGACGCCGGCTCAATGCTCGCCGCAATGCTGAAACAAAAGCCGAAAATTCGGAAATTACCCGTCGTGTTTTTCGACGATTCCAAGAGCAAAAGAGGGCTTTCCATCTGCGGCATTCCCGTCGTCGGTCCGCTCGACGACGTCGAATATTGGCGAAAGCGCTACAAATTTGACGAAATTGCCATCGCGATCCCGACCGCAAAAATTTCCCGCGTCCGCGAAATTCGCAAAATCGCCGCAGACGCCGGCTTGAAGGTCACGCTCACGCCGAGTTTGGAAGAACTTTCCCTCGGCAAAATGTCGTTCGCCCCGCTGCGCGAGTTCGATATCGCAGATTTGCTCGATCGCCCGAAATTGGACCTCAACGGCGAAGACATCGCAAAGATGCTCAACGGCAAAGTCGTGCTCGTCACGGGCGCCGGAGGCTCGATCGGAAGCGAAATTTGCCGGCAAGTTGTCGCGTGCACGCCTGCGCGCCTGATCCTCGTCGAGCAATGCGAAGTGCTGATGTTCCCCGTGGAACAAGATTTGATCGCAAACGGCTGCAAAGAATGCATCGTGCCCGAAATTGCAGACATTCTCGACGCGCCGCGCATGGACGAAATTTTCCGCAAATATCGCCCCGAAATCATTTTCCACGCCGCCGCGCACAAACACGTTCCGCTCATGGAACGCCAGCCGGCAGAGGCGCTGAAAAACAACTCGCTCGGCTCCCTCAAAATTTTTGAACTCGCCACAAAATACGAGACCGAAGCCTGCGTGATGATCTCGACAGACAAGGCGATCAACCCGACGAGCGCGATGGGCGTCTCCAAGCGAATCGCGGAAATAATGCTCCAATCCATTTCGCAAAAACCGGGGAACAAAACGCGCTTCATGGCGGTGCGCTTCGGCAATGTCCTCGGCTCGTCCGGCTCCGTAATTCCCACGTTCAAAAAGCAAATTGCCGCCGGCGGCCCGCTCACCGTGACCTCCGCCGAGATGAAGCGCTATTTCATGACGATTCCCGAGGCCGTCGGGCTCGTGCTGCAAACCGGCGTCATCGGCAAAAACGGCAGCATCTACGTCTTGGATATGGGCGAACCCGTGAAGATAATCGACATCGCGCGCCACCTCATTCGCCTGAGCGGATTGGAGCCCGGCGTCGATATCGACATCGAAATCACAGGCCTGCGCCCGGGCGAAAAACTTTTCGAGGAATTGAAATCCTCCGGCGAGGATTACGAACCCTCCGGACACCCGCGAATAACGCGCTTCAAATCCACGCCACTGCCATACGAGAAACTCTACGATCTGCGCGACCTCGTCGGCGAAATCGCCCACGTCCCCGACCGCAACAAAGTCAAAGAGCAACTCTGCGGAATCGTGCCCGAATACCGACCGTCATTCGATTAATTCGCACTTAGTCAAGCAAAAATGTTCGATGTTGGCATAGACGTTTTCTTCGCAGCGATAATCGGCATCGCGCTCGTGCTTTTCCTGCTCGTCGGATTTTTTTACAACCGCCGCGACAGGCTCACGCAAGACCACCTGCGCATCACAACCGTGTTCTACTGCATTCGCTGCGGCGAAATTTACTCGCGCCCACGCTCCCGCGAAGTCGCCGCCTGCCCAAAGTGCGGCTTGAAAAACACGCGCCTCAAATTCTGAGTCTGTGGTGGTGGTGGTGGGTTAGTGGCGGCGGGTTAGTGGTGGAGTTAAGCCGGGTCGGTGGCGAGAATTGGGTTGGTGGTGGCAACAAACGTAGCGCTACGACAAACCTGCCACGATTGTTGTCACAACGGATTTGTTCGGGACTAACGTCCCTCACGATTGTGGCGGCATGGGTTGGTGGTGAGACTTGGGTTAGTGGTGGCAGGGATGGTGGTGGAGGCGAGGGTTTGTTGCGGCAGGTTGGGATTGTAATTACCTCGCGCACGCAGTGCGCGATTCTCCCGCTAAGTTAGCGGGAGGGGACCACGTTAGTGGTGAGGGAGTGTGTCCGTTGAACGTTGCCTGACTTTGCTCCCCACCACCAACCCAACTGCCACCACCAACCCTCCGAAATAATCCCTACCACTAACTCTCGTGGCACTTGCCCCCACCACCAACCCGGCTTTCCACCTGCGATGCGGGAGCCCACACGTAATTCTCCCGCTAAGTTAGCGGGAGGGGACCACGTTAGTGGT
>JAJPZB010000078.1 GCA_021204635.1 Opitutia bacterium | reverse complement strand
TACGGGCACGCTCTATTAGCAAGCCGCTTCCCCACGAGCAAAAACTCGTGAAGGCAATTAGGAGCAGGAATCGCCAGTCCCACCAGCCATAGAAAATGTAACTCGCCGCCACCACAAACAGATTCTGCACCTTCACGCTGCGGTTAAAAACAAACCAGTAGAGCAAGAAAACCACCGGCAGAAATAGCGCGAATTCTATCGAGTTAAACAGCATGAAAAACGTAGGAGACTACAATAGTTCCGCTTAGTTGTAAATACGCGTTTGTTGCGGTGGGTTAGTGGTGAGGAGGTTGGTTGTTGGGATTTGAGTCGGTGGTGAGATTTGGGTTGGTGGTGAGGGCAATGTTCCGCAGGGGGATGTCACGCGGATTTGTTCGGGACTAACGTCCCTCACGATTGGTGGTGGCGGTTGGGTCGGTGGTGGGGAGCAGAGTCAGGCGACGCACAACCAACACACTCTCTCTCCACTATCGTGATCCCCTCCCGCTAACTTAGCGGGAGAGTTGCGTGTTTGCTAAGCTTTTACAACAAAGCCAAGGTCCCCTCATCACCGACCCAATCCCCACCACCAACCCCAACTCCTCAAAATTCACCACCGATCCAAACCACAAACTCTTGCCACCAACCCGCGTGGTGTTATGCGGGACTCCGAAGCGCGGTCGGCGTTTGATCTGCGGAGGAAAATGGGGAACATTCCTCGGTAGATTGTTGCGGCGCTGCGATTGCTCGTCGGGCATTGTGGCGGATAGGAAACAGGCATTTGAATTTTTCGCGCATGCCGCCTACAATTCGCCGCGTTCCTGTGCGGGAACGGATCATTCAAAAATAAAAATCGGAAAAGAAAAATTATGAAATTCTCAATGTTTGTTCCAACAAACCTCGTCTTCGGTCGCGGCACGCTCAACTCGCTCCACGAGCAGGCAATGCCTGGCAAGAAAGCGCTTATCATCATTTCAAACGGCAAATCGACGCGCGCAAACGGCTATCTCGCGCGCACCGAGGAGCAACTCCGCATGGCGGGAATTGCGAGCGCGGTTTTCGCCGGCGTCGAGCCCAATCCGACCGTGGGAAACGTCGTCGCGGGCGCACGTGCTGCGCGCGACAACGCCTGCGACTTCATCGTCGCGCTCGGTGGAGGCAGCGTCATGGATTGCTCTAAGGCAATCGCGGTCATGGCGACAAACGACGGCGAGCTTTGGGACTACATCTTTGTCGGCTCGGGCAAGGGCAAGCCAATCGCAAACGCGCCGCTCCCGATAATCGCCATCACGACAACGGCTGGAACCGGTTCGGAAATTGACAACGCGGGCGTGATAACAAAGCTTGACACGAACGAAAAAGCGTTTATTGCCGCGACCTCGCTTTACCCGAAAACGGCGATCGTCGATCCTGAATTGATGGCAACTGTCCCCGCCAAATTTACGGCGTACCAAGGCTTTGACGCGCTTTTCCACAGCGTCGAGGGCTACATTGCAAAAGGCGCAAACGCGATGAGCGACATGTACGCGCTGACCGCCATCGAGAACATCGCGAAGTATTTGCCAACCGCAGTGAAAGACGGTGGCGACTTGGAAGCCCGCGAGCACGTCGCTCTCGGCAACACGCTCTCCGGCGTCGTGATGGATCTCGTCACGATAACGAGCGAGCACGCGATGGAACACGCGCTGTCCGCTTACCAGCCGAGCCTGCCACACGGCGCGGGGCTCATCATGATTTCCAAGGCGTATTACGAATTTTTCGTGGAAAAACATGCCTGCGACAAGCGTTTCGTCCGCATGGCGCAGGCAATGGGAATGCCGTCCGCAACAAAGCCGCAGGACTTCATCTCCGCGCTCGTGGCGCTGCAAGAGGCGTGCGGCGTCGCAGATTTGAAAATGTCGGACTACGGGATTGTTCCCGCCGAGTTTGAAAAATTTATGCGCAACTCGCGCGAGGTCATGGGTGTGTTGTACTCGTCAGACCCCGCCGAAATGAGCGACGCCGACATTGTGGCGGTTTACGCCAAGTCATACAAATAATCGCCGCCACAAACCCCATTGTGGTGGCGTTGGGTCAGTGGTGAAAAATCTCTCCCGCATTCTCGCAGGAGAGATTTTTTGTTGCCACGGGTTGGTGGTGGCGGGTTGGTGGTGAAGGTTGGTGGTGAGTGTTGGTTGCCACTGTTGCCACCACTAACCCAAGTCTCACCACCGACCCAAATTTCACCACAGACCCGTTTCCGCAACAAACTCACCACCAAGCCGGTTTCCCACCACAGACCTGCACCACTAACCAAACCCGTTCCCTCTGCCACAGACTCGCCACCACCACCGTCCCAACCTGTCCCCACCACCAACCCGCGCCTGCGCCATTGTTGTGGCGGGCGGCTATGTTGCGGGGAGGCGTTTCAGGATTGTTGCCATGGGGGAATCGTTTCCCTTGCGTTTGAAAATGCGGGAGACGAGTTCCCAGCCCGCAGGGGGTGGTGGCACTGTTGCGGCGGGAGATTCCAAGATTAGTCGCGTGCTTTCTGTGTTGGTGGCGACAACCGTCGTGAACCATTCGACGAGCTTTGAAATTTTTTCGCTTTGTCCCGACCAAAGTATCCAGGGTGGGTCGCAAAAAATCAGATTTGCCCGTGCCACCGTTGTGGTGGCAACGGACTGCGGTTTCAACAAATCCAAATTCAAAAATTTCGCGGTGGGGGCGGGCTTTCCCCGCGACAATATCGATTTCACCACCGAGGCGAAATTCTTCCGCTGCGCCTCGCAGGCGCGGGGATTCTTGTCGGCGAGGCACGCAAATTCCGCGCCGCGCGAAAGTGCTTCGAGCGCGTATGCGCCTGTCCCCGCGAATGCGTCGAACACGCGCGCGCCGACAACCAAGTCGCCGAGCGACGAGAAAACGGCTTCGCGCACGGCGTCAGTTGTCGGGCGGATTTCGCCTCGCGCCGGAATTACGAGAGCGATTCCGCGCGCAACTCCGCCGGTGATCCTCATTTCTCGGAAGTTTTTTCCGGTGCGGCGTTTTTGCCTTTGTCGGCGGGCGAGGCTTTTGTGGCGGCGTCTTTCTGCGCAGCCTTTTTCTCCGCTGCGCTCGCCTTTGCTGCCTTGGCAGCTCTGACTGCCTCTGTCGCTTCCTTCGCGGCTTTTTCTTCGTCGAGAATGTTCACCCAGTCTGCGGCAATTCTCACGGTTTCGCGCAAAATCACGTCGTAGTTTGGCGATTCGTCTTTCTCGCTGACCTTTTTTGTCGTTGCGCCCGGCAGCGGCACATTTGCCTTTCTCGCGAGAATGCTTTTGTTCTCGCCTGATTCTGATTCTTTTTCCTGTGCGATTGCGGAATCGAGTTTGACCTCGGCTTGGCGGAAATCGCTTTTTTGTAGTTCGGCGTATTCTTTTTTTATGAACTCGTTAAGCGCCTTGTCGCTGTTGCGGATTTCGAGGCGCTCGTTGATGTTGAGCGGCACGGATTTGTCTTTCTCGCGCTCGTCAAACCACGAGATCGTGCGGCTGAGCGTGATAAATTCCGGAAGTTCCGCCTGCCGCGTCTTGCTGTCTTCCGCGAGGCGCGCGATCAATTCTTTCGAGATCGGCGCGGTGAGCCACTTAGGCGTCTCCTGATTTTTTGGGAGCGACGACGGAATGGAATCCCACGGAAGCGGGTTTTTCAGGTCGCTTTCCGCGATTGGCAACACGCTGTAAACCGATGGAATCGCGATGTCGGCGGACACGCCTTTGAGCTGGATCGAGTTCCCCGACGGCGAATACCACTTGCTCCGCGTGATTTTTATCGACGCCTTTTGCCCGTCGGCAAAGCGCTCGTAGGGCATGACCTCCTGCACCGAGCCTTTCCCGTGCGTGCTGGGGTCGCCGACGATTATCGCGCGTTTGTTGTCGCGCAGTGCACCGGCGACAATCTCGCTCGCGGACGCACTTGCCTTTGACACGAGGACGATGAGCGGTCCCGTCCAATCTGGGTCTGCCGGCGCAAGTCTGTTCGAGATTGCGGTGAGAATGTTGTGGCTGCCGGTGGGCAAAACGTCTGCCTTTGAGCCGGTTCCCTTCACCTGAAGCACATTTTGTCCCGGGCCGACGAAGAGTTCTGTCAAGTCTATTGCCTCGTTCAAATATCCGCCGCCGTTCGTTCTCAGGTCGAGAATCAGCGCCTTGATTCCGAGCGCCTTCAATTTTGCCAAAAGCTCTTTCACGTCTTCCGCCGTGCTGAACGCCATGTTGTCGGAGCGATCTTTCCCGTAGAACGACGGCAAATCTACGACGCCGACCGGAATTTCGGCCGCGCCGTTTGTGGCGGGCACGTAGAAAACGTTTGCGGTGGCGAGTTGCTCCGTGAGCTTGATGTCGTCGCGCTCGAGCGTGATGTATTTCCTGATGCTGTGGTCGTTTGCGGATTCGACGAGCAGGCGTACTTTTTCGCCCTTTTTGCCGCGGAGCATTCTGACGACGCGGTTGAGCCGCATTCCGATGACGTCGGTGAGCGAGGCGGAATCGTCGTCGCCCGTGCCGACAGCGATGATTCTGTCGCCGACGGAGAATTTCCCCGAGCGCTCCACCGGCCCGCCCGCGAGAATTTCGCGAATCGTGCAATAGCCGTCGTCGTCGGTCAAAAGTGCGCCGATGCCGCACAGCGAATTTCGCATGGAGATTTGGAAATCTTCCATTGACTGCGCGGAAAAGAAGGTCGTGTGTGGGTCAAATTGCGCAGTGAGGGAATTGAGAAAAAGCTCTTCGATTTCCCATGGCTCGAGCGTGAGGTTTTTCCGAAGCTTTTGGTAGCGCTTCAAGATTTTTTCCTGCGCAGCCTTGCGCGCCTCGGGCGAGAGGTCGGGGGAAGATTCCTCATCGTTGTCGCCGCTCTCGACTTCGGCTTCATCGCCGTCGTAGTCGGCGATTCCCATTTCGTCGCTGTCGGTACTTTTTGCGCTGAGGAGTTCGTTGATGACGTCGTTCGTCAGCCTGCCTTCCCAAATCGCGTTTGCTTCCTCCGTTGTCTGGGGGAACTTCTCTTCTTTGCGGTTGATTTTAAATGTTCCCTTGCCGTTGAGATCAAAGGGTTCCTGCAAGCGCTTTTCCGCCCAGTCGATGCGCTCGCCGAGGCGCTTTTCAAATTCTTCGTAAATTTTGAACGCGCAGTTGAGATTGCCGTTCATCAAAAAATATTCGAGCGAAGGCGCAAAGCGCTTTTGCATGGCGGTGAGATCCGTTTGCAGAAAAATCGAGTGCGACGGGTCGAGCGTCTCGAAAAAGCTTTCGATGAGCGCGTCCATGTCGATGTCGGCGACTTTTTTTTGCGTGAGATGGAGGCGTTCGAGGAAGAGCTGTGTCAGGATTGTGTCGTCCTTCATCTCGCGCGTCGTCGTGTAGCGATTCTCTTCCGAGGTTGGGGAAACGACGGGCGGCGCCTCTGTCGCGGCGTCTTCTGCGCGGGCGACAACGACGGTCGCCAACACGAAATTCGCGAGAGCGATGGTTTTCAATCTTCGGGAAAGGACAGACATTTCGAGACAGCGTTTTGAGTTAGAAATTGTTGTTGCGGCTTTCGCAGATTTTTTTTCAGGGCGCGGTCGGGCGTTTTTTGCTCGCCGCCGGTTTCGCGGATTTTTTCGCGGCAGGATCAGCTGCGGCGGGAATGCCCGCAGATTCTTGCGTTGGCGCGACGATGGCGTCTGCCAAGCCGTAGGCGATTGCCTCTTCGGCATTGAGGTAGAAATCGCGGTCTGTGTCGCGCGTGATTTTTTCGAGAGGTTGCCCTGAGGCGTCTGCGAGAATCCTGTTTAGTTCCTCGCGGGTGCGCTCCATTTCTCGCGCCTGAATGTTGATGTCAACAGCCGGTCCCTCGAATTGCCCGACGATCAGCGGTTGGTGAATCATTACTTGTGCGTGCGGGTAGAGCAGGCGGTTGCCCTTCGCGGGCGCGCTCAAAAGAATCGAGCCCATCGACGCCGCCATGCCCGTGACAATCACTTTCACCGGTGATGAAATCAGGCGAATCGTGTCGTAAATCGCCATGCCCGCCGTGATCGAGCCGCCGGGCGTGTTGATGTAAAACGTAATCGGCTCGCCCGGTGCCATCGTCTCCAAATACAGGAGTTTCTCCGTGATGTCGCGCGCAGATTCGTCGCTGACGGCGCCCCAGAGGAATATCTTCCGGCGCTTCAAAAATTCTTTCTGGATTTGTGCTCCTGCCGGAGTTTCTGCCGGCGTCTGCTTTTCGTCGTTATCGTTGCACATGGATTTTCTGTGGTCTTTTAACTAAAGAATAAAATTCAAATTGCAAGAATATGCCCTTTGTTTTGCGGTCTCGCGAACTTTTTTTCCTTTTCCCAAAGCCGGAATTTTCGCCTCGCCCACGCTAAAAATAAAATTGAGAAAGTCGCGCATTATCGCAAAACTGCTCGACAGGTCTTGCCGAAGTGGCGAAATGGTAGACGCTGCGGACTTAAAATCCGTTGCCCAACGGCGTACGGGTTCGAGTCCCGTCTTCGGCATTCCTGCGAAAACGCTTAACTTTCCCAATCTTAAAACAAGAAAAACATGCCCTTAAAAACCCTGAAAAAAACGCTTTTCCTCTGCTTCGTACTCGTGGCCGCTCCGGCGGTGGCGCTTTTTGCCGCGTCGAAAAACGCGTCGGCAGCGGCGGCAAAGGACTGCCCGATCGTCCCGATACCTGTTTCATACACGCCGCAATCCGGAAATTTTGTGCTGAAACCGACGACGCAAATCGTCGCCTCGACGCCGGAGGCGCAGGCGGTGGCGAATTATTTTGTGAAAGAAATCGAGCGCGCGACAGGTATGAGCCTCAAGGTCGCAAAGGCAGGAATCAACAACGCGATCGTTTTGAAAATTTCCAAACCCACGAAGGGCGACGACGAGAGCTACACGCTCGAAGTTTCGTCCATGAGCGCCGTCATCACAGCCAAGACGCCCGCAGGCCTTTTCTACGGGTTGCAGACGCTGCGGCAACTCATGCCGCCCGAAATTTACAGCCGCACGCCCGTGAAGGAAGGTGTCACGTGGAGCGTGCCTGCCGTGAAAATTGCCGACAAGCCGCGCTTCAAATGGCGCGGGCTACACCTCGACTGCGGTCGCCACTTTTTCTCGAAAAAAGACATTATGCGCATCATCGACGCGATGTCGTGGCACAAACTGAACCGCTTTCATTGGCACCTCACGGAAGACCAGGGCTGGCGCCTCGAGATAAAGAAATTCCCCAAACTCACGAAAATCGGCGCGTGGCGTAAAGACCTTCTCGTCGGGGAGAACAAAAATTTTGTAAAGGAGGATTCCGACAACTGGAACTCCGCAGGGCAGTACGGCGGTTTTTACACGCAGAAAGATGTTCACGAAATCGTTGAATACGCGCGCGAGCGCTTCATCACGATCGTTCCGGAAATCGAAATCCCTGGCCACTCGGTCGCCGCGCTCAACGCATATCCGGAATATTCTTGCGACGGCAAGCCGCAGGAAATCCCGCTCAAAGGCGGCGTTTACAGCAAGGTGTTTTGCCCCGGCAAAGAAGCCACTTTCAAATTCTGGGAAGCGGTTTTCACCGAGGTCTGCGAAATGTTCCCCGGCGAATATATTCACCTCGGCGCCGACGAGTGCCCCAAGGGAAGTTGGAAAAACTGCGCCGATTGCCAGAAGCGCATAAAAACCGAGAAACTTCACGCCGAAGGAAAGCGCTCCGCCGAGGATAAACTGCAATCTTACGCGATCGCGCGGGTGCAAAAATTCTTGGAAAAGAAGGGCAAAAAGGTAATCGCGTGGGACGAAATCACTGAAGGCGGGATTCCCAACAACGTAACCGTCATGCATTGGCGCGAGTACACCGACGCCAAAATTGCACCAAACGATGGCAAAGACCTCATCATCGCGACGCGCAATAAATGCTATTACAACTGGGGATACGCGAAGGAAGATCAGGAATTTTTGCTGTCGCAGGGTTCAATAATGTCCATGCAGCAGGCATACGATTTTGAGCCGATTCCTAACGGCCTCGACCCCAAGTTGCAGAAGCACGTCCTCGGCGCGCAGGCGGCGTTTTGGAGCGAAAAAACGCCAAACGCGCAAATCGTGGAGTTCCACCTTTTCCCGCGCCTTTCCGCCATGAGTGAATCGACGTGGAGCCCGAAAGAACGCAAGAATTGGAGCGATTTCGCGCGCCGCGTGGAAATCCAGCAAAAGCGCTACAAAGCCGCCGGCATAAATGCGCGCCCGACCGTTATTCCCCCTGGATACAAAGCATACGAGCGCTACGACCTCAGCAAATCCGCGAAGTCCAAATCGAAGTGATTTGCATTGAACAGAAAAAGTTTGTTTGAAAAATAGAACTGTTGTTTACACGGAATGCCGCACAAATCGACACCATCGCCGCACAATCGCGCACCGGTTGAAGTTACGCGGAGCGTTGTCGTCGGCAAAAATGTCGTGCGCGCAAAACTCGTGGGGACATGGAGCATCGATGACGGTCTTTCCGACACGTGGACGCTCGCCGACGCTGTCGATAAAATCCCGCGCGGCGAGCGGGCGCATTCGTTGGAGTTCGATTGCTCCGAGCTCGCGCAATACGATTCGAGCCTGATTTGCTACGTTGTGCGCTGCTCGTCGTTTTGCGCGGAGCACGGCATAGATTTTTGCGCGAACACGCTGCCGAGCGACGTCGAAAAGCTCTTCAAACTCGCCACAGAGCGCGGAGTTGCCGAAGACCACAAGCGGGAGCGCGCTCTGTCGTTTTTTGAATCCGTGGGCGAGTGGGGCGAAAGCGTTTTCAGAAGCTACGAAAAGGCGTGCGATTTTATTGGCAAAACGGCGTCGGCGATTTGGAAAATGCTCCACGGCAAAGCGCGTTTTCGCGCCCGCGATTGCGCGTATTTCATCGAGCAATGCGGCGTGAACGCGCTCCCGATAATTACGCTGATTTCGTTCATCACGGGCATGATTCTCGCCTACATCGGCGCGATGCAATTGCAACGCTTCGGCGCCGTGATTTTCGTCGCGAACCTGATTGCAATCGCGATGGTGCGCGAAATGGGCGTGATCATGGTCAGCGTGATAATGTGCGGGCGCACGGGCTCCGCGTTTGCCGCGCAAATCGGCAGTATGCAGGCGAGCGAGGAAATTTCCGCGCTGCGCGTCCTCGGCGTCGATCCCGTCGAATATCTCGTTTTGCCGCGCATAATTGCGCTGACGCTCATGCTCCCGCTGCTCACGATTTACTCCGATTTCATCGGGATGCTCGGCGGGCTTTTTGTCATGGGCGCGATGGATATCACGCCGGAGCAATATTGGACGCAGGTCGCACAGACGCTCACCATGGCGCACATAATGTCCGGCGTGATAAAGAGCGTGGTGTTCGGGTTCTTGGTCGCGTGGGCAGGTTGTTATCGCGGAATTATCGCGGGGAAAAGCTCGCTCGCAATCGGCGAAGCTGCGACATCTGCCGCTGTGCTCGGAATGGTTTTAATAGTCATCGGCGACGGAGCATTCGCTGTAATTTTCAACACAATCGGTTTCTAAAAATTCAACACCGAAATGAACCGCGCCGCCGACAATATTCCGCCGATTGAAGCCCGCAACTTGACGATGGCATACGGCAGCCACGTCGTCATGCGCGACCTGAATTTTACGATCAACGCCGGCGAAATTTTCATAATCATGGGCGGAAGCGGCTGCGGAAAATCCACGCTCATGCGCCACCTCATCGGCTTGCAAGAGCCCGCCGCCGGCGAAATTTTGCTCTTCGGCAACGACATCAAAAAATCCACGCAGGCAGAGCGCGAAAAGCTCTTGCAACGATTTGGCGTAATGTATCAGGGCGGGGCGCTGTGGACCGAAAAAACGCTCTTGGAAAATGTCATGCTCCCGCTCGAGGAATACACGGAGTTGACGCTACGAGAACGCGAGGAACTCGCGCGCTACAAACTCTCGCTCGTCGGCCTCGGAAACGCCTGGGACAAATATCCGGCGGAGCTCTCCGGTGGCATGATAAAACGCGCCTCAATCGCGCGAGCAATCGCCCTCGACCCCGAAATCCTTTTCTTCGACGAACCGGGCGCAGGGCTCGACCCGCTCACCTCAAAGCTCTTGGACGATTTGACGCTCAATATCCGCGATTCCCTCGGCACGACAATCGTCATCGTGACCCACGAGCTCGACAGCATTTTCGCCATCGCCGACAGGGCAATATTCCTCGACGCGGCGACAAAGACCGTCGGTGCAATCGGCAATCCGCACGAGCTCCGCGCCAATCCGCCGAGCGAGGCCGTCGGCGAGTTCTTGTCGCGAGCCGGCACGCTGCCCGCCGCCGATTTTTCCCCATTGAAAAAAGGTTCCGCCTGCGGCAACGCACCCTGAAAAATTTCCCGTTTCAACAATGAGCCAGCCAGTCAACAAATCTCTCATCGGCGTCTTCATCGCGGGCGCAATCGCCTTGATGATCATCGCGATAGTTTCATACAGCTCGATTTCGTTCACGCAGCAAAACGTGCTGTGCATGATTTATACGCAGGATTCGATCAACGGCCTGAGCGTAAATTCCGAAGTCAAATTCAAAGGCGTGAAAATTGGCGTGGTGCGCGAAATACGCATTCAGGCGCTCGATTCGACGCAGCCGGACAAATACACGATGCCCATCGTTCTCGAACTCGACAAAAACTACGTCGATCAATTCATTCCGGTGCGCGCGGGCACGAGTATGTCGCGCAAAGATTACGGCGTGTTTGCGATACAACACGGGCTGCGGGCGCGCGTCCAGACAGCGAACATCCTAACCGGAATGCTCTACGTCGAGCTCGACTTTTTCCCCGGCACGCCATGCGTAATGCGCGGCAACGGCAAAAACGAGTACTTCGAGATCCCGACCCTGCCGTCGAGCACCGTCCAGCTTTTCAACTCCGTTTCGACAATTTTGGAGGGCTTCGCGGAAATCGATTACAAGACAATTAGCATGCAAATTTCCGACGCGATTGAAAAAATCGACAGCGCGCTCGCGCAGATTGAAGTCAAGAAAATAAGCGACAACGTTGTCTCGGCGACAGATTCTCTCAACAAAATTCTCCAAGATCCCGAGCTCGACAAAGCATTCGCGAACGTCGCAAACATTGCGCAGCACTTGGATTCTCTTACGGGAAAAATCGACGCCAACGCCGAGCCCGTCGCCACAGAACTCCAAGCCGTCTCGCAAGATTTTCGCAAAACGCTTGAAGAATTGAACGACACGCTCGCCGCCGTCCGCGCAATGCTCGAGCCGAGAAACGGCGTGCTCAACCGCGACCTCTCCGACGCGCTCGAGCAAATAAATGCCGCCGCGCGCTCGATTCGCGATCTCTCGAACTTCCTGCGCCGCAATCCTAACGCGCTTCTGATCGGCGTCGAGACTGCCGAAGAATAAATTTCACGACAACAAACCCCAAATCCCCAATTTCCGAAATGAACAAAAAAATCAAAAATTTCGCTCTCTTCCTCCTTGCCGCGATTGTTGTGGCGACAACTGCCTCGTGCAAATTCTTCTCGCCACCAAAGGAAGTGAAGACATTTCGCACGCTGCCGGCGGAAATCGCAGTGCCCGCGGGCGAAGTCCCCGTCGTGCCGCTCGGCAAAATCACTTTCCCCGAATACCTCTACAACCAGCAAATCGCAGAGCGGGGCAGCGACGGGAAAATAACTCTTGACGAGCGCAATCTCTGGGCAGAACCGCTTTCGAGCACGATCAAGCGCACGCTTCCGCTGCAGATCGCCGCGCACGTGAAGAAAAATTCGCCCGACGCAAAAATCAAAGATTCTGTCTCAATCGCGATTATGCGGCTCGACGGCGTTCTCGGTGGTGACGTGGAAATCGTCGCCTATGTGGAAATTTTCCGCGAAGGCAAATCCGGCAACGAACACGCATTTTATTTCCAACAATCAATCCCGACGCAGGGCTCAGGCATAGACGCATACATCAATGCTGTTGCGCGCGCCGTGGACGCTCTCGCCGCCGCCACCGCAGAAAAAATCTCCGACTGAGCGTCGCCCCGCAACAATCCGGAAAATGATAAAGCCGACGCCGACAGACGATCCGCAGATTTTGTTCAGCACTGCGACAGGCGAAATTTGCCTTGACTTGCCGTCGCCATACATTCCGCACCGCGCAACGGGGCTTCTCCACCTGCCACGCTTCATCGCGAAAATCAGGAAACACCTCGCCGGAACGCTCCCAAAATCATACCGGCGAAATTTCTGCAAGGGCTTCGACAGATTTTTGTGCATGCACCTCGGCGTCGAGCCACAAGCCGTTATCGACGCTGTGAAAAACGCCACGAGCGACGACGACCTTGACGCGCGCCTGCTCGCAATTTTCCCGAAAGACCTCCGTGTCGCAAAATGGAATCGCGAGATCGTCCAAAAGGGAATGAGCGAAATGGGGCGGGAATCTCTCGACGCCGCCAAGAAAAAAATGGAGGCGCTCGACCGCACCGACATCATCTCCTTCGCCGACATGATCGATTTCGACGAAGGCAGAATCCCCTGACGCCACCACCAACCCCACGCCACATACCACGACAATGACGCGGGTTAGTGGTGGCGGGTCGGTGGCAGGCGAAGGAGGTGGCTTAGTGGTGGAAATTTGGGTCGGTGGTGGAGCTTGGGTTAGTGGCGAGAAATGGCTCGGTGGTGGCAGGAAATGCGGGAAATGCGTTAGTGGGAGTTGACCCGAAGACATTTTATAGCAAGGACTATGGAAAGCTGTGGGAAGGAACAGACGAGACGACGGATATGCTTGGAAAGGTTGAGCCGAGGACGCTTGAAAGCCCGAAGTTTGCTTTCCAGAACGAAGATGTGAACGCAGAGCGAGATGTGCGGACTTTGGAGCGTGGGGACAATGAGCTTATTCTCAGTGCGGTGTCTGATTGGTTGCCCGGGGTGAAGGTGTCTATTTTGGGGAATGAGGCGTTTAACAGGAAGCTTGCAGAAGTGCGGGAGGCACGGGAGAAGTATGAGCAGGACTTCAATAGTGCGATGAAGTTCATGATTATGGAGCAAGAGCAGGCGGATTGGAACAAAGCGCTCGATGTTTATGAAGCAGGTAAAATTGCAGAGAAGGCGCAAATAACGGTTTTGAATAGAACCCCTGTTGTGTTGCAACTGCTTGGAGCACCAAACCTTCCTGTCATGATAAACAAGAATGTTTTGGATAAGGTTACGAACGGGAAGCACCATGTTCCCATCTCCGAACTGCGGAAGCTTTTAGATAACATCGACAATCCTATCGCTGTATTTAAATCGTTATATAGGGAGAAGCAGGAAGAAAAGCAGAAGGAAGCAGGGAAAGAGAATAATAAGGAAGAGAATAAAGTCGGCGATGCTATTGTTGTTTTAACTGAGATTGTGGATAGCGATGGCGGTAATAATGCGGTCGTGGCTATCCACTTGTCGAAGATAGAAGACAGTACAGGGTATGAAATAAACAATATCGCGAGTGTTTATGGCAAAGGGACAACTGGCATGGGGCATTGGATGCGCAACAACAAGCTGTTGTATGCGGATACAAAAAGGTTTCGCCACTTTTGGGAATCGGCACAGCTCAAATCACAGGCGGAGCCCAAAAATAGCGAAACCGAAAAGAAAAAGGTTCCGATTCCTGAGATTCTCGAAATTCTCGAGCGTCAGGAGTTCCTTACTGATAAGGATGTGTCTGATATTGACCGTGGAATTATAAATGTCAACAAAAAAGTTTTGGGCGACATTATTTTGGCTATGCACGGAAGTCCGTGGTCGTTTCCTGAGGAGGTTGGAGCGCCGTATGGGAAATTCAATAAGGGCAAGATAGGCATGGGAGAAGGAGCGCAGTCGATTGGTCGCGGATTCTATGTGACGTTAGACAAAGAAATGGCAGAATACTATGCGAATATACCATTAGGGGATTGGGATTTGCGGAGAAAGCGTTTTGTCGACATTAAGAGCGCGATAGGAGCGCATATACGCGATAGCAGAGATATATTCTCGCTTAAAGGAATTGCGTATAAGGCGGCGGACATGTTTAGGAATAATTTCCATGAGGACGTAAACAGGATAACAGATAAGTATTACGAGCATTTCAGCATTGATGAAGCCAACGAGGAAATTGACAGAGAAATAACGCATTCTTACGAGTTACAGCGGAACGAGGTTAACTCGAGCCTGCGTGAGAAGAAGGAGCTTGCCGACTTAAGCAAGAAGGACAAGAAGGCACACGACGCGTTTATTGATAGGCACCCGAGCGATTTTGCGCTGGTGATGTTTGACGACGAATACACAAAAGAAGCGCAAGTCAAATACCGAAAAGCAAGCGACCAACTTAGCGGAGAGATAAAGGAACTGAAAGAACAGCTGAAAGTAATCGATACGATAATAAAAAAAGAAATTCCGCTATTTAAGAAGAACTTTGAGGAAGCTGTTAAAAACCCGCGCATAAACAGCATGTTCCCGCATGGGGCGAGAAACCTATATACCGTGCTTTTCCATGGGTCGAAAGTGCTTGACTATAATGCGCAACTTACAAACGAGCAATGGGGCAAGGTAAAGAAGGTAATTGAGGAAAAAGCAGATGTTAACATCAACATCGTCGATAAACTGTTGTCGTTAGAAGAGCCGCCGACAGTGAAAGAACTGCATGACAGATATGGCATTATCATAGGTAAAGACGGCAAAGAATTATATATAAGCGACGTTCTGAGCGAGGCAGGATTTATCGGGCACAGGCTTTGGAATATCTTTGTGATTTATGACGGGAAGGACGCGAGTATCATCAACCATATCCGCTGGCAAATGGCGCGCGACGCTATCCGTTATCAGCGCGCCTACACGGGCAGCGGGGCGAGATGGGCGGCGATTCCCGGGAATCCGCTTGGCGGGTTTGACGCGAACTTTATCGGCACTGGCGAGGGGGCGCAGGCGTATGGCTGGGGGTTCTATGCGACGAGCAAGTGGGGAATCGCAAAGATGTATGCGGTGCCGGGGCGTAACGGAAAGCGTTATAAGCTTTCTGATAAATTTTACGAAGCTGTCGAGGAGATTGAAAATAGCGGGAAAGCACCAAAGGGTTATTTTTCTTTTGGTAGGATAATGGACGTGGCATTTGACGACTTTGTGTCAGGGCGCGACGTACGTGCGTATTTTAAGAGTATCGTGGAAGGACGACGCGACACCTACGACAGAGACACTTCTTTTCTTAAAGCTAAAAAAGGTGAGTTAGAGCGTCATATTAAGCTTGGAGATTTAAGCGATGAAGATTTGGAAGGTTTGAAAAGATTTGTGGCTACAAGAGAAGAAGATGTTGAAATTCAAAGACAAGTAATAGAAGAGGCAATTCCAGAAACGGAACGGATTTTTTATGAAATTCTTAAATCATTGGGAGTAGAAACCGATGTGCATCACATTTACACGCTTGATTTTGACGATAACGCGGAGTTGCTTGAATGGAACACGCCGCTGACGGAGGAACAATGGGAGCGGTTTATTGCCGTGGTGAAGAAGAATATACTGCGGTTTACGTCGGAGAAAGATAAGAACGAGATTCTTTACGCGTCTAAACCGATGTCGCCAAAGCAACTGCACAACTACGCGAAAAACGAGATTGCGAGGACGCAGAAGAATGGTCCGAGGCTGATTAGCGAGCTGTTGCGGGAGGCGGGCTTTATAGGGCACACGTTCCCTGCGGCGTCGCACGGGAGAGGGGACTATTCGCAAGGAACGAACTATGTGTTTTACGGCGAAAATGACGCGAGAGTGGTTGACGCGCACAGGTGGCTGAGAGACGAGAACGGCGGGACTATGGGTTGGTTTAACCCCGCGACAGGGGAGATAGTGGTGAGGGAGAACTCGCGGATAGACACGGTGTTGCACGAGCTCGGCTGGCACGCGACATATGCGTGGACGCGTGATAATGCACCTGAACTTTTTGGGAAAATGCGGGAGTATGCGGCGAAAGCGCCGCAGGAAGTGAGGGACGCTGTTGCGAAGCGTGCTGGGAAAGTGGTGTCATGGCGTTTGTCGCACCGACACCCAAAGATCTCACCACCAACCCATTTTTACCACCAACCCACCACCACAAAGCGGGTTAGTGGAGGGAATTGGGTTGGTGGTGGGAGCCGGGTTTGTTGCGGGTTGGGTTAGTGGCGGGAGAGTTTGTGGTGAAGATTTTTCGTAGGGGTTAGTGGTGGAACTTGGGTTGGTGGTGAGGAGCGGAGTCAGGCGACGTTCAACGGACACCCTCACCACTATCGTGGTCCCCTCCCGCTAACTTAGCGGGAGAATTACGTATTGCATACGCGATGTAATTTCAACCCCGCCACCGTCACCACCAACCCTCGCCTCACCACCATCTCGCCCTGTCATAGCCCCAGTTGCTACCACGAACCCAACTCGCCACAAACCCAATCCTCACAACAATCCCAGCGCCACAATCCCTTGCCTTTACCACCAACTCAAGCCCCCCGACCCTCGCAACTAACTCAGTTGCCGCAAACCCACTGCAACGAACCCAAGTCTTACCACAACCCCTCAATGTCGCCACTGACCCGTTCCACGCCTCTAACTCAAATCACACCACCATCCCACAACTGCCACGCCGCAACAAAGACAAGGTCTCACCACTAACCCAAGTCCAACAGCAAACACTTCGCCACAATCCCTTGCTTCACCACCAACCGAAACCCCGCAGCAACCCATTCTCTCCACAGCCCCATTCTCGCCACAAACCCGTTTTTACCACAATCCCGTTCACCTCAATCGTGAGGGACGTTAGTCCCGAACAAATCCGTGTGACAACAATCGCGGCACGGTTGTCGTATCCACAGACACAGTTGCCACCACCAACCCACTACTTCAAAGCCCTGAAAACTGCGCTTGTGTTGTACATGCCGGTTTCGTCGATTTTCAAATCGGGGTCGGGTTCCATTTTCTCGAGCGTGAACAATGGAAAATTGTTGTCGTTATCTTCACCATATTTCTGGATGCCGAGCGTTGCGCCGGCAAGCCCGCCATATGCTTCCCCAAATATAACTTGAATGCGGTAGCGCCTGTTGGCATCGAGCCGCAACCACGACCCCTTGTAGAGAGTTTTGCGCTGCCCGACTCCGCTCAGGCTAAGTTCCAAACCATCGTTTCCGCCTACACCACAACAGTTGTTCGGCTCCCAACCTGTGACAAAGTTGACTGCGGGACCATGACCTTCTCGCGGGTAAAATGCGTAGAGAACAGTTTTCTTGTCAACGCCAACAGCCATGGCGTCGTCAGCCATTCCGACGAAGCGATACATACCGGTTTCGGGGACGCCGAACCAACCCTCGTAGTAGCAAAGCCAGCCCGAAGCCTCGAACGGGATTTTGCCATCTTCGTCGGCAAACGCCTCGGGCGCTCTTGCCGAGTTGGTCGAGTTGCCGGTCTTTTTATCGACGATGAAAATGCTCGTCGTGTAGAGCGTTGTGG
>JAJPZB010000066.1 GCA_021204635.1 Opitutia bacterium | reverse complement strand
GCTAACTTAGCGGGAGAATTACGTTGGTGCTCCGGCATCGCAGGTGGGAAGCTTGTTGCCGCAACAGAGCCAAATTTCACCACCAACCCTTCACCACCAAGCCAAGCCCACCACTGACCCGTTGCCACCAAGCCAGCCACCACCGAGGCGCGGGGCGCAACCTTTGTGTGTTGCGGGCAACATTTTGCTTGCCGCAGAGGGGGCGGGTGCGCAAAATTTCGCGAAACTGCGTGTGTTGTGCACGCATGGTTTTACGACCCAAATTTGCCCCTAAAAATCTCTCTTAATAGAATGAAAAACTCGAAATTTTTCCTGACCACTCTTTTTGCCGCTGCGGCACTCGCCGTCGCGCCCGCAAACAACTCGCGGGCAACAGACGCTTGGGGAGACGGCGACGGCGTGTTAGTTTCCGGCACGTCATATAGTGACGACATAGTGTTGGATTTTGGCTCTGACTTTACCGGCATAAACGCCGACAACGCCGGAACGCTCAACTCCTCTTCGTACGGCGGAGGTCTTCAGGGGTCGTGGGTTATTTACAACACAAACGGGGGGTCTTCGTACACTCTTAGTAGCACCATTTCAGGAACGGGTTTTCTTGGTGTCGCGTTCAGAATTGGAAACAATGACACGCGGACGATCGATTTGACGGGTGTTAACGCGGAGAATTTTTCCGGTCAGCTGATGGTGCTCAACGTCTTTAATCGTTCTTACACCGTCAAACTCGGCGGAGAACAATGGGCGAATGTAGAGTATGTCTTTGGCGGTGTTTCCCGCGAATGGTGGGACAAAGATTTCAACTTGGGCGTCAACACCAACAATTTTGCCGAAGGCAATTTTTTTGCCCTTGCCGGCGATGGCGGCCCGGGAAACGCAACTCTCAATCTAAGCGGTAACACGTCGTTTGCCGGTGTCACCGGAACAAGCGCAGGTTTTACCGATGGCAGCGTAACTTTCAATGAGGGCGAATCGATCATTGCTACCAGTTCCGGAACGACCCTCACCCTGACGGGCTCCGGTTCTTATGGCTTTTATGGCACGGTTGGGGCTTCCTCAAATACGCTTGGAATCTCGATGACCGGCTCGGGGACGCAGACCTTTGGCGGCACAAATTACTTGGGCAATGTCACGGTTTCCGACGGCACGCTCTTTCTCGCAGGCGATACAACAGTTTCGGGCTCTGTCACGGTTTCGTCAGGTGCGGAACTTGATCTCGGTGGCACGATCTCGCTTGATTCGGCAATCACAAACTCGGGCACAGTGGTGCTCGCAAGCGACATCGTTTTTGACCTCACGCAGTCGCGCAGCGGCAGTTATGAGGTCACGTTGATTTCGGGGTCGGGCGACATTGTTGTCGGGAGTTCCGAGTCGTGGTCGGATTTGACGCTGTCGAATTTCTCGATTGGCGGCGTGTTGCTCAGCAACGAATCGCGCGTTTATACCGACACTTTCAGCGTTTCGAGCGATGGTGTCGTTTCGTTCACGATGAGCACCGAGGCTCTCGACCTCACTTGGACGGGTGCTGTAAGTAGCACGTGGAACACGACAGAAGCGAACTGGGCGAGCGATGGCGTAGCCCATGAATTTTCTGACGGTGACAACGTAACTTTTGACTCTACGGCAACCGGAACAGTCAACTTGGTGAGCGGTGGGACTATCACCGTTGGCGATATGACGGTTTCCGCAGGTTCACATACATTGGCAGTTTCAAGCGGAACTTCTACTATTTCCGGCGGCACGCTCACCGTTGCGTCCGGTGCGACTTTGCTCGTCGGGGATAGTGATCAGCGGTATGTTGTTCTCGACTTTGATGAGATAAAGTTGGCAGGGACGATCACATACCAGAATAACTCCACAACTTGGAAGTCGCTTGAATTTACGGAAGATGGTGCAACTCTTAGATTGGAAGACCTCCGAAATGACGGGCTCATAATTCAGAACTCAAAGGTTTCTGCCACCGCAACTGTCTCTGCGGTATGGGGTGGATATCTTAATCTCGGTGCGCTTTCGGGCGACGGAGATCTCGGTATTTCCGGACCTACATACTCCGAAGATTTTGTTGTAACGGTCTCGGGTATGGCGGATTATAGCGGAACGCTTTCCATTACCAAAAACACGGGAGCAACAGCCCTCACTTTCTCCGGCGTCACCACAGACGCGGCGAATGCGCCCACCGTCAACATCGGTAGCGGCGTTGCGTTCTCCGTCAGCGGCAACAGCAATGCCACACTCACGCTCACGACCGAAGCCGACAGCACGACGACAATCGCGAGCGGGAGCACGTTGGCGCTCACCGGCAGTTCGGAACTCGCCGGCAGCCTCACTGTTTCGAGCGGCGGCACTCTCGAACTCGGCGGGACGATAACGCTTTATTCTGCCATTGAAAACTCGGGCACGGTGACGATCGACACAGGCGTCGTCTTCGTCTTGGACAATTTGTCTGCCTCGGGGTCGTTGCTCACGGGGCAGACTTACAACGTGATCAACGGTGGCAGCATCACTCTCGCGAACGGGTTGACACTTGGCGCCGACAACATTTCCTATTCGGGGCTCAGCGACGACATGACGATTACGTTTGGCGGTTCGTCGGGCTCTTGGGACGGCACGATCGTCATCACCTCGACAGACGTTTCAACGCTCATCTGGAATGGCACGAGCGGCGACAGCGCGTGGACGCTTGGTGGCACCAATTGGACAAGAGATGATGATTTCTCTTCCGTTGCGTTTGCCACCGGAGAAGACGTGCAGTTCACCTCTGCGGCGGCGAGCAAGACTGTCTCGATCTCCACTGATATCACGGCGGGCGCAATCGTCGTTTCCGCAGACTACACGTTTGCGATTTCCGACGGCGCGACGCTGACGGCGTCGGCGCTCGCTGTCGTGTCGGGCTCGACGCTGACGATTTCGGGCGACGCGGCTTCGGGCACATCGACGGTTTCCGTAGATCTCGAAGGTGGCGGGACTGTGGTGTTTGCCGGAACTTCAACTTTGACGGCGGACGATTTGGCAGACATTCCAAGTGCCGTCGATGTTCACTTGCAGGTGTCGAGTGATGACAATTTGACGCGCGAGGTCGTCATCGCGAGCGGCTTGATATGGATGGGCAATGTGGGTGAGAGTAGCAACAGCGAATCGCACTCGTTGGGAACGAACACGACGCTCACGATTAGCGACGGTGCCACATTTGCCAACAACAGCAAGACCTTGGTCGAGATCGCGGAGTTAAATCTCTCGGGCACGTTCTGGCAGATAAGCGGTCCGGGTAGCGATACGCCGGAACTTTCCACGTCTATTGGCACGACAAACGTCTCGGGCTCGAATGCAACACTTGCGCTTTATTGGAACAAAATCGTCGATCTCGGCGTGTTGAACGGCGATTCCGACGCGACTTTGACAATCCTCGGCGCGAATGCCCAAGCCGCGACAACGGCGGGAGCGACGCTTGCGACATTGGGCGATTTCTCCGGCTCGCTCGTCATTACCGGGCGCAATGGCTACGATACGATGTTTAAGCTGACGACATCTTCTGCCGGTGGTTCGCTCACGTCCGTTTCTGCAACGGATTCGACGCTTTACCTCGATACCTACGGGTATATCTCGATTGGCTACCTCGAGTTAGACAATTCACAACTTAACATTTGGAATAGAGCAAGCGTTACGAGTTCGGAGGCAGGGATACACATCGGGCAGTTGATGTTGGTTGGGGAGGCGTACACTTACTATGGCGCGACCTATTACGACGCGTACGGGAAAATCTCGATTTTGGAGCCCCAGTTTCAAGGCTACGTGGGGATAGACATCTTGTCCATGAGTCATGACGAGACCGATGGATGTCAGGCGGTCTTGGATTTGGATGCAGGTGCGCAAACCAACTTAGTCAACGTGTTCGAACTTGGAGCAAACGGCTCTTCGGACGCGAACAATTTCTGGGGAACGATTTATTTGTCGGATACGTGTAGCGCCACCGGTGCTTGCCGTTCTGCGTCCCTCGTGATTTCGGACGAGTTCATCGCAAAAGACGCACTTGTTGTGTTTGATGAATTGGAGGATACGACGGGGGCGCTTTCCCTCGGCGTAAACGCAGAGCGCGTAACAATTGCCGGTTTGGCGAACGATGGATCTGCCGACGGCATGTTTGTCCTTTATTCCGGCTCGTTATCTGTTGGGGCAAATTTGAGGAACGGGGGAACTACTTTAACTACCGATACTTTTGCTTCCCAGATCGTTGATTCGGGGTACGACATGACGACCGTGGTCTTCGAGATTGACGAGTATTACGAAGGTTACAACTTCTATGGCTATGTCATTGGCAACGTTGGTTTCGAGAAGACGGGCGAGGGCTACCAGGGGATTCACACGACCAGTGCGCTCACTGGCGACGTTACAGTGTATGACGGTCAGCTGACCTTTGAGGGATCGGGCTTGACGATGAGCGGAGACCTCTCTGTTGCCGGCGGCATCTTGGGTGTTGGCGGCGAGATGTATGAGGATTACTACGACGAGAGTGATTACTACTACGGCTTCAATTACACGGATTTTGTCATCGACGGAAATCAAGTCTCCCTTACGGGGGACATTACGCTGAGTGGTGGGGCGCTGTATGCGGGCGAGGTCGCGGCGAGCGGCAACATGAGCGTGACGGCGGCTTCCGAGCTCTATGTTGCCGGCAGCCAATTTGAGATGAGCGGTAGCAGCATTTCTCTCGCGGGCACTCTCACGAAGACCGGTAGCGGAGACCTTGTGGTGACGGGCACGACGATCACTTCGACGACATCGTCCGGCGTCTTGGATGTGCAAGAGGGCAACTTGACGCTGAACGGCGTCGATGCCTCCGGCGCGGCGATTAGTGTTGCGAACGGGTTGAGCATTTCGGGCGTGACCTCGATCGGCAGCTTGACGAGCACGAACTCGACGGCGGGCACTGTCTCGGTGGTGAGCGGCGCAGAGCTGACGCTGTCGGGCGGCACGGTGAGCTTGTCGAGCGCCATCGCGAACTCCGGCACGGTTGTCGTGAACAGCGATGTCGTGTTTGCCTTAGATGGTTTGGGTGCGATCACTAATTCCGACGGCTCGACCACGTATGTGGTGATTGACGGTGGCACGATTAGCGGATGGGCGTCTCTCACGGGAGACAGTTTCACGATTAGCGGCTACGGCCAGGGGACGGTGGACGTCGATGTGAGCACAGCAGGCGCGGTGACGTTTACCGCAATTGCGGAAGCGCGCGATTTGGTTTGGAGCGGCGAGGGAACCACCTGGGACAAGACGAACGCCTACTGGCTGAACGACGGCGCTACCGACACATTCATCAACGGCGACAATGTGACGTTTAACGCAGATGCCGCGAACAAGACTGTCACGCTCGTGACGAACATTACCGCCGGCAGTATGGAGATTTCGGGCGGGTCTGCCGTGACTTGGAACTTTGAGACGAGCGAAGACGGCAACGGCGGGTATTACTCGCTGACTGTTGCGTCGTTGGGTTATGGCAACGGAGGAAGCTACAGCAACGCCATTGTCGTGAACATTGGCGAGAACTTGGAGTTCAATGTCACGGGCAACGTAACCCGCGAGCACGACGCGTTGACCATGACTATCGCGGAAGGTGCGTCGTTGAATGTCGGCGGCACGATGTATATCAACGGTGGCACAAATCAAAGCATCACCGGCGAAGGCACGTTGACTGCGGCGATATTGGATTTGTATCCGAGCGGCACGGCGGGGTATTCGATAACCATCGACGTGGGGAACTTGGTCGTCAGCGACACCTTGTATGTCACCGATACTGCGAGCGCCTCGATTATCTTAGGTTCCGACACGACGGAGCGGAACTACACGATCGGCAAAATCCAGACTCTCACGGACAGTAGCGTAAACGGCATCGTCGGCACGTTTGAGATCGGCAGCGCGACAACAGTTGATGTCGGAGCAATCGATATTTACACGGACATGGCGTCGTTTGTCGTCAACGGCGTGGTGAATGTTTCATCGTCTGTCGCCGGCAACAATTCCACCGGTGCAATAACAGTTGAGACCGATTATGCCACGGGAATAAGCGGCACGGGCACGCTGAGTGCCGAATCGTTCACGGTGACCGGCTCGGGGGCTGTGACGACCACGGTGTCCAACCTCATTGTTTCCGGCACCATGACCACGACGAGTGGTCAGATTAACATTGGTGGTAGCAACGTGCAGATCGGCACTCTCGATTACAACACCGGTCACTCGATGAGCATTTATGCGACGACGGTGGATATCGGGACATTGTATTTCCGGAGCTCCTACGGTAGTTCCTCGATAACTTCCACAAATTTGACGATCGGGACTCTGAAATTGGGAACCACCAATTCGCTCAGCATTTCTTCTGCGAATGGCGTGATTGACGTAATCCAAACTGTCGATGGAGGCAACCGCACTTTGACCATCGTGGAAGGCGCCAACATTACGGCGGGCGAGTTTACGCGCGACGTCACCGGCATCGTCTATTTGACGGTCGATGGGACGTTGAACATCACAAATTCGTATGACGGCAACGACAACTTCGGCACCGGCATGATGACGATTGGGACGTCGAGCAGTTCATTCGCGTACAACCAAGACATCGGCGGCTCCGGCACACTCAATGCCTATGGAATTACGTTCTATGGAACTGCTAATCTGTACGTCCACGATGTCACTCTGAATATTGGCGCGGGCGGCATCAGCACAAGTTCTAGTGGTTCGCTCGAACTCGAAAATGCCACGGTCGGCGTTTACGACACGGACGCGGCAGAAATTTCCGCGCCGGTGTGGATGTATAACGATTCCACATTCGACATCGCAGCAGGTAAGACCCTGACTATTTCCGGTGCGATTACCGGTTCTTACGGCTTTGTAAAAACGGGCGAAGGCACGCTCGTCATTTCCAACAATGGTAACAGTTTCGGCTACAATGACGGAGTTGTTATTTCCGAAGGCACGGTTGTCGCGAGTACGTCCGGACTTAATGGCGACGGAACCGATGTCACGGTTGGAGCGAACGGCACTCTCGCGGCATTGGAGGTTTCCGACACCTCGAACGTGCAGATTGCCGGCGACCTCACGACAGAGGCGGGGGCGACATTGAGCTTCACCTACAGCGGGGCGACTAATACCACGGCGTTCACTGTGTATGGCGACATAACGTTGGCAGAGGGCACAATCTTTGACATCTACGACTTGGCGGAGGGCACCAAGGTGGGTCTCGTTATGACGTGGGGCGATTCCTTTGTCATCGAGGGTTATGACAGCGAGAGCGGCAATCTCAACTCGCTCTTGGGTCTCCGCATTGATGGCGAGGCTTTGGACGATCGCGCGGACTACTCCTTCTCATACAACGAACTCAGCGGCACTCTCTACCTGACATATAATTCGGGCTCGCCGGCGTTGTATTGGAACGGCGCGGAGGGCGATTACTGGAACCTTGTTGATGAGAACTGGACAAATTCTGCCGGCACCTCAGACTATCAGTTCTATTCCGGCGACAAAGTGTATTTCAACACAGAGGGCGCGGTGGCGACGATTGCCGAGAGCATAGAGGCGGGCGGCGTCAATGTGTTGAAGAGTGCGACATTTGCCTTTGAGGGCGACGGGGCGTTGAGCGCGACGGCGCTGAATGTCAGCGACGGTGCGACGCTCACGATTGACGGTGGCACGCTGACGCTCGCGGAAGGCGGCAGCGCGGATATCGCGGGCGGGGTTGTGGTGAACGCCGGCGCGACGATCGACTTTACCAATGTTGCGCTCGGCGACCTTGACGGCTTTGGCGTCGCGAACATCACGGGCGCGGGCGAGATCGACGTCACGGGCGCGACCGCCAACGGCACGGGCGTGACGCTCAGCAGCGACTTTGTCGGGACGTTGTATGTTGCCAAGAACCTTTCGGAAACCGATGGCAACAACTATTCGGCTTTGGACTTTGGGCATTCGTCGATTGGCGCGGGCACGACGGTTGAGTTTGCAGACGGGACGAGTTTCTCGATCACCGCGGATGGCACAGAGGTCGCGAGCAAGATTGTCGTCGATGGCGCAGTTGACTTGCGGATTTCGGGGGCGACGGGCGTCGTGGTCAGTGGCGATGTCTCGGGCGTCAGCCTCGAAAAGAACGGCAATGCCTCGGACGATGTGACGTTTACCGGCAATGTCGAGTTGGAGGCTTATTACAACAGGATTGGCACGACGACATTTGCCGGCAACACGGCGATTACAGATTTGCAACTCAATGTTTACGAGACGAGTTATCTCGTGTTCGCAGGCAACTCGAGCGCCGAATACACGATCGGGTCGATTGAGACCTATGCCGTCAGCAACGCGACAGGGGCAGCCAATTTGATTATTGAAGATGGGGCGAATGTCGTTGTAGGCACGATTAGCGCCGGAAATTACAACGGCATGGACTCCTTCCTGCTCGACATGGAGGTCAATGGCGTCTTGGACGTCGATACCTTGCAATATGCGACGGCGCAGGCGGGGAGCAACTCCAACAACATCTCCGGCACGGGCACAATTAATGTCAATACCTTTAATATCGGCAACCCCTCCAACAACGATGGGACGACCGTCAATATTTCCGGCGTCACGGTCGTGGTGGGCGAAGGCGGAGTGCAGGGCGCGAGCGGCGGCACGCGCAACTTGAATCTCACCGACATGACCTTCGGCGCCTCGGCGAATTGGGAGCTCAATTCTTACATCAACGTTGCGCTGACCGAGGGCACGACAACCTTTGACACTGCGGGCTACACGATTTCGACCTCGGCGGCAATCTCCGGCGACGGCGCGCTTGCCAAGACGGGCGAGGGCACTTTGGCGCTGTCGGGCGAGAATGCTTACACGGGCGGGACGACGATTTCGGGCGGCACGCTCGAGATTGGCAGCAGCACTGCGCTCGGCACGGGCACGATAACCCTCGCGGGCGGCACGCTTGCGGGCTCCGGCGTGACGCTTTCCGACGCGAGCTTTGCGGTTGTGGCAGATTCCACGATTTCGGGGCTGACGCTTGCCGGCAGCGGCGAGTTTGTCTATTCCGCCGGCACGGTCGTCGATCTCGACGGTGCGAGCGCGACATTCGCGAGCGGCTCTACCTTTGTGATCGACTTGACCGAGTTGGACATCACGGACGATGGCGAGGCGGTTATCCTCTTCACGAACGCGTCGTCGGGCACGGATTTGAGCATATTCAGCGCGCAATATAACGGCGAGATCTTCACCGACGGTGGCTTTGCATATGAGAACGGCAACATCGTCTATTCCGCGAGCGCCGATTTGATCTCGGAATACGGCACCTATGTTTGGGACAACACGATACAGGGTGACTACCCGAACTGGGTCGGCAAAACTGCGGCAGGCGCCGACGAAGATCAGCAATTCCAAAACAAACCGGTTTCGGCAGAATACGGTCTCCGCAAATACGCGTTCAAGGGCGTCGGCGATGTCGCGATAATACAGGGCTACGTCGAAACGGAGCGCGTGACGGTTTCTGAGGGCGCGAGCGCGACATGGCAGGTGGAAGACTATGACACCGCCTCCATCACGGGCACTTTGCTCACCATCGAATCCGGCGCGACTTTGTATGCCGGAAATGGCGATGGCAATTGGGACGGCAAGATGCTGACCATCGATTTCGACGAGATAAAACTCGGCGGCAAATTGGTGTATGAGAACAACTACAACTTGTGGCAGTCGCTCGAGTTCACCGACGATGGTGCAGAACTCCACCTGCAAGACCTCAATGGCAACGGGCTCGAAATCGCGACCGCAATAGTTGACGACGGCACAACGGCGAAAATCTCTGTGAACTATGGTGGGGAATTGACCCTCGGAACCTTGTCAGGCGCCGGCAATCTCGACATTACCGGCGTGGAATCCGGTTCATATCCTGAGGTGTTCTACGTCAATATCGGGAGCACGGCGGACTACACCGGCATCTTGTCCGCTGTCGGCAACACCTCCTACAACACCATCATCACCCTGACCGGCGATAGTTATGACAACGACGGCGCGACATTCATCATCGGCACCGGCGCGGTTTTGGATGTGAACGACAAGGGCGACACGTATTTCGGTCTCGTCCTCGACGGTGGCACTTTGCGGAACAGCGGCAGCGGTGGTTTGGACAGCAATTTGATTCAGCTTCCCAATATCACGGTGACTGCGGATTCCACTGTGGATGCGGAGAGCAGTTTGGGAATGGTTGGCAGACTTTACGTTGCGACAAGTCTCGATCTCGGTGGTTATACCTTGACGAAGACGGGAGACAACACGTTCTTTGTCATCAACACGACAATCACCGAAGGCGTGATTGACGTGCAGGCGGGCACATTCCAGATTGACGGCGCGGACGCTTCGGCAACGACAATCACCGTTGCGAGCGGCGCGACCTTGGAGGCGTACACGGTGGACGGTCACGGAGATTCCACGGTTGGTGCGCTGACGAGCGCGGGCACGGTTCAGATAGACAGTGGCGCGACATTGTCGCTTGTCGGCGATTCTACGATTTCCGGCGGTCTCTCGATTTCGGGCACGCTCACGGTCGCCGACGGCGCGGTCGCGGATTTGACGGGCGTCACGTCGTCGCACGTTGGCGGCACGGGCACGCTCGTGGTGAGCGGCGAAGGCAGCACGGCGAAAATTTCGAGCTATGCATGGGGCTCCGGTTCGAACTTCGGCTCGAACATGAACAATATTTACCTGCAGATTCGCGACGGTGGCACGCTCGAAATTACTTCGGCGCAGGCGGAAGATACCGCCGGCAGGCGCGGATTCTCCGTCTATGGCACGGGCGGCACTTATCGCTATTCCGGCGATGGCACGAGCTATGTCTCCGAAAATGAGTTGAACCAGCGGATTCACCTCGCAGACGGCGCAGAACTCACCTTCGACGTCGTTGATGGCGACGCGACGCTCGTCGTTTCCAAGGTAATCGCGAACACAGAAGATGGCGCGGATGCCACGGAATCGACGGGCTCCTTGGTGAAAACCGGTGCGGGCACGCTCATTCTTTCGGGCGAGAATTTGTATTCGGGCGGGACGACGATTAGCGTGGGCACGCTCGAGGTGCAAAATGTCGCTTCGCTCGGTTCGGGCGACGCGACCATCGCCGACGGCGCGACACTGCGCTACAACCTCGCAGACGGCGGCACGGTCGCGACCGTGATTTCCGGCGAAGCGGGCGCGACGCTCGAGTTTGAGGGTGCGACAATCGACTGGGCTGCGGGCGATTCCGATTTCAGCGGAAGCATTGCGGTTGATGCGAGCACGACGCTCGCAATTACCGGCGACGGGGAGGTCGCTCTCGGCGACGGCACGAACACCATTACCCTCGGCGACAACAGCGCGTTCACCTTCTCGGGCTCGGGCACGTTGACGCTCGCGGGCGCGACGAGCTTTGGCACCGGCGCCACCGTTGCGAACACGGGCACCGGCACGCTCGATGTTTCGGGCGTCGTGGCGACGAGCGGCACGCTGAATATTTCGCAGACGGGCGAGGGCACCTTGGTTGGGCTCAGCCTGAGCGACGGCGATTCCGCGACTATCTCGGGCGGGACCTTGGATGCCATTGACATGAGCGGCGGTACGCTAACGCTTGCGGCGGGCGCGGTCGAGTTCTCGGGCGACAGCGAGATTTCCGGCGGCACGATTTCGTTTGACGGCACGGTGGCGAGCGGCAGCGCGTATGTCGACAATGTTTCCGGCACGGTTGTGATTACTTCTGCCGACATCGTCTTCGACTTCGCGGAAGTCTTTGAAGGCTCGAACGATGTCGTGGTCACGATTTTCAGCAGCGGCGTGAGTGTTGACGAAAGTGTGCTCAGCAGCATGGGCACCGACAACCTGACGATTGCCGGCGAGGCATTGGATTCGACGCATTTCTCGGGCATTACGTTCGCCACCGACTCCAATGGAGCTCTGACGGTCACGATCACGCGCGAGGTCGTCGATCTCTACTGGATTGGTGGCACGGACAACGTTTTGAGGACCGAAACGGCGGGCAACTTTGAAGACACGAGCGCGGAGTTCTACGCGGGCGACGCAATTCACTTCGACGGCAGCAAGGACATTGTCGAAAGCGACGTCTCCCTCGGCTCGAAGATATCGAACGCGACGGTGTATGTGGAAAATGGCGCGGTGATCAGCATTACCGGCGACGCCACCAACCGCTTCACCGGCTCGACGACAATCGATGTCGCGGAAGGTTCGACGCTCACGTTTAACGATTCGTTCCACGACTACACGGGCGACACAACTGTTGAGGGCACGTTCGTGATGAACATCACGGATACCTCGCTCGAATACGGCGATGGTGGTCAGATTTTCGCCTCGCAGGTCTCGGGCACGGGCACGTTTGAGATGGTGGTGGCAAGCGGTCTCGACGTGTCGGTGGCGGACAATTTGATGGGTAGCGGCAACGCGCTTATCGCGGGCGAGCTCTCGTTTGTAAAGTCGGGCGAGGGCACCTTGACAATTGATGCCGCGCAGAGCGACTTTGCCGGCACGACCACGATTGACGCCGGCACTCTCGCGATTATGGTGGCGGACGGGCTCGGCACGAGCGCTATCGCTATCGGCGACAGTGGCACCTTGCAATTCTCCGTAGCAAGTGGCGAAACCAACACCGTTTCCAACGCGATCTCGGGCACGGGCGCGATGCTGGTGGCTGGCGACGGCACCGTGATTGTGGCGAGCGAGAACGCAGATTTCTCGGGCGCCACCACCATCTCGGGCAACGCGGTCGCCACAAACGGCGACGCATTCGGCACGGGCACGGTTGCCTTGGACAACGGCTCGGTGGAATTTGACGCGGGCACGGTGGTGAACGCGATTTCGGGCACGGGCGCGGTGACGGTGGCGGGCGATGTGACGCTCAGAGGCGAAAGCAGCTACGCCGGCACGACCACCATCTCGGGCAACGCAACCGCCACGAACGGCAGCGCGTTTGGCGAGAGCACGGTGGCGATTGACGGTGGCGCCTCTGCGACGCTCACCGCCGGCGACTTTGGCAACACATTCTCGGGCGCAGGCACGATGATTGTGGCGGGCGACGATGTTGCGCTCAGTGGCGACATCTCCGATTTGAGCGGCACGCTCGAGATAGACGACGGCGCGGTGCTGACGGTGGCGGGCGACCTTAGCTTTGGCGGCACGCTCGACATGGTGGCGGGCAGCGAGCTCGCAATCGCCGCCGAGGCGTCGTTGACGCTCAGTGGCGACGCTGACCTCGAGCTCGCGGGCACGATCTCCGGCGCGGGCGATTTGACGCTCGCGGGCGCGGGCACGACCACCGTCGCGGGCGAGAACCTCGCGCTCTCCGGCACGACGACGGTGGCGGAAGGCGGCACACTCGCGATCGACGTCGCGGACGGTGGTGAGGCGACGCTAAACAGCGCGATTGCCGGCGCGGGCACATTGACCAAGACCGGCGCGGGCACATTGACGCTCGCCTCCGACACGACGGTCGCGAGCATCGGCTTGACGGAAGGCGCCTTGGCAAATGCCTCGCTCGTCGAAGGCATGACGCTGACGGCGGCAAAGGGCACGGCGCTCGCAGATATCACGATTGACGGCGGCACGCTCGACGTGACCGAGGTCTTTGACGCGTTGCCGACTGATTCGATCGAGCTCAGTGGCGACAATTACTTCACGAGCGGCACGGTCAAACTCGCCAACGGCATACTCCTCGACGACAGTGGCGAAGACGCGAACGTTGCGGCATTCCACATCACGAGCGGCACTACGACGCTGACCGGCATTACCTTCGATTTGGACGAGGTCGATGTCAACGAGCAGGTTTTCGACGAGAATGGCGAATATATCTACACGTCGGCGTATTACCTCTTTGATGTCGATGACGGCGCGACGCTCGAAGGCTGGGACGATCTCACGATCGGCAACTTCGATATTGCCGGTAGCAACATCGACACAGGCAGAATCGAGGTAAGCTTCGGCAGCAGCGATGGCAGCTACTACGTCAAGTTCTACCACACGGAATTCGACTTGACTTGGACGGGCGCCGAAAGCGACGTCTGGAACTCGACGGACGAAAACTGGGTGCGCGGCACGGACGGCAGCATCGTGGCGGCATACGGAACCGGCGACAGCGTGACGTTTGCGACCTCCACGACCGTCGAGCTCGGCGAAAATGTCACCCCCACGACGATGATGGTGACCGATGGCGCGAGGGTCACGATTGAGAGCAACGGATACAAGATTACGGGCACGGCGAACGTCATCGTGAACGACGGCGCGACCTTGATCTTGGATTCCGCGCACGATTTCACCGGCCACAATGTCTACAATGCAGACGGAGAGTTGGTGACCGAGGCGGGCGTGACGCTCGGTGGCGAAGGCACGATCCGGATCAATGTCACCGACGACGCCACGACATACTTGGTGAGCGATATCCACCTCGCAGACGGCTCGGGAGAAAAGGGCACGTTTGACATCGATGTGGCAAGCGGCATTGTCGCGACCTTCGAGACCGTGTATGCGGGCACGATCGACGATGTTGACGGCATGACGGTGGCGAAAACGAACTCCGGCACGCTCGTCATCAGCGAGGCGCACGACTATGCGAATTTGTCGTTTGCGGTTAATGGCGGCACCTTGGAGATTGACACGACGGACGGTGGAAGCCTCGGCACGGCGGAGATCGCGGTCTCCGGCGGCAAGCTTGTCCTTTACAACGGCGACGTGGATAACCTGAAAACTGTCGCCAATGCGATAAAGCTCAGCGGCAGCAACGGCGGGATTGAAAAGACGGGCGCGGGCGAGATTGTTCTCGAATCTGCGGTCTCGGTCAGCGGGGCGAGTTCGAGTGGGCTGACGATTTCCGAGGGCACGCTGACGGTTGACGATCAGGCGAAATTGTCGGCGCTCTCGGGAACGGAGATTGCCAAGGGCGCGGCTTTGAAGCTCGCGCTCACGGATAGCGCCAACTTGTCGCTGAGCGTTTCGGGCAAGGGCACGATTGTGGTGGCGGGCGATGACGCCGACACGATGCTGACGATTGCGGGCGGCGAATCGGCGAATGGCAAATTGAAGGGCTTCACCGGCAACTTTGAGGTTGCGAGCGGCAAGCTCGAGATTGAGGTTGTCAACACCACCGGCGTTTCCATCGGCAACAGCGACATCGACGTCGCGGCGGGCAGCAATGTGGTGTTCCACATGCTGACCTCCGAGATTCACGAGTATGCCGGCAATATTTCGGGCGCGGGCACGGTTTCGTTTGTGCTCGACTCGGGGCTCAGCTCGCCCGGGATTGAGTTGGCTGGCTACAACTCGGGCTTTGGCGGCACACTCGTCATACCCGAAGGCATGACGGTGACGACGGATTACGGAGACGCAGTCGGCGGCAGCAGCGCGGTGGTTGACAACTCCGGCACACTCGTTGTCACGGCGAAATACGGCGACCAGACCGTTAGGGCGCTGATTAGCGGCTCGGGCGATTTGCAAATGGTGTCCGACGGCACCGTGTCAATTGTCAATTCGTCCAACGACTACACCGGCAAGACGAAGATTAGCGCCGGCACCCTGCGCTTTGTCGGCATTGAGGCGCTCGGGGAAACTTCCGAAATCGCAGTCCAAAACGCGAACGCGAAACTGCTCGTTGACCTCAGCGATTCGGCGGCGGACACGACTTACACGCTCGACCGGAAGATTTCCGGCGAGGGCTCAGTGGAAATCTTGGGCGCGAGCGTCGCGTCAACGGCGTCGATCGCCACGGTCGCGGCGACCGACGATTCTTCCACGACTGACGACGCGGGATATTCCACCACAAAGGTCAAGCTCACCGCCGACAACACATTCTCCGGCAACTTGACAATTGATTCCGCGTGGCTGATCACCACGAAGGAAGTTGGCGAAAATGTCGCGGCGATAGGCTCGGCAAATGTCAACTTGACCACAAACTCGACGTGGCAGGCAAACGGCGGCTTTGACGCGCGCACGCGCACAATAAGCCTCACGGATCACTCGCGCATACTCGCCGGCAACTTCACGGCAGAAACGACGACGGGCACCATGTCGCTCCAAAACTTCAATGTCGAAGTGGACGAGAATGGCGACACGCGCATGTTGGTGAAGATTGAAGATGCCTCCGACATGAGCAATGTTAAGAGCTCGGCGCTGATTTCCGGCTCGGGCAGCGTTGCCCTCGGCAGCGTGGAAATTGACCTCACGTCCTACTCGGAGGTGACGGGCAACTACTTGAAGGTGGCGGACACGACCGTGTCTGTTTCCGGCACGCCGACATGGAGCGTTATCATCGACGGGGTTGACGAATCTGCCGACTGGAACTTCGCGTCCGGCAATTTGTACAACCAAAGCACGACGCCCGATAGCGCAAATTACGCCTATTCCGCAATGGTCGTCATGCCGACCGAACTGTTCAACCAAGACGCGCGGACGCTCCACACCCGCATGGAGCAACGGCGCTTCGCAATTAACCGCGACACCGATTGGGAATTCTTCGCGCAGGCGCAGACGATTCAAAACGAATCCGGAAGCGGAAGCAGGGCGAAGAACTTCGACTACACGACGTATGGCGCAATCGCAGGCGCGGACACGCGGATTGGCTCGACGACGCTCGCCGGCATTGCGGTGGCGTATGACCACGGCGAAGCGAAAATCAACGGCAACCAGGGCAAGATTCGCATGGACGACTATCGCGCGATGCTCTACGCGAGCGAGGTCGTCGGCGACTTCTACTTTGTCGAAGGTGGCGCGCAGTTCGGGCTCGGCTCGTATGACGTCCACCGCCGCGGCGGATATGGCAACAACAGAGGCAGCACCGACGAGACAAATTGGGGTGCATTCGTCAATTTCGGCGGCGTTATCCCGCTCGCGGATTCGCTCTTCCTCATGCCCTATATCGGGGTTACGTATATGTATTCCGATGTCGATGGGTTCAGCGAATCGGGCTCGGAGCCTTATGATGTGAAGGACTTCGACGCAAACAGCCTGCGCGGGCGCGTTGGTGTGCAGTTGCGCTACAACCTCGACGATGTGGCGATGCCGACGGCGTTCACGCTCGGGCTCTCGTATGCGCACGAGTTCATCGACGACGACATCGACTTCAAGGTCAGGGGCAGCAATGCTGTGAACAGCAGCGGCGACGCGGTGTCGAGCTACGACAAGCGCACGGAAAACGCGTTCACGCGCGACATGTTCTCCGTGGGCGTCGGGGTTGACATCAACGTCACCGAAGGCGCGGCGTTCTACCTTGGCTACAACTTGGACGTCGGCTTCAACTCCGAAGTCTCGCACAGCGCCAACGCCGGCTTCCGCGTCTCATTCTGATTTAGCGCAGGAAAGGGCACGCAGGACAGTGCGCAGTCTCACGCGCGCGACAAAGGCTCTCGGTGGTGGCAACACCCCCGAGAGCCTTTTTGTGCGGAGACACAGGGTCGGTGGTGGCAGGGTTGGTGGTGGGATTTGGGTTAGTGGTGGGG
>JAJPZB010000096.1 GCA_021204635.1 Opitutia bacterium | reverse complement strand
TTGCGCTTTTAGGCCCAACCGTAGTGGTTTACCACCAACCGTATAAACCGGGTGTAAATAAATTAGCCGTTATTGTGGGGGTGGGGGGGGGGGGGGGTTGGTGGTGGGGAAATTAAGTCCGCGCGGCATTTCACCACAAACTCCCCACAACAAACCCCTTCTATTTTAATTCATAGCCGGAGCGGTCTGTTGTGGGGAGTTTGTGGTGGATTTGGCTTTGTTGCTATTTCGCGCAGAAAAACGCTTTGTACGCCTTGTATGTCATGTATGCATCGTGCTTCGAGGCGATTTCCCACGGTGCGTGCATGTTCAGGAGCGGCGTCCCCATATCCACGACATTCATGCCATAGCGCGACATGAAGAGCGCGATTGTCCCGCCGCCGCCGGCATCGACGCGCCCGAGTTCGCCGACTTGCCAGACAACGCCCGCGGCGTCGAAAACTTCCCGCAGCCTCGCGATAAACTCAGCCGAGGCGTCGTTCGCCCCGCCCTTTCCTCGCGCGCCCGTGTATTTGATCATGCACGCGCCGGCGTTGAAAATCGCCATGTTGCCGGGCGAGCTGGCGTTCGGGAAAAGCGGGTCGTGCGCGGCGCACACGTCAGCGGAGAGCATTTCGGAGGCTTCGAGCGCGCGGCGTACGACGATGTCCGAGTAGTCTTTGCGCTGGCGGAAAACGAGTTCCGCGATTGAATTTTCAAAGAAGGTGGAATCCATTCCCGTCGCGCCGACGGAGCCGATTTCCTCTTTGTCGCAGAGCAAAACCACGGCGGTTTTCGCAGGTGTGCCCTCGATGTCCGCCAAAGCCTTCAAGCCCGCGAACGCGCAAATGCGGTCGTCGTGGCCGTAGCCGGTGATGAGGGAGCGGTCGAGACCCATTTCGCGCGGCGTGCCGGCGGGAACGATTTCGAGTTCCGCGCTGACGAGGTCCTGCTCCGTGATCTTGTATTCTTCGGCGAGAATCCGCAAAACGTGGAGCTTGACTTTTTCCTTGACGGAATCGTCGTCTTTATCTTTCGGGCACGGCGTTGTGGCGATAATCAGGTCGAGATTTTCGCCGGGGAAAGCGTCGTTCAAGGTCTTTGCGCCCTGCTCCTGCCCGAAGTGCGGCAGGATGTCGGAAATCATGAACACGGGGTCGCCTGGCTTGTCGCCGATGGCGATATCGACCTTCGTCCCGTCTTTGCGAACCGCAGTTCCGTAGATTGCGAGCGGCAGCGCGACCCATTGGAATTTTTTGATTCCGCCGTAGTAATGCGTGTCGAAATACGCGATTCCGTTCTTTTCGCAGAGCGGCACGGGCTTCAAGTCGATTCGCGGCGCGTCCGTGTGGCCGCCGACGACGCGCACGCCGGCAGAAACGGGCTCCTCGCCGATGATTGCGGCGAAGAGCGTTTTCCCGTGGTAGCCGCGATAGACTTTGTCTCCGGGCTTCAGCGTTTTTGTGTCCGCGAGCAACTTGAATCCGCGCGCTTCGAGGATTTTCACCGCCTCGGCATATGCGCGGCGCTCGGTTTTTGCGACGCCGAGGTAGTTTGTGTAGGCGGAAACGTAGTCGTTCAGCGCCTTGCGTTCATCGGTTGACAGCCGGTTGACGGCATCTTCGCGCTTGACAACGCCATTCACGGGCGCGCAGGAGCTTGTTGTTTCACCTGTTGTTTCGTTTGGTTTTTTGGTTTTCATTTGCCGCCATTCTACGGCAGCGAAGCCTTTGTTTCAAACGGATTTATCCCGTTTGTTGTCGCGGCAATTGCCGATTATGAAAAAATTGCCTTCCAACGGTGCTTGGATTTATGCTCGCCCGAAATTTTTTCAATATGCAGAACCTTCCAATCTTCCAAATAGCAGAACAAATCGGAATCCCCGAAAAATTCGTGGAGCCGTATGGCCGCGACAAGGCGAAAATCTCGCTCGCTGCCCTCGACAACGGCGGCAAGCGCGGGAAACTCATTCTCGTTTCCGCGATAACGCCGACGCCCGCCGGCGAAGGCAAGACGACGACGTCGATCGGGCTCGCGCAGGGCATGAAAAAAATCGGGAAATCTGTCGCGGTCGCGCTTCGGCAGCCGTCGATGGGGCCCGTGTTTGGGAGAAAAGGCGGGGCGACCGGCGGCGGCAAGAGCACCGTCCAGCCCTCCACGGAAATAAATCTGCAATTCACCGGCGATTTTCACGCCATCACCTCGGCGCACAACCTGCTCGCCGCTGCGATTGACAACAAGCTCTATTTCCGCGCGACGAGGCTCGACCCGCGCCGCGTCGTGTGGAAGCGCGTGATCGACATGAACGACCGCGCGCTGCGGAACATCGTCGTGGGATGCGGCGGCAACGGCGTCCCGCGCGAATCCGGTTTCGACATCACCGTCGCGAGCGAGATCATGGCGATTCTCTGCCTCGCTGAGAGCTACGAGGATTTGCGCGCGCGGCTGAACAAGATGGTCGTAGGCTTCGACGCGGAAAATAATCCGGTTTTCGCTGAAGAAATCGGCGTCACGGGCTCGCTGATGGCGATTTTGAAAGAGGCGCTTTTGCCGAACCTCGTCGCCTCTGCGGAGGGCGTTCCGGCGTTTGTCCACGGCGGGCCGTTTGCGAATATCGCGCAAGGCTGCAACTCGGTGATTGCGACAAAAATGGCGCTCTCGCACGCCGATTACGCGATCACGGAGGCGGGATTCGCATTTGACCTCGGCGGGGAAAAATTCTTGGACATAAAGTGCCGCACGGCAGGGCTCGCGCCCGACGCCATCGTCATTGTTGCGACGATTCGCGCGCTGAAAATGCACGGCGGCAAGGCGTTGAAAGAATTGACCGAGCCCGACGTTCCCGCCGTGGAACGCGGCTTGGAAAATCTCGCCGCGCACATCGAATCCGCAAAGAAATTCGGCAGGCCGATCGTTGTCGCGATCAACAAATTCCCGACAGACACCGCCGAGGAATTTGCCGCAGTGCAAAAATTCTGCGCCTCGCTCGGTGTCCCCGCAGAGTTTGCCGGCTCGTTCGCGGAAGGCGGTGCGGGCTGCACGAAGCTCGCAGAACTCGTTTGCGCGGCGTGCGAGAAGCCGTCGCCGAAGTTTGAGCCGCTTTACCCGCTCGACATGCCGGTCGTCGAGAAAATGGAAAAAATCGCGAAGGAAATTTACGGGGCGGACGGCGTTGTCGTGCTGCCAAAGGCGCTGAAAAAGCTTGACACGCTCGAGCGCGCCGGCGCGTCGAAGCTGATGATTTGCATGGCGAAGACGCAGAATTCCATTTCCGACGACCCTGCAAAGCTCGGGCGCCCGAAGAATTTCAAAATCACGGTGCGCGACTTCGAGATCGCCGCCGGAGCGGGATTCCTCGTCGCGCTCACGGGCGACATCATGCGCATGCCGGCGCTCCCAAAAGTCCCGTGCGCGGAGACGATTGACCTGCTCCCCGACGGCACGATCGTCAACATGCTCGGCTGCTAAAAAAACGAATTCCCAAGACGGACAATGAGCGAAAAAAACAAGAAGAGCGGGAACGATCTCGCCGACATTTCGCACGACCTTTTTGCCGTGCGCATGGAAAAACTCAATCGGCTACGCGAGGCGGGCGAAGACCCGTTTCGAGCGAATTGGAATCAGACGCACACGTCGAAGGATTGCGCCGAAATAATGGCGCCCGCGATCGCCGCCGCAAAGGCTGCGGGGACGGACATCCACGAGATTCCGTCGCCGGCGGAAGAAGTTTCCGTCGCCGGCCGCATAATCGCAATCCGCGTCATGGGCAAGGCGAGTTTCATGAAGATTCTCGACCGCGACGGCATTCAGCAAATTTACCTCACGCGCGACATTCTCGGCGAAGAACGCTACAACCAACATTTCAAAAAAATGATTGACATCGGCGATTTCGTCGGCGTTCGCGGCGAGCTTTTTGTCACGAAAACCGGCGAAGTGACGGTGCGCGCGCGGGAATATGCGCTTGTGTCAAAGGCGCTTCGCCCGTTGCCGGAAAAATGGCACGGGATCACGAACGAGGAACAGGTCTCGCGCCAGCGCTACCTCGACCTCATCGCAAACCCGGAATCGAAAAAGCGCCTGATGCAGCGCACGCAAATCATCGCCGAGACGCGCAAATTTCTCTGGGCAAAAGGCTTTGTCGAGGTCGAAACTCCGGTTTTGCACCCGATTGCTGGCGGCGCGGCGGCGCGGCCGTTTGTCACGCATTTCAACGCCCTCGACTGCGAGTTTTACATGCGCATTGCGCTCGAACTGCACTTGAAGCGCTGCCTCATCGGCGGCATCGAGCGCGTGTTCGAGATTGGGCGCGTATTTCGCAACGAAGGCATCGACCGCCGCCACAATCCGGAGTTCACGATGATGGAAATTTATCAGGCGTACTCGGACTACAAGGGCATGATGAAGCTCATTCGCGAGCTCGTTTTGCACCTCTGCAAAACCGTCATCGGCGCCACGGAAATCACGCGCTACGACGGGCAAAAAATCGATCTCGGCGGCGAATGGCGCGTCGTCGATTACAAAGATCTCGTGTGCGAGCGCACGGGTCGTAGCGACTGGTTTGAGCTCTCGAAAGAGGAAAAAATCGCCGAGTGCCGGCGCATGGCGGACGAGATTCGCGCGCGCGAAAAAGCCGCCGCAGAGGCGCGGGGCGAAGAACTGAAAAACAAGGATTTGATGGTGCCCGACCCGCGCGACGACTGGGAAGACTACGAGGTCACGAACGAGGTTTATGGGAAAATAATCGAGCCGACGCTGATCCAGCCGACCTTCGTCACGCACATCATGAAGGAACTTTGCCCGCTCGCGAAAATCAACGAGAAGGACCCGGGCGTGATCGACGTTTTCGAGCTCTGCATCAACGGGCAGGAAATCGCGCCCGCGTATTCCGAGCAAAACGACCCGATTACGCAGCGCAGAATGTTTGAACTCCAAGCCGGCGAGGAGCAACAGAAGGTCGATCAGGACTTTCTCGTTGCGATGGAGCACGGAATGCCGCCCGCAGGCGGAATGGGCGTCGGCATGGATAGGCTTTGCATGCTGCTGACCGGCTGCGCCAACATTCGCGAGACGATACTTTTCCCGACGCTGAAGCCGGATCTCGTCTCCGGCCCGCAAGCCGCAGAAACAAAGCCGGAATAGCCGCCTCGCCTGCACGAAAAAATTCATGCCCTGGTCAATATATCTCGCGTTCAAGCAGCTTTTCCCGCCGGGGAAGCACTTTCCCGCATTCGCGTTGGTCTCGATAATCGGCGTGGCGATCGGGGTGTGCTCGCTGCTAGTCGTCCAAACGGTGATGAACGGCTATGGGCGCGAACACCGCGAGAATATTCAGCGCATGTATGGCCACGTCGTCGTGACGGATTCTCACGGCGGTGCGATCGCGAACCACAAGGCGCTGATGGCGACGTTGGAAAAGGTTCCCGGCGTTGTCGCGGCTTCGCCTTTTGCGGAGGGGCAAGTCATGGTGCGCCACGGCGACATTCCCGCCCTTCCCTTTGTGCGCGGAATCGATTTGGATAAGGAAGACAACGTCGTTCCCGTGAAGAAATTTCTCACGGTCGGCGAGCCTGACGCACTCGACGACGACCGCGTCATCGTGGGCAGCGAACTTGCGCGAATGCTCAATCTGCGGGTGCGGGTGAAGACCGGCGGCAATGGCGAGCTCGTGCGCGAACTCGTGCCAGGGCAGACGATTGAGGTTTATTCGCCGACGATGCTCGACGCGCTCAAAGACGACGAGGTGCCGATGCCGGTCGAGTTGGAGGTCTGCGGGCTTTTTGAATCGGGCTACCGACCGGCTGACGAGAACACGATCATCGTTTCGCTACGCAGAATGCAGGAACTTTACAATCTCGGCAAAGACGTGCAGGGCATCCGGCTGCGCGTCGAAGATCCGGAGGCTGTCGAGAAAATCATTCCCGCCATCTGCCGCGTGCTCCCGATGAAACTCCGCGCCACGCCGTGGATCTACGTGAATTGGAATTTTCTGCAGGCGGTGCAATTCGAGAAAACCCTGCTCTTTTTCCTGATGTTCATAATCACGCTCGTCGCGTCATTTTCGATAGCGAGCACGCTGTTTTCCGCCGTGGTAAAGCGTTCGCGCGAAATCGGGATACTCGGAGCGCTCGGGGCGCGGCCGAGGCAAATCCTGATGATATTCGCTTCGCAGGGCGTCGCAGTCGGCGCAATCGGCTACGGAATCGGCTGCGTGCTGACGTTTGTCATCATCGCCGCACGCGACGAAATCGTGAGCTTCATCAACTCGATTTTCGGGAGCGGCGACATGATTCAGACGCAATACCTGTTCTCGCAAATCCCCGTCCACTACAACGGAAACGACTTTCTCGTCGCCGCGATTTTCACGATTTTGACGACGACTGTCGCCGGCCTCATTCCCGCGATTTGGGCGGCTCGGCGCAAACCCTCCGAAGCCATGCGCGAGGCGTGATTTTCCCCACAATTTTTCAAAATTTTTCTTAAGCAAGCGATGTCAGTCCTGAAAGCCGTCAACGTCAAAAAATCGTTCCCCACTCCGGCGGGTCCGCTCGAAGTTCTGCGCGGTGTCAATCTCGAAATAATGCCCGGGGAATGCGCGTCGATACGCGGCGAATCAGGCTCGGGGAAAACGACATTGTTGCAGATTCTCGGCGGGCTCGATTCCGCGACGTCGGGCGACATTTTTTGGAACGGTGAGCGCATAACAAAGCGCGGAAACGCGTTTCTGGCGCGGGCGAGAGCGAAACTCCTCGGCTACGTTTTTCAGGCGTATCACCTCGTCCCCGAGCTGAACGCGATCGAGAATGTCCTTCTCGCGGCAAAAATTGCCGGCGCGCCGATGAAAGCTGCGCGGAAAATCTCGGCGGAATTGCTCGAGCGCGTGGGGCTCGGCGACCGCGAGATGCACCTGCCGACAAAGCTTTCCGGCGGCGAGTGCCAGCGCGTCGCGATAGCTCGGGCGCTCGTAAATCGCCCGCCGCTCATACTCGCCGACGAGCCGACCGGTAACCTCGACGAGAGAAGCGGAAACGCCGTGATGACGTTGCTCTTGGAAATTTGCCGCGAGCAAAAAACCGCACTGCTCTTGGTCACGCACAACAAAGAATTTGCCGAGCTCGCCGACAGAAAAATTTTCCTCAAAAACGGAATTTTGGAAGAAATCTCCTGAATTTCCCAAAACCACGACACGACAACTAACACCGAAATTTTCCACATGACGACAAATCCCGCCGCCTCGTTTTTACCGCCCGCCCAAACCGTTCTCGCAAACGGCATGCGCGTCGCATTCGCGAAGACTTTTCCTTCGGGCCTCGTCTCCGTGCAAATCTGGGTGAAAACTGGTAGCATTCACGAGGGCAAATACCTCGGAGCGGGAATTTCGCATTTTCTCGAGCACATGGTTTTCAAGGGCTCGAAGGAGCAAAGCGCCGAATTTCTCGCGAAGAAAATTCAGGCGGCGGGAGGCGTGTCAAACGCGTACACGACCTTCGAGCGCACCGTTTACCACGTCGATGTCCCGTCGGAAAAAATCGAGGTCGCGTTCGCCGCTCTCGCGGAAATGCTCGTGCGCCCCGCCCTCGCCGCGGCAGAGGTTGCGCGCGAGCGCAACGTGATTTTGCGCGAGATGGACATGGGGAAAGACGAGCCCGACCGCGTGCTGAACGAGGCGACTTTCGCCGAAATTTTCCGCGAGCACCCATACCGCATTCCCGTCATCGGGCGGCGCGAACTCCTTGAAAAACTTACGGCGGAAAACCTGCGCGACTATTTCGAGCGCAGATACACGCCGGAGACGATGAGCGTCATTGTGGCGGGCGACGTCGAAAAGGCGGAAGTTTTCGCGCTCTCGGAGAAATATTTCGGCATTGTCGCGAGGCGGAATCCCGATGTCGCCGCGATTCCAGCCGAGCCGCCACAACTCGCCAAGCGCGAAGTCAGGCTCGCCGGCGACACCAATGTGTTGCGCGGAAACGTCGTGTGGAAAATCCCGGGAATGGCGCACGACGACACGCCGGCGCTCGCGGTGCTCACGGGCATTCTCGGCAGCGGCGATTCCGCTATTCTCTATCGGGAACTCCACGAAAAGCGCGAGATCGTCCACGGGATTGGGGCGTTTGCGTGGACGCCCGGCTCGGCGGGGCTTTGCTGGGTCGGCTATCAGGCAGATTGCGGGAAGGCGCCGGCGGTCGAGGCGGCAATTTTCGAAATTCTCGACAAAATCGCAACAAAGGGCTTGCCGGAAAAATTGATAAAAAAAGTCGCCCGCAAGCAGATTGTTGCGCTGATAAACTCGCAACAGACCGTTGCCGCCGCAGCAGCAAGGCTCGGCAACGAGGTCGTCGTTCTCGGAGACCCGGGCGCAACAAAGGCGTTCATCGACGCGACCACAACAATCACCTCCGACGATCTGCAGCGCGTCGCAACAAAGTATTTCCGCGACAAGGGGCTCACCGTTTCCTCGTTTGAAAAAGTTGCCACCACCAACCCGCGGCAATCCCGCCACCACCAACCCGCCACCACAAACGGAAACGCCTTTGAAAACTTCACGCTGAAAAACGGCATCCGCGTGTTGTTGCAGAGCGACAACTCTCTCCCGAAAATCCACCTGCGCGCGACAATGCTCGCCGGCGGTGCCTACGAAAATGAGCGCTCGCGGGGCGCAACCGCGATGCTCGCAACGCTTCTCGGCTTGGACACGCAGACCCGCTCCGCTGCAACAGTCGCGGAGACAATCGAGTCGCTCGGCGGAATTTTTTACAACGATTCCGGCAACAATACGCTTACGCTCGCAACAGAGACGCTCGCGGAAGATTTTGAAACCGCCTGCGAAATCGTCTCCGACGCGATTCAAAGACCGAAGTTCTCGCAGAAAAATTTTGCCCGCGAGCGCGACACGCAACTATCCGCCCTGAACTCGGAGTTGGACGAAGCCGTGGATTTCGCGACGATCAAGTTGTTTGAAAAATTCTTCGGGAAACATTTTCTCGCCACGCACATTTTCGGCACGGAAAAAACGCTCACCACAATGACGCTCGCCGACGTGCAGGCTCTGCAAAAACGCCTGATTGTGCCGCAAAACATCGTCATTTCCGCCGCCGGCGATTTCGACACAAAGCGCGTTCTCGCCTCGATAAAAAGGCGCTTCGAGAAAATGCCGGCAGCGAAAAAATGGACGCGGGCGCGCAGCGATTTCGCAAAGCCGGCGACCACGGGGAGCGTGTTCGTTCCGCGAAAATCCGAGCAGACGATCGTCCTGCTCGCCTTCTCGGTTCCGGGAGTATCGGACAAGCGGCAACGCATTCCCGATATCTTGCTCGAAATTTTCAACGGCATGGGGAGCCACATTTTCTCGGAAGTGCGGGAAAAACGAGGGCTCGCGTATTTCGTCGCTGCCTCGCAAACGCTGACGCCCGACACCGGCATTTTCTATTTCTACGCGGGAACGAAGCGGGAACACGCAAGCGAAGTTCTCGAAAAAATGCGCGAGGAAATTTCGAGAATCCGCGCGGGCAAAATCTCGGACAAGGAACTTTCCGCCGCAAAAATCCGCGCGAAGACAAAGAAGCGGACAGCCCGCCAATCGCTCGCAGCGAGGACGCTGGAAGCCGCGCTGAACGCGCTTTACGACTTGCCGCAGGAAACACCGGAAGCCGCAGAAGCCCGTTTGGATTCTGTCTCTGCCTCCGACATCGCGAAATTCGCCCAAGAATTTTTCCCCGACGAAAATTCGCTCGCAATGACGGTCGGCCCCAACGCAACTGCCGCGACAAAAAAGAATTAAAAAATGGATACAACTTCTTCTGCGAAACGAATTTTTGTCTCCGGACACAAGAATCCGGACATCGACAGTGTGGCGAGCGCATATGCCCTCGCAGAACTCCGCAACCGGCAATCCGGCGCTGAGGGAAAATTTATCCCGATCTGCCCGGGAATAATCTCCGAGCGCGCCGCATTTTTGTTCAAAAAATTCGGATTGGAGCCGCCACAAACCCGCCACGACGTCTATGTGCGCATGCGGGATCTCATCGAAAAATCTCCGGAAATTTCGGCGGGGACGACGCTTTTTGACGCCGTGAAATCCCTGCGGGAATCGCAGATGTCGCAACTACCCGTCATCGACGAAAACCGGAAATACCTCGGAATGCTCAGCCCGCTCGCCCTTCTCTCGCAGCTTTTAAACGTCGGGCGCGAAGGTAGCGACGACCTCGTGGGGCGAAAAATTTACAGCTCGATCGAGCTGATTTGCCGCGTTCTCGAGGCAAAGCCGCTGACGCTGCGAGACGCGCAAATTGAGCAAACTTTCGAGGTCTATGTCGCCGCAATGCGCTCGGCAAATTTCGACGCGCACCTGCCGGTGAAAAAGAAAAATCTCGCAGTAATAGTCGGCGACAGACCCGAAATCCACCAGCGCGCACTGGCGGCAAAAATTCGCTTGGTCATCGTCACTGGCAAGGCCGACGTCGCAACGGAAATCGTGCGCGACGCCAAGGCTCGCGGAGTTTCGATAATCAAAACATCGTTGGATTCCGCCACCGTGATCAGGCGACTGAAATTCGGCATGCCCGTGGAACACGCGCAAATCGCGGCGGCAAGCCAGCTCACGCTCTCGCCCGACGACAAATTGCGCGACTTTCGCAAGAAAATTCTCCGCTCGCCCGACGAATTTTCACCCGTCATCGACGCGGCGGGAACTCTGCTCGGCGTCGTTTACAAAAAGCAACTCTCCGAGCCGCCACCGTTCGCGATGATTTTGGTTGACCACAACGAACCGACGCAGTTTCTCGCGGGCGCCGAAGAACTGCCGATTATCGAAGTTGTCGATCACCACAGAATAAATCTTTTCTCGTCGGCGATGCCGCTCAAATTCACGAGCGATGCCGTCGGGAGCACCTGCACGCTCGTCGCGCAGATGTTCCGCGATTCCGGCGAAAAACTCCCCGCGCCAATCGCCGGAATCCTGCTCGGAGGCGTCATTTCCGACACGCTCGTATTGAAGTCGCCGACGACATCGCCACGCGACCGAGAAATCTGCGCGTGGTTGGAATCGATTTGCGGCGTCTCCGCCGAGGCGCTCATGAGCGAGCTCATGCGAATAGGTTCCGCCCTCGCAAAAGAATCAGCGACGCACGTCGTTTGTGGCGACCGCAAAGACTACGTCGATGGCGGAATAAAATTCGCGCTCTCGCAGGTCGAAGAAACAAACTTCGAGCTTTTGCGCTCGCGCAAAAAAGAACTTCTCGAACAAATGCGCTTCCGCCTCGAAGTCGAGAATCTCGCGTTTTTCGGCTTGCTCGTGACAAACGCCGTCCGCGAAACCTCCGTGCTTCTAATCTGTGGCGACAACGATGTGCTCGACGCTCTGCCCTACGAAAAATTGGAAGATTCGCTCTACCTGCTCCCAGACGTGCTGTCGCGGAAAAAACAGCTTCTACCACAAATCCTCGCAGTCGTAAACGCACTCCACCACGATTAATGGTGGCGGATATCTGTTGCCACCACCAACCCGATCTCACCACCAACCCGGTTCCACCACAGACCTCTCACCACCAACCCACCACCAACCCGCCACCACTAACCCAAGAAATTTATGCCTTGGCATTAGATTTTAAAAGGTAGGCCAGGAACGGAAGAAAAACAGCAATTACGCAGAGGAACGTGGAAAAAATTTCGCAGGCGAATCCACCCCACTCGGGCCGCTCGGAGTTGATAATAGAATTGGCGTTCAAAATCACACTACAACAAAGCCAAAGTGCCAAAATCATGCCGGGAAGCATTAACCACGGTGATATTAATTCGCCCCTCTTCTTGGAATAAAAATAGGCAATAAACCACACACCACAGAAAAGAGCGCTCACCAAAAGCGTCTTCTGATATAAAAAGATAACCCCGTATGAGGCAAAATAACAACCGACAAACAATGGCTCAAAAGCTTTCATGATTTCAATTATATTTCAATTTTAACAAATCGTCGTACGCCCACAAAATTTATTGCCCCCACACAATACCATTTTTTTCATTTAAATTTATACAAAGTCCATTTTCCTCTGTCGTCGAAGTCCCAATCAACAACGTAGAATCCATCTTCCTTCAGCGCTCCCGCATTCCCCACGTGCGAAAAAATTATGTCTTTGTAAACAATATTAAAATAATTATCTAAAACATACACGACGGCACATTCTTCCTGCCAAGGATGTTGAGGGAGATTGCCATTTATTACAATTGCCAAAAATTCCTTCCCGCCGTGACTTAGTGGAATCAATGCTGCCTCCCTGAGATATCCATAGCCAATGTGAGTTTTCGGAGCAAGGGTTTGCGCCCGATTTTCATATTTATCGCCTGTGTAGATTTCAGATTTACAAGGAGATCCGCGACCATTCAGCAGGAAAAGGCATTTTTTTCCTGCAAACGGAAATTCGACTTGCGACCAAGATTCGGATCCGCTTTTTTCGCGCCTTGAGACGTCCTTAATAATGGAAAGCCCTCCGTAAAGTTCTTCATTGAGACCGGTGCCATATATCGGGGCTCCGGATCTTGTCGCGTTCTTTTTATAACGGGAAAATGTGTATTCGCTACGCACCTTGTTTTCGTCGAATTTGTCGGAAGAACACGTTTCGTCATCGTAAGAAAAAACCGATTTCTCAAATGGTATTTCTGCAATATACTCTTTTTCCTCGAAATGATGACACGCGGGAAAAAGAAGAACCAAAATGCCAATGAGATAAATAAGCATAGGTATTTTGTTTATTTCTGACCAACTCCCGCCGGTTCCGTTTTTTGCCCGGATTTAAATATTGAGATGATTTTTCTGCGCAAGGCGAACAGTAAATAGGCAAGTATCCACAAAGGAAAATATACAAGACCCCACAATATGGATGTGAAGTGCTCACGATAAAACGCTTCGGGAGCTTCCAAGGGCAAACTCCACTCGCCCGCAATAGAAATTGCATCTGTCTTCATGTTCAAAACATATACATCCTCATCAGACTTTGTTTTCACATATAATTTATCATCTAAAAGACCGATTTTCTCTATTTCAGCGGAGAAAACCGGCTCATCATACAATCCAAACGGGAACTGCTCACGTAGTTGGAACATAGGCGGCACCGATTCATAAAATCCCAACACGTAATATCGCGACGTCAGATAACATTTATCGCCGAAGAATGAAATTGGTAATATCTGATACGGCAAAAGCGAAAACAAAAGTAGCGCAATCAGACTAAAGCACCCGCGAGTGCAGCTTTTCATTTTATCGACTTTTGGCATTTCGGGGATAGTGTGTGGGTACGGGGGTAGCGCTTCGTTTTCCCGCGCAAGTTGCGGGAAAACTTTTTTGCTGTCAAGCGCTTTTTAGCGCAGGTGGCGCAGGCGCAGAAGTTACTCCACGTCTGCGAGCTTTGAGGCCGTGTCGAGCAGTTCGCGGGCTTTTTGGACTTGACCTGCGTGGTCGTTTTTGCCGTTGCTCCCCGCCTTTATGTTAAATTCCGTGGCGAGATACTTGTCGAGTTCTGCGACGGCGCTTTTGAATTTTGTCGGCGCAGCGGGGTCTGCGGCTTTTTCGCGCAAAATGGCGATTTTTTCAAAATCCTCTATGCCGTCGCGCAGAGTTTCAAAGCGCAGCGTCGTGCGATTCCCCGGATATACGAGGAAAGTTTCGCCGGCGGGCCACTTTTTCTTTTCCCAAACGCAGTTCTCGAACGGGTTATCGACCCACGAGTTGTATGCCCAGCGCAAAAATCCGTCATACCCGTTGCCTGCGGCGAAGAACCCGAGCCAGTGCGGTTCTGCGGCGGGCGAGTGCGGGAAAGTGTTCGGGTGCGCCGGATTGAGGCAGACGTAGAACGCCGTCTTTGTCGGCGTGGCGAGCTTTTTCCGATCGCTCACGACCTGCGGTTTGGCGAAGCCGAATATCGGCGAAAGCGCATAAACTGCGGTGTCTTCCAATGTGCCGGCGGGCGCGGCGGGGAAATTCACAGCGGAGACAATTTTCAGCTCCGGCGCATATCTCTGAATAAGTTCGCGCGCCGCGCGCAGAAGTTTGTTCGGGCGCTCGTCGAGCCCGATGCAAGTCTTTTCCAACCAGCCCTTTTGCTTAACGTGGTTTCTGAAATCGGTCAAAAACGCGCGCCAAATCGGCTCGGTTTCGGGGTCGGAAGGGTCGATCGAAATCGTTTTCATTTCCTTCGTCGCCTTGTCGAAATACTTTGTTTGGTTCGACCACGGAACCATCGTGTAGCACGAAATCTGCTCGGTGATTCCGACCTCGTTCATCATAAATTCGACGTAGGCGTCGAACGCGGTGTAATCGAATTTCCAGGAGCCGTTCGGGTTCTTTGTCCATTTCACCATCGAAGTCCAATCGTCGAAAGTCTGATGTTTCCACGGTTCTTCGACGATCGAGCACGTTATCGTCTTCTGCCCTGCCTCGGCGAGGCGGAGCATAATCGGCTTCATCGCGGCAAAATGCTTTTTCGACCACAGCGGCGTCCCCGCCCAGCGCGCGACAGCCTCGGGGTGTTGCCACAAATCCAAATACACGCGCCAATCTTTCGGCGGCGGAAGCACCAATGGCAAAACTTCCACGTTCGCGACAGTCGAAGTCTCGGAGCCGATTTCGACGCGCAGTTCATATTCTCCGAGCGCGGCGTCGGTGGGAATGTCGCAGGAAACGAGGAAAAGCGCGTCGCCGGCAGGAATCTGGAACGGCGTCCCCGCCGGCTCCACGATGTCGAGAACAGATTCGCCGTTTTGCCCGTGTGTCGCGCGGACATATTCTGCGCGGGCGGGAATCGCGGATTCGACTTTATCCGGCGAGCCCGCAGGAACGAGTTGCGCGGAAATTTTCGCCTTTTCCGGAACGCTGTTCGCGACAAAGCGCACTATTACGCGCTCCCCGCGCCACGCTATGCGATTTTCGCCGAGGAAATTTTCGCTCGCCGCGCCGAGGTCTTCGGGATAGGCGACGACGGTCATTTCCTTTTTCGTCTGCGGCGAAACATATTTGTCCGCAGCGCAAAGTGCGGCGGGAAGTAGGATTGAGGTAAGGAGGCCGAGCAAGAGATTCTTTTTCATTTTTTCTTAGGCAAGATTTCCTATGCAAGAGTTTGCACAAAAATCCTCGCGGGCGGCAAGACCGACCTTCCGCGCGCGACCTTATTTCCAAACAATCTCGAAAATCTTGACCGGCTTGCCGCGCTTGGGCGAGACATCGACCTTGCCCGGCGAAATCAACACGCATTCCGGCGCGGACGAGAGCACGTGAGCCCTTTGCCCCGGCTTTGGCGCCGCGATCGACATTCTCGATTCCACCAAGAAGAACGTGCGCGGGTCGCCATCCGTCATCGCGGCGCGAGAATTTACCTTGGAATCTGCAGGCACGTCGAATTTGAACGTGTTCAGGCGGATGTCCAAAGATTTTCCCGAAGTGTTGCGATAGCGGAAAAAGCGGATTTTTTTGTTGACGTCGAGCGGGTTTTTGAGTTCCTCGCCGCTCACTTTGGCGTTGAACCTTTCCCAGGACGAACCATCGCGGGAAATCTCGATGACGCCTGCCTTTGACGCCTGCGGGTTGTTCAATTTCAGGTGAATGTAATTCCCGTAAACGCCGTCGGGAAGCTCGATGCCGAGATATTGGTTCGCCGAAAGCGTAATTTGCTCGCGGACTTCGATTTTCACGATGTTTTCCTCGCGAACCGCCTGCGCATTTTTCAGGGCGGGCACATTCGTGTACACTTTGTAACTTCCGGCGCTCGTGCTCGCAACCGCGCTGCCACCGAGCTGCTTATACGTCTGCTCCCACTCTTTTTTGAAAACATTTTCGATGAAGGGCATGACGTACGTCCCGCCAACTTTCACGCCGGAGGAATATTTTGCATTGCGCTTGACATTGCCCGCCGACGCCTCGTCCATCCTGTCAAATGCGCGCACGACGGTTTCCGCTGCGGCAAATTTTTTGTCCGCCGTAGTAGCCTCCGTCATTTTTATCACGCCGTTCCCCGCTCTTCCGAGCATTGCAAATGCCTTGATCCAATACTGGATTTCGCCGTAAAGGCGCGGGTCTGTTGCGGGCAACGCCTTGGCGAGCGTCCGCGCCGATTTTTCGATTTTTGTAAATTCTTCCGTGAGCGCCTTTTTCGTCGTCGCCGAAAATCTTTTGCTCGAATTGTATTCCGATGTGGCGGCGTCGAGCGTGGGGCGGAACTCGGCAGATTCCTCGCGCCGGTAGCCGTGGACGTTCGGCCCTTGGTCGGAATTGTGGTTCACGAAAGTCTGCATCGCGGAGGCGCAAGTCGGATATGTGCGCTTTATCAAATCTTTCCAAACCTTGTCGGAATCAAATTTTTCGACATTCCACGACCAAATTCCGGCGCCGAGAATCCCGATCAGCGACGCGTCCGCCTTGTCCATCGGGTTGAGCGTCATTCCGCTTATTTTGTCCTTGACTTTCGCCTCCAAGCCATAGGTGCGACCCATCGTCAGCGCGGTTTTGCAATAGTCCGTAACGGGCCAATTCCACCATATGAAGGCCTTGCGTTTGAGCCTTTGGTTCACCCAAACCATGCACTCTTCGGTTATGTCGGAGCACACGCTGTTGCCCGTCCACATCACGTTGACAGACGGGTCGAGTTTGTCGCCGAGAACGTCAAGATAATCGCCATTTGCCCAGCCGCGATTGTATTGGCTGGGGCACATTATGAGCGGCGTGCAGTCGCTTTTTTTCTTGAGAAAATTCTCGACGATATAGTTGCAAATCTCGGATTGGAGCGGAGCATCCGCCTTGCCAAAGTCGTCAAAGAAAACGCCGAACGAGCGCACCCCGAGCCCGTACATAAATTCCAATTTCGAGATGAGCGTTTTGTATTCGCCGGAGCGATTATTCGTGTCAAAAACGCCGCCGAGGTGAAGCGCCCACACGAAATTCACGTGGTTTTCCGCCGCAACTTTCACGAGCTCTTTCAGCGCGTCCGCCTGCTGCTTCGGATAGTTTTCGCGCCATTTGCCGTGGTGATACGGGTCGTCTTTCGGGCCGTAAATGTAAGTGTTCAGCTTGTATTTGCCATACATGCGGAACTGATATTCGCGCGCTGCGGTTGACCACGGGTCGCCGTAGTAGCCCTCGACAGTCCCGCGAAAACCGATGTCGGGCCAGTCCAAAACTTCGCCGCAGCCGATTCTCCCGTCGAGCTCGATCATCTGCGCGATCGTCTGGCTCGCGTAAAATTCGCCCGCCGAATCAAGCGCGGAAATCTCGATGCCTGACGACGAAATGCTCAGCCAATATGCGCCAACGGGAGCGTCCGACAACTTCGCCGATTTGAGCTTCGCTTTCAGCTTTGCGCCGCTCTTGTCAAGAACAATTTTCGTCGCGCCAACAGGATTGATCTTTGAAGCCTTGCACGCCGCAACAATCGCCGGATACCTCCTCGCAGACGACGCCGAGAGAGCACTCGCCGGAATTGCCTGAGAACCTGCGCTCTTCACCTGCTGCGGAATCGGATAAACATCTTTCGCCGAGGCGGCTTCAAGCGCGGAAACTCCCAACGCTATTATTGCCAACGCGGACATGCTGAGGAAAAAATTCGGACGCATGGATGACGCCATCAAAGCACAACGCACCCCGCATTGTCAAAAACGTTAAGCCCAAAAAGCCGCAAACGCAGGCCCTGCGCGAAAAGTTTTTTTCTGAGGCGGCAATTGTCGGGACTGTTGTGGAATGCAGTGTTGGTGCGGGTTGGTGGTGAGGCGAGGGTTAGTGGTGGCGGATGGGTTTGTGGTAGAAATTGGGTTGGTGGCGGGCTTTTGGGTCGGTGGTGGCAGCAAACTGCCACGGAGGTTATCACACGGATTTGTTCGGGACTAACGTCCCTCACGGCTTGGTGGTGGGGAATTGGGTCTGTGGTGAGATTTTTGGCTTGGTGGCGGGTGTGAATGGCTTGGTGGTGGCGGGTTGGTGGTGAGCTGAGTCGGTGGTGGAAATTTGGTTGGTGGTGAAACTTGGATGGTGGTGGCGGGAAGAGTTTGTTGCCACCACATGCCCTTCCGAAAAAACCTTCCCACCACTAACCCAACCACCACTAACCC
>JAJPZB010000029.1 GCA_021204635.1 Opitutia bacterium | reverse complement strand
GGGTTGGTGGCGGGGAGCAAGGTCGGGCGACGTACAACGGACACACTCCCTCACCACTAACGTGGTCTCCTCCCGCTAACTTAGCGGGAGAATCGCGCATTGCATGCGCGAGATTGTTGCCGCCACAAACCTTCCGCAACAAAGTCCAATCTTCACCACCAAGCCAAGATCTCACCACCAAGCCAAGATCTCACCACCAAGCCAAGATCTCACCACCAACCCAAGAACTCACCACCAACCCAAGAACTCACCACAGACCAAATCCTCACCACCAACCCGCAACCACAGACCCACCACCATCTCCTCACCACCAAGCGTGAGGGACGCTAGTCCCGAACAAATCCGTGTGACAACAATCGTGGCAGTTTGCCGCCACCACCAAGCCTGATTTCCACCACAGACTCAGATCTCGCCACCAACCCGGATCTCGCCACAAAGCCGCGACCTGAGTCGTCACCACCGACTCAGATTTCATCACCACCAACCCGGCTTTGTTGCGGCACCGAGTTAATATCCCTTGATTTTGAAGAGCCCTGTGATGGAGCTGTTGTTGTGGATTCGCTGGATTGCCTCGCCGATGAGGGGCGCCACCGAGAGCACCGTTATCGGCAAGCCGCGAGATTCCACGGGGACGGAGTTTGTTGTGATGATTTCGTCGATGACGCCTGTGCCAAAGCGTTGATACGCGATTTCGTTGAGCATGCAGTGGCTGACGAGAGCGCGGACGCTTTTTGCGCCATTCTCGCGGAGAAGTTTTGCGGCGGAGCAGAGCGTGCCGGCGGTCTCGGTCATGTCGTCAACAATGATGATGTTGCGACCGTCAACTTCGCCTACGAGGCTTGTCGATTGCACAGTTGTGGCGGAGACGCGGCGTTTTGCCACAAAGCCGATTGGGAGATCGAGGAGGCCTGCGACGGCGGACGCGGCTTTCATGCCGCCGATGTCGGGCGAGAAGACCGTTGCGTCTTTAATGAACGGTTTATCTTTGATGTAGTCGTAGAACACCGGCGACGCATAGAGGTGATCCATCGGAATGTCGAAAAATCCCTGAATTTGCTGGGCGTGCAGGTCGAGAGCGAGGACGCGGTTTGCGCCTGCTGCGGTGAGCAGGTTCGCCACGAGTTTGCCTGTTATCGGTACGCGCGGGCGGTCTTTGCGGTCTTGGCGCGCGTAGCCGAAGAACGGGATAACCGCCGTGATTCGCTTCGCGGATGCGCGGCGCATTGCGTCGATCATGATGAGCAATTCCATCAGGTGATCGTTTGCAGGCCTGCATGTCGATTGTATCGCGAAGACGTCGCAACCGCGAATATTCTCCTTGATCTGGACGAAGGTCTCGCCGTCGGGGAACGGAGTGACATCGGCTTCGCCAAGGGGAACGCCCATCGAATCGCAAATTTCTTTTGCGAGCGCGGGGTTCGCGTTGCCTGTGAATATTTTCATGGGAGAGTCAGACATGGTTTGGATAAAAAATTCATCGGTGCCGACGCGGTATTAGCGGGAAATTGCTAAATGAAAAAACGCGGGGATATTTTTCGCCCGCGATTTTTTTGCGCCGTGCGGCGGCAAATTTTCAGAGATTTTGCGTAATCCCCGAGACGAGTTTCTGAGACTTTCCCAAGTCTCCCCAGTTTCCGTAAACAATCGCGACTTCGACATACTGCTGCGCATTCGGGTCTTTCTTCGAGGGAGCAGTGAGGCATACGTCGATCGTGACTTTAACATCGAGGTCGCCGCGGAAGTAGAGCACCGTGCCGCCGCGATTGTCGGGATCGTCGCCTGTGTAGAATAAGCCCTGTGCCCGAGCTGCGGCGACGGCAGCTTTTGCGACCGCCTCGACGGTCGTGTTGTAGTAGCGAACGTTTTGCAATGTCCGCCCTGTCCAAACAGCCTCGTTGGAGTATTTTGCCTCCGGAATATCGACGTCAACCGACGAGCAACCGAAAAACGGCGCCAACGCGACTATTGCCATGGGAACGTAGATGAGCCTTTTCATTTTTGTTTTGCGGATTTGAGATGTTGTCCGATTTGGATTTTATAGGCGGAAATGAGAATTTTTTCCATGCGTTTTTGCAAATGAAAAACGTTTGGGCGCAAAAAAATCCCGTCGCCGGCGAATTTTGCCGATGGCGGGACTTTTCCGGAATGGCGCCGCGTTATTTCGTCTTCGGGATGTCGTCGCCGATTTCGATTTCCTGCGGGTGGTTGCGCTTTTCCTTTTCCAAGCGGTGCGCGCGGCGAATCTGGCGGACGAGCTTGTCCATCAGTTCGTCGATCGACTTGTAAAGATCGTCCGAAGCGATGCTCAAAATCACGTTTGGACCCGGGATTTCGAGTGTTGCCTTCGCGACAAACGAGTGCGCGGGGTCTTTTGTCGGGAGGAACTCCAGCTCAAAATTCGCCCGAATGATGCGATCGTTGTGTTCAAACAGTTTTCCGGCTTTTTCCTTGACGTAGCTTTTTAGTGCGTCTGTCAACTCGAGGTTCAGCCCGCTGATTATTATTTTGTCGTCCATATTGTCTCTTTTTTACTCCTTGGGGTTGAGGTGAATATGAATCCGCGCCTTTGCTGCGCGGAGATCCGAGTTCCCTCGGAACAGCGGCTATTAGAACAGGGCGGCGGGCTTTGTTCAATTTTATTTTTTTCGTGCGGGAAGGTGGCGCGGGCTTAAATTAGTGCTTGCCCGCGGGCGGATTGGTGTTAATCTCGGCGCACTTTGCTTATTCAAAGTTTCTAAACCCAAGCATCTCGAAAAATTATGTTTACCTTACCGCTATTGGCGCAGGAAGCCGCGTCGCAGCTTGCCGTTGCCCCAAAGAAAGAAGTGATGAGCTGGATCGATGTCGTGCTGTTTTGCGTGGCAGTCGTCGTTGTCATCGGGCTCGGCATTTACAAGGCGAAACCGCCGAAGAAAGACCCCAACGCCAAGGGGAAAGACAAGAGCGCGGCGGACTACTTTCTCGCCGGCCGCGGGCTGTCGTGGTGGCTCGTCGGCTTTTCCCTGATAGCGGCGAACATTTCGACGGAACAGTTCGTCGGGACTTCGGGGCAGGCGGCGGACTGGCTCGGGCTCGCGATTGCGGGCTATGAGTGGTTGGCGGCGATAACGCTCGTTGTTGTGGCGTTCTTCTTTCTGCCAAAACTGTTGCGCTGCGGCGTTTACACGATTCCGGAATTTTTGGAGACCCGATTCAACCTCGGCTCGCGCGCGGTGATGGCGATTTCGACGTTGCTCATTCTCGTCGGCGTCCCCACGGCGGGCGTCATTTTCGCCGGCGCGAAGTGCATCGCGGTGTTCTTCTTCGGCGCCGAGGGCGTGACCGGAATTGATTTCGGGACGCTCAGCCTCTTGGGCACGACGATTGACGGCAACATTCTCGTCGGTTGCATAATTATCGCGGTTTGCGCGGCGGTTTACGTCTTTATCGGCGGCTTGAAGGCGTGCGCGTGGACGGACCTCATTTGGGGCTCGGCGCTGATTCTCGGCGGCGCGGTCGTCGCGTATTTTGCGATAAGGGCTCTCGGGAGCGCCGATCCCGCGCACCTGATTCAGTCTGCGTCTGCCAATTCGGGCGCGACCGTCGAGGGATTGCAAAATTCCGGCGGAGTGGGGCGCTTTCTCCAACTCAATGCCGGTGCGGCTGCCGAGGGCATGAATTCCGCCGGCGGCAAACTTCACATGATTCGCCCGATTACCGACCCATCGATTCCGTGGACGGCGCTCTGCCTCGGGCTTTGGATTCCGAACTTTTTCTATTGGGGATTGAATCAATATATTATGCAGCGCACGCTCGCGTCGAAGTCTGTCGCAGAGGGGCAGATGGGGATCGTGTTCGCGGCGTTTCTCAAATTGTTGATTCCGTTTGTCGTGGTGATTCCCGGCATTCTCGCATACAATCTTTTCCGCGATGACTTGAAATCCGGCGCGGATTTGAAGAATCAGGCGGCGATCATGGAAGTCGTCAACGCTGGCGAAGACAAATACGTTTATATGGTCACCGGCGAATTTTTGTTGCAAAACTGTGAATCCGAGGCGGCAGAAAAGCTCATTCAACACAATATTGAGGTGGTGGGGCTTTCCGACGAAAGTAAGTTGGAATTGGATAACGCAATTGCCGCGCTCAAAGCCGATGTGGCAAATGAGCAGACCACGCTCGCGGACCGCATTCCGCTCGCGCAGAAAGTCGCAGATTTGAACACGAATCTTGTCAATGCCGGCAGCAGCAAAGGATTGAAGGTTTCGCAAAAGCTCATCGGCTTCGACTACGATTCGGCGTTCCCGACATTGCTCCGCAATTTGATGAAGCCGGGCATAACATGGTTTGTCCTCGCGGCGCTCTTCGGTGCGGTCGTTTCTTCGCTCGCTTCGATGCTCAATTCCGCTTCGACCATCTTCACGATGGATATTTACCACAAGATTGTTCCTGCGGCTAAGCCCGAGAAACTCGTCAAAGTCGGCAAAATCGGCGTTATCGTCTGCGTGCTGATTGCGATGGTGCTCGCGCCGTTTTTGAACAGCCCTGTGTTTGGCGGCATTTTCAACTTTATTCAAGAATTCCAAGGCTTCATCTCACCGGGCGTCCTCTGCGTGTTCCTCTTCGGATTTTTCGTGCCTAAGTGCCCGCGCGTCTTCGGCTGGCTCGGGATTTTGATTAACGCCGTGCTCTACGGCGCATTGAAATGGTGCATCGCTCCGGATATGGCGTTCCTGAACCGCATGTCCATCTGCCTCATCGTGTGCATAATCGTTGGCGCGGTTTTGACCATCGTCAACATCAGCCGCGGCGGGCAGGCGATCATCGTTCCCGCCAAAAACGAAGTCCCGTTGGAAGGATCCGGCAAAGCGAAGGCGTTCGGCGCATTTGTCGTCGTTGCGACTCTTATTCTCTACGCCATATTCTGGTGAGCTAACCCAAGTCGCACGCTTCGCTTGCGCGGCGGCAGGGAGATTCCCTTTTCTCAATTGAAAGAGCTTCCTGCCGCCGCGTTCTTGTTTTTTGAGAAAATTGATAAAAACTATTTTTGAATCATGAGAATCAGATCTTCTATTTTTGGGGCGGCTGTCGCCGTATTTATAGGTAGCGCATGCCTTCCGGTTTGTGGCGAAGACGGGGTTAAGCCGGAGGAGCCCGTTTCCATCGTGTCGTTGGAAAAAGCGGCGGAGGCTGGCGACGCAGCTGCGCAGGCGAGATTGGGACGAATTTATGGGAACGGCGAAGGCGTTCCACGCGACGGCTATAAAGCGTTTTATTGGTTCAGCAAGGCGGCAGCACAAGATACCCCAGATGGGCTCTCCGGATTGTCCAACTGCTATTTATTTGGAATTGGTGTTGAGCAAAACAGTGAGAAGTTCCTATATTACGCCGAAAAAGCAGCAAGCCTTGGAAGTGTCAAAGCTAAGCGCGATTTGGGAGTTGCATATATCTCAGGAGTAGAAGGCGTGGAGGTTGACAGGGAAAAAGGCATGCAATTTCTGAAAGCGGCAGCAGAAACAGGAGATCCTCAGGCAATGGAAATATATGGGGTATCATTGGCGATACTCCCGACTGCCCCTGGTGAATCTGCTGTGGAAAATAAAATTAGAGGAGAAAAATACATTTTAGAGGCTGCCAAACTTGGAGATTTGGAGGCGCAAAGAAATCTTGGAATTTTATATTCGTGGGGAGGCGAGAAAGACCGAGGAAAAAGCTTGGAATGGCTTGCAAAAGCTGCACGACGGGGAGATTTTAGAGCGAAAGATAATTTTTGCCGAATCTTTTTTTTGGGCATGACTGTTTCCGAAATTGCTTTATGCAATGCCGAACCATATGCCACCAACAGGGAATTGTTTGAGTGGCTCAACGAAGTTGAAAAAGGAGAAGGGAATATACTTCCTAAGCAATCGGTAAGATTTTCAGAAGATGGCAAGAGCATTGCACCGGAAGAACGTGCCATAAAAAAATCTACTGCAAACGCTTTGTTGTCTATATTTTATTCGCATGGAATAGGGACAGAGAAAGATATGGAACGGGCAAAAGAATTTCTCGAAAGATCTATTGTATCTGATGACATGCTTGCACTGTTTACTGCATTTAGGGCAATCAATGAATCTAAAAATCTTCGCGAGTATCCGGGCGATAAAGTTATTGCGGAAACAGAACGGATACTTTTGCTGATGTTATATAGGAACAAGGAAAATGAGATGGATCAAGACGAGATCGTATCCTGGTTAGCACAGTTTTATATGGCTCTGCTCATAAAGCGAGGGGGTGCATGGGCTGAAGAAATGGCTTTTACTTTCGTTTCTCGCATGAATGATGAGAATCCAATAAAATGTCGACTTCTCGGGGTTTGTTATAGCGATGGGTATGGCGTTGAATGCGACAAGGCAAAGGCTCGTGAGTACTGGCAGAGAGGGATAGAAAAAAATGATTATGAGGCCATGTCTCTTCTCGGGATATCATATTTTAATGATGGGGATAAAGAATCTGCCTTAAAACTGTTAAATGAGGCTGCTATGCATGGAAACGATCAGGGGAAATCTTACCTCGAAAAAATCGACAAACTATCAAAAGAAAAACCGCGAGAATAACGATAAATTGGAAAATACAAAATCATGGGAATAAAATATTCTGTTCTTTTGACATCAATTGCCATGTTTTTAGGCGTGGCAGCTCTTCCGGTTTGCGCTGAAGATGAAGTTAAACCTGATGAATCTGTCTCCGCAGAGTCATTGGAAAATTTGGAAAAAGCGGCAAAAGCAGGCGAGGCGGAGTCACAAGTGTGCTTGGCTCTAATTTACGGAAAAAAGGAAAATCCCCAATACGACGTTGACAAAGCTTTTTACTGGCTTCATAAGGCTGCCGAGCAAGATAATGTGAAAAGCCTCTTGGTCTTGGGAGAGCGATATCTTGTTGTGGACGTTAAAAAGTCTATTTCTTATTTAGAAAGAGCGGCAAATCTTGGGAGTCCTCGTGCAAACTTTTTACTCGGGTATATTTATCTATACGGTGTAGGGGAGATTGAAAAGGATCTGCCAAAAGCCCTGTCGTATTTGAAGACGGCGGCAGATCTCGACGACGTAGATGGGATAGCGACTTATGGATATGCATTGCTCTACGCTCCCGCAACCTCTGGTGTCGCAACGCTCCAAAATCAAATCACAGGAGAGAAATATATTTATGAGGGCGCAACTCGGGGCAATTTAGACGCGCAGGTAGATCTTGGCGCCCTTTATTTAATTGGAGGACGTTGGGTAAAAAAAGATCGTGAGAAAGCTTTAGAAGTTTGGGCGAAGGCTGCGCGGAATGGCAGTTTGGATGCAAAGCAACGCTTTATTAGGAATTTTTGGAAAGATTCTCGAATTTTTCCGACTTCCGAACGAGATATAGAAAATCTTGGAACCCCGTACGCCACGAAAGAAGAAGTGTTAAATTGGTTTAACGATGTCATTGAAAACAGACGGCGTGCAACCGAGGTAGTAATATTAGATTACTATGCGCGTCACAATCAATACGTAGCCTCAACAACAGCAAGTGGTTTTTTGGCTGCATTCTATCGATATGGAATAAGTGTAGAAAAAGATGTCTCCAAGTCCGAAGAATATTTGGAGAAAGCACTTGACGGTGGATCTGCCCACGCAATACTGCTCGCAGTGTCTGAATATGAAGCCAATACTTCATATCCATCTGAGAAAATTATCGATGTCGCCGAGAGACAACTTTTGAGAAAACTTTGCACAGATGAGTCAAAATTTCACGACTACCCCGCAGAATTATTGGCAAGAATATACATCGCCCGCATGCAGAGAAATTTGAATAGACCGGATACCGCCGCAGACATTTTTACTTTAACATCCCGATTGGGAGATTCTAATCCGTCGAAGTTGGCGCTACTCGGTATTTGCTACGAAAAAGGGTACGGCATCGCCGCCGACAAAGAAAAAGCACGCGAATATTACATGCAAGGTGTAGAAAAGAATAATTCTCTTTCAATGAGATATCTCGGGGATTCATATTTCGCTGCCGGAGACATAGAATCAGCCTTAAAGTGGTATAACAAAGCGGTAGAATATGGCGACTATCCATCGAAAATTATTGCCGAGCGATTCCCAAACTTTTTAAAGCAAAATTCACAGGAATAATAATTTTACAATCACAACTATCATTGTTTGCAAATCATGAAAATTAAATATTCTGTTTTTTGGGCGGTTGCCGCCGTATTTTTGGGTGGGGCATGCCTACCGGTTTACGCTGACGACGAAATTAAGTCGGAGGAGCCAGTTTCCGCAGAATCCTTGGAAAGTTTGGAAAAAGCGGCGGAGGCGGGCGATGTTGAAGCTCAGGAGCGCCTGATTAAAATTTACGGTAACGGGGAAGAAGGTGTTTCCCGCGACTATAACAAAGTGTTCTATTGGTCGGGCAAGGCTGCTGAGAACGCTTCTGCCAAAGGATTCTATGGGCTTGCGGCGTGTTATTTATTAGGTGTCGGGGTTGAGCAAGATAGTCAAAAGTTTCTTTATTACGCCGAAAAAGCAGCAAGTCTTGGATACGTGCGCGCTGAGGCAATGTTGGGTGGGGTATATGTCGTTGGAAACAAAGGGATAGAACCTGATATAGGAAAGGCTCGAATGCATCTCAAAAATGCAGCAGAATCCGGTGACCCCGAAGGAATGGCTAATTACGGTGTATTATTGCAAATGCTTCCCCCTGAACCGGGAGAATCAGAAGAAGAAAATAAAATTCTCGGAGAGAAATATATTTATATGTCAGCACAGAGTGGAGACCCAATGGGACAATACAATCTTGCTGCACTTTATGACAAAGGCGGATATTCGATAAAGAAAGATCAAAAGGAAAGTCTAAAATGGCTTGCAAAATCTGCAAGGCAAGACAATCCAAAAGCGATATGCCAATTTTGTCTGAGCGTTTTTGGTGATTATCGCTCCTCGTTTCATGAAATTATTTTTGCCGATTTTACCCCATATGCTACACAAGAGGAAGCCTTTTCATGGTTAAAAGCTATTGCAGAAAATCGTGAACCAGCGCGCTTGGCGCTATTTGAAAAAGATGCCGAATTGCTGTCCTGCGCAGATGCCAATGCTTATTTGTCCGAGTTCTACCGTCAGGGCGTCGGTGTGGAAAAGAATATCCCCCTTGCCAAAGAATGTTTGGGCAGGGCGGTTGACGAGGGTTGTTCGTTTGCTCTGTGGTTGGCGACTCTTGATTTTCCCGGCGATCCAGATTACCCGGGCGATAAAATTCGTAGATATGCCGAGATACAAATAGCGATAAAAATACTCGAAGCGAAAGATGATCCTTCTGTTTGTGACAAACTGATGGCTGCCTTACATCGCTCGCAATCGTTGCGGGGTGTAAAAGGTTCCCGTGCTGAAGTTTTTGCGTTTGCACAAATTCCCCAAGCAAATGGCGCAAGTCCTGCAAGATCGTTTTTTCTTGGACTATGTTATGAAAACGGGTACGGTGTTGACGCCGATAGGGAAAAGGCTATCGAGTATTACCTGCAAGGTGCGGAGAAGAACGATCCTCTTTCGATGAGAAATCTCGGGAAGTTGTATTTTGAGACAGGCGACACCGAGTCTGCCTTAAAGTGGTACAGCAAAGCTGCCGAATTGGGCGACAATATCTCGAAAGAAATTCTTGAAAAAATTCCACAAGAGACAAAAGATAAACTACAGGAATAGTTCGGCGATAAAGACTTTTTACAATCATGAAAATCAAATATTCTGTTTTTTGGGCGGTTGCCGCCGTATTTTTGGGTGGGGCATGCCTACCGGTTTACGCTGACGACGAAATTAAGTCGGAGGAGCCAGTTTCCGCAGAATCCTTGGAAAGTTTGGAAAAAGCGGCGGAGGCGGGCGATGTTGAAGCTCAGGAGCGCCTGATAAAAATATACGGTAATGGGGAAGAAGGAATTCCCCGCGACGACACCAAGGTGTTCTATTGGTCCGGCAAGGCTGCGGAGCATGGTTCCGCCAAAGGATTCTATGGGTTGGCGATGTGTTATTTATTTGGAAGGGGAGGGGTTGAGCAAGATAGTCAAAAGTTTCTTTATTACGCCGAAAAATCTGCAAGCCTCGGATACGTGCATGCAAATACGGCGTTGGGTGGAATGTACGGCTTAGGATACAAAGGAATAAAAGCCGATATGGGAAAGGCCCTAATGTATCTTAAAGTTGCGGCAGATGGGGGAGATCCGGAGGGGATGTCCAGTTATGGAGTATTATTGCTAAGAGTTCCTCCTGTAGCAGGCGAATCGGTAGAAGGAAATAAAATTCTCGGGGAGAAATATATTTATGAAGCGGCACTTCGAGGCGAGCCACAAGCACAATACAATCTTGCGGTTCTTTACGACAATGGAGGATTTTGGATTAAAAAAGATCAAAAGAAAAAAATGGAGTGGCTCGCCAAGTCAGCAAGGCAAAATAACCAAAGTGCAATATGTCTCTTTTGCCGATGCATTTTGGAGAACTACCGTATCCCGCTCGATAAGATTGAACTCGGTGACTTCGCCCAATATGCTACTCCGCAGGAAATATTTTCTTGGGTAAAAAATATTGCGGAAAATCGTGTATCCCCTGCAATTTATGATAGTTCGCTTGTCCGTCTCTCCGAAACAGACGTCAATCTGATTTTGTCCGAGTTTTACCGGCAGGGTTTCGGGGTGGAAAAGGATATCACCCTTGCGGAAAAGTATCTGGGCAAAGCGGTTGACAACAGCAGATCATCTCTGGTCGCGCCATTCCTCGCGATTTCCGATTTTTCCGAAGATCCTGATTATCCGGGCGATAAAATTCGTAGATCTGCCGAGCGGCAAATAGCGTTAAGTGTACCCGAAACAGACTACGATGTCGCTCAACGCGATGCATTGTCGAAGCTCTTAGTCCAATTGCACCGGAAGCGTTTGTCGCGGGGAGAAAGTTGCTCCGATATCGAAGATCCAATTTTTGCACAAGTTTCCCAAGCAAATGTCACAAGTCCTGCAAGATCGTTTTTTCTTGGTCTATGTTATGAAAACGGGTACGGCGTCGTTGCCGATAGAGAAAAGGCTATCGAGTATTACCTGCAAAGTGCGGAGAAGAACGATCCTCTTTCGATGAGAAATCTCGGGAAGCTGTATTTCGAGATAGGCGACACCGAATCCGCCTTAAAGTGGTATAACAAAGCTGCCGAATTGGGCGACGATGTCTCGAGGGAAATTCTTGAAAAATTTCCCCAACAATCTGAGAAAACCCCCGCAAAGTAAATTGCAACTTTATGCCTGTTTTGTTCGTTGACGCACGACCTCAAAAAGGCATATTGCGGCGGCGATGGAGACATTGAGTGAATCGGAGATCCCGAGTTGCGGGATCGCAATTTTCTCTGCTGCGCCTTCCGCACCAAGCCAAAATGGCGAGAGCCCGGTTGCCTCGCTGCCGAGGACAATTGCAGTGTCCGAGCGAAAGTCGCAATCCCAACAAATTTTGTCCGCCGCCGGCGTCGTCGCGAAAATTTTCACGCCGCGTCCGCGCAACCATGCTGCCGCTTCGCCACTTTCCGCGATGGCAAACGGCAAGGAAAACAGCGCGCCCTGCGACGCGCGTATTGCGTTTGGGTTATACGGCTCGCAGACGGCGTCGCAACAGATAAGCGCGTCGCAGCCCGCTGAATCCGCCGTCCGCAACAGAGCCCCGAGATTGCCCGGCTTTTCGACGGATTCTGCCACGAGGAACAGCGCCGGTTTGTTGCCGCCCGTGCGCTTTGTTGCGGCGAGAGTGGCGGACAAATCTGCCAAGTTGTGGCTCTGTATTGCCGCGATCGCGATAAGCCCCTCGGGATATTCCCGATAGCTCGCCCTTGTCATCGCGTCCTCGGAAAGCTCAAAAATCTCGATGCCGGGCAGGGCGGAAATTTTCGCTAAAACCCGTTCCGCCGCGACCGACCGCATGAACGAGCGCGTGAAATAAAGCTCGCGCAGCGCGACGCCGGAGTCGGCAGCCCGCTCCAATTCCCGTATTCCCTCGATGACAAAAAGTTTCGCTTCGTCGCGGGCTCTGCGGTCTTTTCGCAGTTCCTCGAGCCTAACTACGCGCTGGTTTTGGCGACTTTGAATTAATTGCACTTCCATTTGCCGCGCGATTAAAATCCGTTCTTTTCTGCATGTGAAGCCCTGATTTTCCACATCAAATTTCCCACCAGCAACAAAACGGAAATTCCCAAAAATCTGCGCGAATCTTTTTCGTTTTATTTGTTGCGAGAGCAGGGGACTTTGCGCGAGAATTGCCGCTTCACGAAAATGCGTCGCCGCGAGCCCGCTATTTCGTGGCAAAAACGCATTTCGTCAAAATGAGCGACAATCAGATTAAGGCAACAATCGCGATTCCCGCGCGCCTGAGTTCCACGCGCCTGCCGGGCAAAGTTTTGTTGGATCTCGGCGGAAAACCCGTTGTCCAACACGTTTGGGAGCGGGTTCGGCAAATGAAGCGCGCCGGAAAAATCGTCTTGCTCGCCGACACCGAGCGCGTGGCAGAAACAGCGGCGGCGTTTGGCGCCGATGTGGTGATGACCTCGCCGGAATGCCGCTCCGGCACAGAGCGCCTCGCGTCCGTTTTGCCTCAGCTCGCGGGCGAAATCTTTCTCAATGTTCAAGGCGACGAGCCCTTCATCGTGCCCGAGTTGCTCGACGCCCTCGTCGCGCGCATGGCGGAAACCCGCTGCGAGCTCGTCACCGCCGTCGCGAAAATTTCCGATCCCGCCAAGCTCTTGAACCCGAACGTGGTCAAAGTCGTGCGCGCAAGCGACGGACGCGCGATATATTTCTCGCGCTCGCCCGTGCCCCATCTTCGCGGGGTTTCCGTGGAAAAATGGCTCGCCGACGGCCGCACGTGGTGGTCGCACATCGGCGTCTATGGCTATGCGCGCTCGACGCTTGAGGCATATCCGCACATGGCGCCGACGACGCTCGAAGCCGTCGAATCGCTCGAACAACTTCGCTTTATCGACAGGGGAATGAGCTTCCAAACCGTCGAGACGGACTATCACCCCGTTTCCATCGACACACAGGAAGACCTCGAAAACGCGCGAAAACTTTTTGCCTGCCGCGCCGCCGAAAAATGAAAAAGCAAGCAAAAAAACATCACTCACAATGAACCAACAAGAGATTATCGAAGCAGGAAAAGGCGTTTTAGACGCCGAGGCCGACGCACTGCGCGTCATGCGCGCCGGCATGGACGAAAATTTCGCAAAGGCGGTGGAAATCCTTTTCGCCGCCGACAGCAAGGTCGTCATCTCCGGCGTCGGGAAATCGGGGCTCATTGGGCAAAAAATCGCGGCAACGCTTTGCTCCACCGGAACGCCGGCAATTTTCCTGCACAGCGCAGACGCTGTCCACGGCGATCTCGGAATCTGCTGCCCGGGCGACCCCGTCGTGCTCATTTCCAAGAGCGGGACAACGTCCGAAGTCGTCCGCCTCCTGCCGATTTTGCAAAAAATGGGCGCGAAAATCATCGCGATTGTCGCCAACAAAAATTCCCCGCTCGCGACAAAGGCAGACGTCGTTCTCGACATCGGCGTCAAGACCGAGGCAGACCCCATCGGCATCGTACCCACGACGAGCACGACGCTCCAACTCGCCATGGGCGACGCACTTGCCGCCGCGCTCATGCACATGCGCCACTTCGGCGAGAAAGATTTCGCGAAATATCATCCCGCAGGGCAACTCGGCCGCAACCTTCTCCTGACCGTGAAAGACGTCATGCACACGCTTCCCGCGATCGCCGTCGTCACCGTCAAAACTTCGTTGCGCGACACCGTCGTCGCGATGACGGAGCGCCCGCACGGCGCGGCATGTGTCGCAGATTCCGCAGGGCGCTTGCTCGGCTTGATAACAGACGGCGACCTGCGGCGCGCCCTCCACAAATACGAAAATCTCAGCGGCATCACAGCCGAAATGGTGATGACAAAAAATCCGGTTTGCGCCTTTGAAAAAATGAGCCTTGGCGACGCCGCGCGCACAATGGAAGACCGCCCGTCGCAGATCTCGGTCTTGCCGGTCCTCGACGCGCCTGCCGGAAAACTCTCCGGCTTAATTCGCATTCACGACATTTATCAGGCAGGATTGGTGTAATTGCCCGCGCGCAACAAAAATCCACTCCGGACAAAACACATACATCTACGCATGACAGACCCCGAATCGGGAAGAAACTCAGGGCAATCGACCTCGTCGCGCCACTCGCGCGGCAGGTCTCACAATTCCGCGCACCACCGCAGTTGGTGGGAGCGCCACGCCGAAAACTCGCGCGAGCGCCACATCCTCGCGCGCGAACAAGCAGAGGCTCAGGCAAAAATATTCGGTGTGGCGCGCCCCGTCTCGCTCCGCCAAAAAATGATCACCGCCGCCGCCTGCATCACGATTGTCTGGACGACATGGGCGCTCGCCGGCCAAACGCCTTTCACCCTCTCGGTCTCGGTGATTTTCTCGCTACTCACGTTTTTGCTTTTGTTTATCCCGAACGGGGAAATCGGGAACGTCGCCGGAATCCGCCAAAAAGTCCACGACATCGTGCGTTTCCCGCCGTTTTGGCTCGGGCTTTTGCTGCTGATCTACATGGTGGTGCAGGCACAAAACCCCGCAGTCTTAGTGGATTTGGGCGAAAAATCCTGGCGGCTCCACACTTTGCCCGACGCCATTCCGTGGCTCCCGACCGGCGTTGACGCGCCTTTCTCCGTCGGCGCCGGCGGCATGAACGCGTGGCGGCAAATCTGCGTTTTCGGGAGTGCGTGGCTGTTGCTTTGCGCGCTGTGGTGCGGGCTTCACTCGCGCCTGATGTGGGAAATTTTGCTCTGCGTCTTTCTCGCAAACGCCGTAATTCTCGGCGGCCTCGGTCTCTATCGCATTTCCACGGGCACAACACACCTCTTTGATTACAGCCGCCTCACGTTTTTCTCCACGTTCTCGTATAGAAATCAGGGCGGGGCGTTCTTCGTCCTCGCGATCTCCGTGTGCGTCGCGCTCGGGCTGCGATATTGGCGGGCTGCGGTCCAGCGCGGACTTCGCGGCGGCGCGTACTTGCTCATGCTGATATGCGGGCTGATTTTGCTCGGCGTCGTGTTCGCGACAAAGTCCGTCGCCTCGGTTTTTCTCGGTGTGTTGTGGCTGCCGCTGAGTTTGTTGCTCATCATCGCGTCGCGGCTTTTGACGCGCGCCTCGTTTATCGCAATCGGGATATTCGCCGCATTGTTGCTCGCGCTCGCGGGAACGTGGTGGTGCACCGTCGATACCGAGGCGTTCTTCGCCCGCGTGGATTCCAAGGCCAAAGTCGGCGAACTCCCGACCGTTGAAAACACAATCGGCGTCGAGCTCGCAACTGACCTCGATGCCGACAATCCCGATGAGGACTACGAAAACGAGCCGGTGGAAAGATTTTCGCTTGACAAAGGTGGCAGGGCGGAACTCCGGCGACTGTCGTGGAAAATGTTCCACCAAAATCGGCACATGGAAACATTCGGCTGGGGCGCCGGCAGCTATCGCTGGATCGCGCCCGTGTTCCAAAAAACCATGCCCGAATTTCTGAAAACAAACCGCCGAGGCGAAACATACCTGCCATACAAAACCGAATACGCGCACTGCGACCCGCTGCAAATGCTCGTGGAATGGGGCGTCGTGGGCGCCGGAATATTCTTCGTCGGCGTCGCCGGCTTTGTGTTGTTCGCAATCAGGAATTTCCGCCGCTGGCGGGTGTCATCTGTCGCGCTCTTGCTCGGGCTCGCGATATTTTGCGCGCATTCCTGCGTCGATTTCCTGACATACAACCCCGCGCTTTTACTGTGCGTCGCAACCGTCGCCTCCGCATTCCACGCCGATTTGCGCCGCGACAAACCCGCCACCACCATCCCGCCGGAGAAAAACAACGGCTGAAAGCCGCCACCACCAACCCCGTTCACCCAAATCCCAAACGCAAAAATGGTCGAAAAATTCTTGAAACAAGCGACATTTTCCTCGCAGGAAGATTTTTGCAAAAATTTCGAAATCGTTGTCCCCGAAAATTTCAATTTCGCATACGACGTTGTTGACGAATGGGTGCGCGTCGATCCCAACAAAATCGCGATGATTTGGGTAAACGACAAGGGCGAGCGGCGCGATTTCACCTTCGCCGACATGAAGGCGTACAGCGACAGCGTCGCGTCGTATTTCACCTCGCTCGGCATCGGGCGCGGCGACATGGTGATGCTCATTCTGAAACGCCGATACGAATTTTGGTTCTCCATTCTCGCGCTCCACAAAATCGGTGCCGTGTGCATTCCCGCCACGCACTTGCTCACGAAAAAAGACATCGTCTATCGCTGCAATGCCGCCGGAATAAAGGCAATCGTCTGCGTCGGCGACGAACTCGTGCTCTCGCGCGTCGCCGAGGCAAAAAAAGATTGCCCCACGCTCCAAAACTCTATATCGACCGGTCCGCTCGTCCCCGACGGATTTCTCGATTTCACCGCCGGATACAAGAGCGCATTGCCGTTCGCGCGCCCAAAAAACGTCAACACAAACGACGATATTTCACTCCTGTATTTCACCTCGGGCACCACGGGAAACCCGAAAATGGTCGCCCACGATTTCACATATCCGCTCGGCCACATCGTGACCGGCTCAATCTGGCACAAGCTCTCGGAAAACAGCCTCCACCTCACCGTCGCCGACACCGGATGGGGCAAAGCAGTCTGGGGAAAACTCTACGGCCAGTGGATCGCAGGCGCCACAATCTTCGTTTACGACCACGAAAAATTTACGCCGAGCGACATGCTCAAAATGATCGAAAAATACAAAATCACGTCATTTTGCGCGCCGCCGACAATTTTCCGATTCATGCTCCACGAAGACATGAGCAAAATCGACCTATCGAGCCTCAAATGGTGCACAATCGCAGGCGAAGCGCTCAACCCGTCCGTTTATGAAGAGTTCTACAACCTCACGGGAATAAAGCTCCGCGAGGGATTCGGGCAAACCGAGACAACTTGCTCAATCCTCACAACGCCGTGGATGGCGCCAAAGCCGGGCTCAATGGGGAAGCCAAATCCCGCGTATTGCGTCGATCTCGTTGACGACAAAGGCAACTCCGTGCCGCCCGGGACGCATGGCGAAATCGTGATCCGTACGCCAAACGGCAAAAAGCCGCTCGGCCTTTTCAAGGGATATTACAAAGACCCCGAGCTGACGCAGCGCGCATACAACGACAATGTTTATTACACCGGCGACGTGGCGACGCGCGACAACGAAGGATACTTCTGGTTCGTCGGCAGAAACGACGACGTGATAAAGAGCTCCGGATATCGAATCGGACCCTTCGAGGTAGAATCCGCCGTGATGTCGCACCCCGCAGTCATGGAATGCGCAATAACAGGCGTTCCCGACGCGATCCGTGGGCAGGTTGTCAAGGCGACAATCGTCCTCACAAAGGAATGGCGCGAAAAGCCCGACGAGTGGGAAAACCTGAAACACTCGATTCAAGACCACGTCAAACGCGAGACCGCACCATATAAATACCCGCGCGTCATCGAATTTGTCGATGAACTCCCTAAGACCATCTCGGGGAAAATCCGCCGCGTCGAAATCCGCGAAAAAGTCCGCGAGTTTGTTGCGAAAATCATTCCGGATTCGCTGAAATCGGGCGCAACTGAAATCGTCGATAAAATTCCGTTTGAGGAAATCTCAAAGACCGTCGAAGAACTGAAACACAAAGTCGATAAAATCTCCGCCGAAATCCTGCCACAATCAAAGAAGAAACCGCCGTCAGACGGGAAACAATAGGCGGGTTTTTGCTAAGCGGCGGCGCAGAATAGGGCGAGGCGGTGGTGGAAATGGGTTGGTGGTGGGACTTTGGGTTGGTGGTGACGGCAAACTGCCACGATTGTTGTCACACGGATTTGTTCGGGACTAACGTCCCTCACGGTTGGTGGTAAGAAGTTTGTTGTGAGAGCAGGGTCTGTGGTGGGTTTGTGGTGAGGGTTTGGCTTCGTTGGTGGCGGTTCGGGTTTGTAATTATTAGAGCGTTAGAGCGCATTTATGCGCGATTCTCCCGCTAAGTTAGCGGGAGGGGACCACGATAGTGGTGAGGGGGTGTGTCCGTTGAACGTCGCCTGACTCCGCTCCCCGCCACCAACCCAACCGCTACCACCAACCTCTCCGAAGTTAATCTCACCACAAACTCTCCTCGCGGCACTTGCCGCCACCACCAACCCGGATTCCCACCTGCGATGCCGGATCCCCAACGTAATTCTCCCGCTAAGTTAGCGGGAGGGGACCACGTTAGTGGT
>JAJPZB010000009.1 GCA_021204635.1 Opitutia bacterium | reverse complement strand
CCTGCATCGCAAGTGGGTAGCCGGGTTGGTGGTGGCGGCAAGTGCCACGGGAGTTTGTGGTGGGGATTTTTCGGAGGGGTTGGTGGTGGGGAGCGGAGTCAGGCAACGCACAACGAACACACTCCCTCACCGCTATCGCGGTCCCCTCCCGCTAACTTAGCGGGAGAGTTTCGCGCATGGCTGCGCGAAATTGTTGTCACCACCAACCCGCCACCACCAACCCAAACTGCCACAATCCCACCACAAAGCCAAATCTCACCACAGACCTAAGCTACCACAATCCCACGACAAACTCACCACTAAGCCAAGTCTCACAACAATCCCAATTCCTGCCACCAACCCGCCACCACCGACCCAAATTCCCACCACCAACCCAAGTTTTACCACAGACCTAAGCTGCCACAATCCCACGACAAACTCACCACTAAGCTAAGTCTCACAACAATCCCAATTCCTACCACCGACCCGCCACAAAGCCACTGCCTCACCACCAACCCGTTGCCACAAACCCAGATCTTACCACCGACCCACCGCTAACCCGAGTTCCACCACCAACCCAATTTTCACCACTGACCCATCTGCCACCATGGTGGTAGCACGGGTTGGTGGTGAGGTCTGGGTTGGTGGTGGCAGTTGCCTTTGTGGTGGCGGGTCTGTGGTCAGAGCGAGATCGCGAACGCGGAGATCGCGTTCACGAGCGTCGCAACAGCGGCGACCTGGGCGCGGGAAACCGGCTTGTTTGTCTTGATGACGGCGAGAGTTTCCTTCGCAGCGTGGTCAATCGGCGCGGTGATGTTTTCTATGTTGATTTCCGCCTCGCCGAGCACAGAGGTTATGCGCGCGAGAACGCCGGGCCTGTCGGCGTAGCGCACAAAGAGCAGGTGGCCGCGCAGGTCGAAATACAATCCGCTAAACCCGTTGAGCGACGAGATTATCGGCGCGTCTTCCGCCACGATGCCGCGCACCGCGACAGTTGCGTGCGTGCCGTCTGTTCCCTCTGTGAAAACTTCGAGCAAAATCGAATCTTCTTCGACGTTCCCGATGAGCGGCTCTTTCGCGCGATATGAAATCCCGTGTTCTTTCAGCGACACTTCCGCGAGCGTCGGAGGCAGCCCTTTTTCCGCCTCGGGCAAAAGCCCTTCAAGGAGCTTTGGCGGGAACCATTTGCGGAACGTGCGCAGGCTGCCGGAGAACGTGCATTCCACGCGGCGAATCGGCGAATTCCCGCCAAAATTTCGCGCGATCGCGGCGAGCATTTTCGCAAGGCGAAGCTGCATCGGATTGAGCCCGAGCGGAATTTCCGCGTTCACGACGCACGAGGTGTCGCCGTTCTCAAAATACGCGACAACTTCTTCCGCTGCGCGCTTTGCCGCCGTGAAATTTGCCTCTTTCGTGTTCGCGCCGAGATGCGGCAGAATCAAGTCCGCAACGGCGGCGGAGGGCTTTTCGCCCGCGACATCTTTGGGGTGAACGTCCGTCGCGTAGATGATTTTCTTTCCCGCCGCGCGCAGTCTCGCGAGGGCGTCTTCATCGACAATCCCGTAGCGCGAGCAATTTATCAGCATCGCGCCTTCTTTCATTCGCGCGAGCAGGTTTTCGCCTATGAATTTCTGCGTTCCCGCGTCGCCGGGGACGTGGATCGAAATCACATCGGATTCCTCGAAAATTTCTTCGAGCGTCACGGGCGTCACGCCGATGTTTATCGCGCGCTGCTTCGCGAGAAAGTGGTCGTAGCCGAGCAGCGTCGTCTCAAAGCCTTGCAGTCGCTTTGCGAGCAGTTTCCCGACGTTGCCGAGGCCGACGATGCCGACCGTCTTTTTCGTCAATTCTCTGCCCATGAATTTCTTCTTTTCCCACTTGCCGGCGCGAGTGGAAATTTCTGCGGGCACGATGTGGCGGAAGCACGCGAGAATCATCGCGACAACTTCTTCTGCGACGCCGTTGGCGTTGGCGCCCGGCGTGTTCATCACGTCAATGTTTTTCTTGCGCGCGTGCGCGATATCGATGTTGTCAAAGCCTGCTCCGGCGCGCACCACGAGCCTGAGTTTCGGGAGCGCGTCGATGATTTCCTGCGAAACTTTTTCAGAGCGCACGATGAGAATTTCCGCATCGGGATTGGCGGAAACCTGCGCCTCGATCGGCGTGTCCGTGTCTTGCACAACCGTGTAGTTTGAGGCAGAGAGCATTTTGCTCGCGACATTGTCGAGCTTTGTCGGAATTAAAACTTTTTTCATTAGAAAAATGAGATTTTCCACCAAGTCTGCGACAAACGGGGGCTTCGCGCAAGAAATCGCGCCTGCCAAACAAAAAACTCTCGCGCCGGCGTTTTATATCTGACAACTTTCCCGCGCATGAAGGACAATAATTTTATTAAAAAAATAGCAATCTCGTCAGCCGCCCTCGTTTGCGCGGGCACGCTTTTCGCAGCCCCCATTGATTCCACCGCTTTGCGCGGTATGCCCGACGACGCAGATGCACTCATATATTTCGACATTGACGTGTTGCGCGATTCCAATCTCGTGACGATGGGCTTGGATTTCGCCAAGAAACAAGATGACGCCGAGCAGCAAAAAAAAGCGGAATTGGCTGAGGAATGGTTCAAAAAAGTCTCAGATATCGCTGTCGCGATAAAGGTACTCGACAACGATGAGACGCCCGCCGTTGTTTCGATGCGCGGCAATTTTGAGGAAGATGAGATGCTGGAGAAGTTTTCCAATGATACTTTGGAAAAAATCGAGGTTGGGGGCAGGACAATTTATCGCGTGAATTCTGTTCGCGTGAAAATTGACGCAGCAGCAGGCGATGCCGAGAACTGCAATGTGGCTGTTTGCAAGGACGATTCCGCGATCGTCTTCCTCGAAAAGGGGCATTTGATAGGCGTGATCTCAAATCCGAAGGAGGGCGATGACGCCAATTCCGTGGTCGAGATTTTGAAAGGGCAGATAGCGGCATATGACGCAAAAAAATCCGCCACCGTGCCTGCTGCGCCGGCAGGCGTTCCCGAAAATGTCAAGGAATTTTTGCGCGTGAGCGCCGACGAAGCCATGTGCAAAAAAATTGGCGACATCAGCGGCGACGCCGGCGGGATCTCGAATGTCTCCGCCATTGCGGGCGATGTGCCGGCGGGAGAAGGATCCGCGCTTTACGTGCTGTCAAATTCCAAATTCGCGACAGATGAACTCGCGAAATCATCTGCGCAACGCCTCACGCAACTGGTTACATTCACGAAGCTTTTGCTGACGATGCCGCCGCAGAATGGCGAACCGCGCCCGCCGGCGGACGAGAAAAAGAACGAAATCATGCTCGAATTTCTTTCCGGAGTTGATATTGCGAACAAGGGAAGCGAGATGAATATTTCGCTGACGTCGCCGACATACTCGCGGATTTTCGAGGTCGCTGAGTTCCTCGCCAACGACGCGAAAGAAGAAGCCGCGACAAAGGAAGAAGCTGCGGCAAAAGAAGAAACTGCGGCGAAGGAAAAATCGCAGGAAGAATAATTCCTGCGACTGCGCGTTGTCGTGAAATCGTCATTGCAAGAAAATTCTGCGGCGAAGAATTTTTCGCCCAGAATTTCGTCGCTCAAGATTTTCTGCGACCTCGCCGCCTCGGGAAGTTTTTCCAAGGCGGCGGAGCAAAACGGCATGACGCAACCCGCCGTGAGCAACCTGATTTCCGCGCTCGAAAAAAATCTCGGATTCAGCCTCATCGACAGGACGCTCGCGAAGTTTGCGCTCACGCCCGAAGGGCAGATTTTCCAAAAGCGCGCGGGCGAAATTTACACGCAATTTTTGCGGACGAAATCCGAACTGCAAAACGCGAAAAATGTCGTAGCGGGCACGCTGAAAATCGCGGCGGTTTATTCCGTCGGCGTGAATGTGCTGCCTCGAGTGATGCGGAAATTCATGGCGGAAAACCCGAAGGTCTCGCTCTCCGTGTGCTATGACACGGCGTCCGGCGTCGTCGAGAAAGTCGCCGGCGGCAGCGTCGAACTCGGCATAATTTCGGGCGACAGACATTCGCGCTCGGAGGAAATGTTCCCGCTCTACGAGGAACCGCTCGTCGCAATTTGCGCGCCTGCAAACACGATCTCGCGACAGCGCGACACCTCGCTCGCGGAGCTGGCGACATTCCCGTTTTTCAGCTACTCGGAAAGCGTTTTCCTGCGGCGACAAATCGAACAGATTTTTAAGGCGGGAAACATCGACTGCACACCCGCAAAATTTTTCGACAACGTGGAAATTTTGAAATGCGCCGTCGAAATAAACGCCGGCGTCGCAATCGTGCCCGCATATTCCGTGGGGAGGGAAATCTCTGCCGGCACACTCGTGGCATTGCCGCTGCGCGACCAAAAAATTTCGCGCACCGTCTCCGCAATCGTCAGAAAAGGCTACCCCGTAACGCCCGCAATCCGCCGCTTCATGGACCTCGCCACCAAGTAGCCACCACAGAGCGCCCACTGCTGGTTAGTGGTGGCGGTTGGGTTGGTGGTGAGATTTGGGTTGGTGGTGAGAGTTTGTGGCGGGGATTTTTCGGAGGGGATGGTGGTGACGGTTGGGT
>JAJPZB010000145.1 GCA_021204635.1 Opitutia bacterium | reverse complement strand
ACGATGATGGCGACAACAACGACTTTTTCGGCGATTCCAGAAAACCTTTTCACAGGAACTAAGATGCCGGAGCAGGACGCAGGAAATAAAAAAGTCGAAAAAAAAATTCGCGGCAAAGGCTTCGTGACAAAGCGGCGGCAAAACAGAATTGCCGCCATGCAATTCCTCTACGCGTGGGGAGAAACATCGACCCACGGCGACCTCGCCGACGAGTTGTATGAGTTTTTTTCCGTCAACCAAAGCAACAACACAAAAACAGCCGATGACGACGAGGGAGAGCCGCAATTCGCATTCGCCGACACCGACAAACGCGGCAACTCGCGCGAATTTTACGCGTTCGCGGAATCTCTCATCACCGGCACGCTCAAAAACCTGACGCGCATAGATGAAACTATTTCCGACGCCGCGCAAAACTGGCAGATAAAAAGAATCGCGCGTTGCGACCTCGCGATTTTGCGCCTCGCAATCTACGAATTGCTCTACCGCACGGACATCCCGCCCGTCGTCTCGATAAATGAAGCCATTGAGCTCGCGAAAATCTACTCGACAGACGATTCGCACAAATTCGTGAACGGCATCTTGGAAGCTGTGAAAAAATGCCTAACTCGCCCGCTGCGAGCCCCGCAAAAATAGCGCGACAACAAACGCCTCCACGACAGAGACAACGCACAACAAACCCGCAAAAATGTTCGCCTCGTTTTTCCAAAAATTCAAAAACGGATTCAAAAAAACCGCAGGTCTCTTCGGTGCACTCGGCGGAATTTTCTCAAAAAAACTTGACGCCACAACAATCGAGGAACTCGAAGAAGCCTTGTATGGCGCCGATTTCGGAGTTGAAACCTCGGACGCGATCATCTCGGAAATAAAAACCGCGTACGCAAAAAACAAAGAACTGCACGGCAAAGAAGCCGCCGAAATTGGAAGAAAAATTCTCACGGAAATGCTCGCCGGCGCGGAAGGAAAACTTCCGGAAACGCAGGAAAATTTCCCGGAGGTAATCGCGCTCGTAGGCGTCAATGGCGCGGGAAAAACGACGACCGCCGCCAAACTCGCATTCCGCATGACGCAGGCGGGGAAAAGCGTAATCCTCGGCGCGTGCGACACTTTTCGCGCAGCCGCGAATGAGCAAATTTCGGAGTGGGCACAGCGCCTGAAAATCGACCTCGTCCCGGGAAGGCATGGCGCGGACGCCGCAGCTGTCGCGTTTGACACGGTCCAGGCGGCGCGCGCACGCAAGCGCGACGTCGCGATTCTCGACACCGCCGGCCGCCTCCACACCAAAAAGCACCTCATCGAAGAGCTGAAAAAAATCTCGCGCGTCGTCGCAAAAATCGACGAAAAAGCCCCGCACCACCGTTGGCTCGTCGTCGATGGCACTCTCGGCTCCAACTCCATAGAGCAAACAAAAATCTTCCACGAGGCATTCAACCTCACGGGCTTAATCATCACGAAGCTCGACGGCACCTCGCGCGGCGGCGCGCTCGTGGGGATCTGGCGCGAACTGCACATCCCGATATACTTCGTCGGCCTCGGCGAACAACCCGAAGACTTGCAACCATTCTCGGTGGAAAACTACGCTCGCGCCATCTTCGAGTCGTAGTTAAACTTTGCATACGAAATGAAATCCGCAAAAAAGCTCGTGACGTTCGTCCTCCCCGATTCTGCAATCTCGGAAGCAAAAAAAATTCGCAGAAAATACGGATTCAGGACGCTGAGCGCACTTCTCCGCGCTGTTGTCGATGAAGTTGACGAAAAACTCGTCAAGCCCGCCAAGCGCGACAAAACGCAGATTTCTCTCCGCGTCGCGCCGGAATCGTTTGCAAAAATTGCCGCACTCGCGAAGCGAAACAAAAAGAGCGTTTCGGAAATTCTTCGCCTGCATTTTGCAAATATTTCCAAGATCCCGAGCAAACGCCTCACCACCATCTCGCAAGAACTCGCAGAACGCCGCCGCAACAAAAAGCACTCTTTTGCAAAAACAGGAAAATCGCCGGCAAAGCTCACCACAAAGCGCGCAACAAACGCCCGCCACCAACCCAAATCTCGCCGCAACAATCTCCCCGCCACAAAGCGAAATCCGCGAAAAAAGGCGCAGCCAAAACCCACGCGTCCCGCGAAAACGCGCGCAACAAAATGAAAATTCTGAGAGCGAAAAGCGCAGGATTTTGCCGAGGCGTCGAGCGGGCAATCACAATCGCGCGAAAATACGCGCACCTCGGAAAAGCCCACGTCTTCACAGACGGTCCGCTCATTCACAACAATCAAATGATGGAAGAACTCGCCCGCGAAGGTGTCCGCGAGCTAAAAAGCAGCGGTGACAGAGGCGAACTCACCGTCGAACTTTCTCCCGACGAAAAAAAACAATCCGTGATAATCGTTCGCGCCCACGGCGTCACGCCGCAGCGCCGAGAATATCTGAAAAGCCTCGGCATGGAGTTTCGCGACGCCACATGCCCCGACGTCGCCGCAATCGCGGGAAAAGTAAAAACGTATTCAAAAAAAGGATACACTGTTGTCGTGTTCGGCGATCCCAAGCATCCCGAAGTTGTCGGGATACTTGGCCACGCCGCCGGAAAGAGCTTTGTGGTCAAAACGCTCGACGACATCGCCGCCCTGCCCGCCGGCGAATCGCAAATATGCATGGTCTCGCAATCCACGATGTATGTTGACGAATTTGAAAAACTCGCGGCTGCGCTCACGACGCGCTTCCCCGACGCACTCGTGTTCAACACGATTTGCCGCGCCACGAGAGACCGACAAGGCGACGTGCCCGCGCTCGTGACGGCAGGCGCAGAAGCCGTCATCGTCATCGGCGGCAGGCACTCCGCAAACACGATAAAGCTCGTCGGTCTCGTGGAGCGCCAGCGCGTGCCCTGCTTCCACATTGAAACTCCGGACGAACTCGATCTCGCCGCATTGTCGCGATACGCCGTCGTCGGCGTAACGGCGGGGGCGTCAACGCCAGGTTTTTTGATTGACAAAGTCTGCGAGACCCTCGCGCCACTTTGATTTTGTGTTTGCGCGAAAGTTATGCGCGGAGAAAAATCTCAAAAATTCAACCTAAAAATCGGAAAAATCCATGTCATACAAAGGCTATATAGAAACAGCTAAATCGCGGCTCGCGGAAATTCGCGAATCCGGTCTCTACAAAGACGAACGCGTCATCGCGTCGCCGCAAGCGGCGCGCATTCGCCTCGAAGATGGTCGCGAAGTCATCAACATGTGCGCGAACAACTACCTCGGCTTGGCAGACAATCCCGAAGTAATCAAAGCCGCACACGAGGCTCTCGACAAATACGGCTTCGGCTGCGCCTCCGTCCGCTTCATTTGCGGCACGCAGACGATTCACAAACAACTCGAAGCAGCGATTTCCAAATTCCTCAAAACCGAAGACACAATACTCTACGGAGCATGCTTCGACGCAAACGGCGGTCTCTTTGAATGCCTGCTCAAAGAAGGCGACGCCATCGTCTCCGACGAACTCAACCACGCCTCGATCATCGACGGCGTCAGGCTTTGCAAGGCAACACGCTATCGCTACAAAAACAACGACATGGCAGACCTCGAGGCGAAGCTCAAAGAAGCGCGCGCGGCGGGCGCCAAAAACGTCATGATTTTCACCGACGGCTCGTTCTCGATGGACGGCGTTATCGCCAACCTGAAAGGAATTTGCGATCTCGCCGACAAATACGACGCGCTCGTGGGCTTCGACGAATGCCACTCCACGGGCTGCCTCGGCGCAACAGGTCGCGGCACGCACGAATATTGGGGCGTGATGGATCGCGTTGACGTCATCACGGGGACGCTCGGCAAAGGGATTTCCGGCGGCTCCGGCGGGTTCACCTCCGGCAGAAAAGAAATCATCGAACTCCTCCGCCAGCAGTCCCGTCCTTACCTGTTTTCAAATTCGATAGCCCCCGCAATCGTGGGCGGCGCGCTCAAAGCCTTGGAACTTCTCGAAAACGATCCCTCGTTCGTAAAACGCATTCAGGAAAACACAAAGTTCTGGCGCGCAGGCCTGACAGAAGCAGGATTCAACGTGGTTCCCGGCACGCACCCCGTCGTCCCGATAATGCTCGGCGACGCGCGGCTCGCTCAGGAATATTCGCGCCGCCTCCTCGAAAAAGGCATTTACGCGACGGGCTTCTTCTACCCCGTCGTCCCAAAAGGCAAAGCGCGTATCCGCACGCAAATAACGGCCGGTCACACTCGCGCCGACCTCGAAAAAGCTCTCGCCGCATTCATCGAGGTCAAAAAAGAACTCGGCGCATAATCCACCACAAAGCCCACAACAAACGGCGTTATCGCAACTCCCTGCGACAACGCTGTTTTTTTGCAGCCCGCGACAATTGCTACGCGGAGATCGTTGTGGAAATTTGGGTTGGTGGTGAAATCTGAGTTGGTGGCGAGATCGGGGTTGGTGGCGAGATCGGGGTTGGTGGTGGCGGCAGAGTACCACGATTGTTGTCACACGAATTTGTTCGGGACCAACGTCCCTCACAGTTGCGGGTCGGTGGTGGAACTTGGGTTAGTGGTAAGATTTGGGTTGGTGGCGGGGAGCAAAGTCAGGCGCCGCACAACGGACACACTCCCTCACCACTATCGTGGTCCCCTCCCGCTAACTTAGCGGGA
>JAJPZB010000041.1 GCA_021204635.1 Opitutia bacterium | reverse complement strand
TCCCGCTAAGTTAGCGGGAGGGGACCGCGATAGCGGTGAGGGAGTGTGTTCGTTGTACGTCGCCTGACTCCGCTCCCCACCACCAACCCATTTCCTCACCACCAACCCAAGTCCCACCACCAACCCATTTCCCCACCACCAACTCCCATGGCGGACGATGATTGTTGTGGAAAATAATTTGCGGCGACGGGTCAAGTCTCTAAACTTGCGCATTTACTTTTAACGCTCAGCCATCTCGAAATTTCAAAATGAGCCTTCCCGCAAAGATTAAAACGCCGCTCACAAAAATAGCTCTGCTCGCCGCCGCAACAATCGCGACAACGACATTCGCAGACGAGAGCGATTCCGCAGCAGCAACGATAAACATCTCCACCGCAGACAAATTTCGCGAGGCTCTCGCCGTTGAAAACAACAACGATGGCGCGACTTTAAAAATTTCCGAAAATTTCACAATTCAGGTGAACCCGCCGCCGGAAACCGATTCCGACACCGGCGACAATCTCACGATCGAGCCCGTCGCAACAAACTTCACAATTTCCGGCAACGGTTCCGGCAACACGACGCTGACAACAAACGGCAACGGCGATTTGTTGTGGCTCACGGACACGAGCCCGATTTACGTGGAAAACATCACGGTGGCGGGCGCGAACACGGCGACAGCCGACGAGCTTTCCACTGCCGACGGCCGCGCATTCACCATTGTCGGAGGCACGCTGATCATCAACGGCGACACGACGTTTTCCGACAGATTTTTCTCCGCCGTCACGACGACGAGTTTCGGCTCAATCGGCGGCGCAATCGTCTCGACAACAATCTCGGACACGCTCGTCTTCGATTCGTCCGCCGGAGACATTTTGTTCTCGGGCATAACGGCGTATGGCGCAACGCTCACGATAACGGAAACCACGACGACAACAGACGAGGAGACCGGCGAGGAAACCACCACGACCACGACGACAGACCTCGATTTGAGCGCGGGCGGCAGCGCGCTTTATCTCTCGGGAACGCTGACGCTGCGCGGCTCGGGCACGATTGCTTTTGTCGGCAACACATCGGAATCGGTGGCGGCAAACGCGATGGGCGGCGCGGTCTATATTGTCAACTCGACATATTCCTCTGACGGCACCGGCGTGGCGTATGACGCGCAATCCGACGCCACATACGGGATTTTCGGCTTTGTTGCGAACGCGGGCACGACGTTGGAGTTCTCGGGCAACAAGTCTGTCGCGGCGGGCGCAGCGGGCGGCGGCGCGGTTTTTGTTTATGGTGGCGAGTTTATCGCGAAGGGCGGCACGATGTCGTTCACGGACAATTTGGCTTCGGCGGCGGGCAACAACTCCGTCGGTGGCGCGCTCGCTGCGAGCAACTACGCGCGGATGACTTTCGAGGCGGGGACAACGCTGTCGTTCGCCGGCAACAGAGCCGAAAGCGCGGGCGAATTTTCCGAGGCAGACGGTGGCGCAATTTACTCCGAGGCGCTTGTGGAAATTCTTTCCGACGCCGAAAATTCCACGTTCTCGACGGCGAAATTCTCCGGCAACTCCGCAGTTGCGACGGGCGACGGCTCGTCCGCGTTCGGCGGCGCGATAGCGTCGTACGGCGACGACGCGACATTTTCCGCTGCGGGCACATTCGCGTTTTCCGGCAACAATGTCGTGGCGTCGGGCGAAATCAAGGAATACACGGAGACCGATTCCGACGGCACCGTCACGACCTCGGAAACATACGTCCCCGAGGCCGGTGGCGGCGCGATTGCTGCGGTGGGCGGGGCATTTTCGCTCTCGTCGCCAAACTCCGCCGCAACCTTGGAATTTTCCGAAAATGCCGCCACCACAATGGCGGAAGGCACGTTCGCAAGCGGCGGCGCAATCTACGTTTCCGGCGATAGCACCACCACCAACTTCGATTTTTCCGGCGCAACAAACTTCACGAAAAACAGCGCAAATGCCGGCGACAATGCCACGGCGCGCGGCGGTGCAATCGCGATTGTGGCGGGCACGACAAATTTTTCCTCCACCACCAACCCGGTTGAATTTTCCGAGAACTTCGCCGCTGCGGGAAACGGTGGTGAGGCGCAAGGTGGCGCGATTTTCCAAACCGACGGCACGCTCGCGATAACTGCGGGCTCGGGCGCGTGGAAATTCTCCGGCAACAGAGCCGAGGCCGCCACGGTGGCGACCACCACCGACGACGAAAGCGATGACAACGGTGGCGACAGTGCAGACGGTGGTGGCGACAATGGCGTCGCCACGGGGACAACTGCGAGCGGCGGCGCGATTTACCAATCCGGCGGCACCATGGAATTTTCCACCGAGGCGAGCGTGGAATTTTCGCAAAACACCGCAACAGGCGCGACTGCGCAAGGCGGCGCAATTTTCCAATCGGGCGGGACGCAGACATTTTCCGCGACTGAGGCGGGCGCAACAATCGCGACATTCGCCGGCAACTCGGCGGCAGCAACGTCGTCGGTGGCGGAAGATCTCTACGCGCAAGGCGGCGCGATCGTGGTGAAATCTGCGGGCTCTCTCACGTTCGCGGGCACGACAACGTTCACCGGCAATTCTGCTTCCGCGCAAAGCTCGGCGGCGAGCTCCGACAGTGGCGAGGACGACGATGGCAACGATGATTTGACCGTGTCCGCGAGCGGCGGCGCGATTTATTCTTCCGGCACGATAACGCTCGCAGACGCGACATTCGCGAGCAACTCGGCGACTGCGGCGGGCGGCACCTACAACTATGCGCAAGGCGGCGCGCTATACGTCTCGGGCGGAAATTTCGCGGCGGGGACGCTGTCGTTCTCGGGAAATTCCGCCACGGTCGCAGACGCAGCAACGGGCCGCGCGCAAGGCGGCGCGGTGTACCAAAGCTCGGGAAAAATAAACTTGACATCGCTCACGGCTGATTCAAACGGCGCCACCGCAGGCATCGCGCAAGGCGGCGCAATCTTCTCGCGCGGATTTATCTCCGTGCTGTTCGACGACGCCGGCGACAACGCGACATTTTCCTTGACAAACAATTCCGCGACGTCGCGCGGCACGCTCGCGCAAGGCGGCGCAATTTATTCTACGGGCACGATCGAGATTCGCGGCTCGGGCTCGCTCGCCTTTTCGGGAAATTCCGCGACGGCGGGAAGCTCGGATTCCACCGGAGCAATTGCCGCAGGCGGCGCAATTTACTCGTCGGGCACATTCGTGAGCGATTCCGTGACGACGTCTGCCTTTGACAACAATTCCGCGACGGCAAACGGCGATTCCGCTGTCGCAGCAGGCGGATTTTATTTTTCGCAAAACGGCGAGACAAAAATCTCGGGCACGGCAACGACCGACGCCAACGGCAACATCGCGCCCGCCACAACAATCTCCGGCAACTCTGCGAGCGTCGCGACGAGCGATTCCGACACCGGCTCGGCGTTTGGCGGCGCAATTTACTTGGCGGGCGGCAACCACGAATTTTCCAACGTCAAAATAACGGGCAACTCCGCGAGCGTCGCGGGAAGCGGAACTGCGGCGGGCGGTGCGATTTATCTTGACGCGTCGGGAACGCTCGACACGACGCTGACGATTTCCGGCAGCACGGAGATTTCGGGCAACACGATTTCCGTCGCCGGCGAGCAAAGCGCGAGCGGCATTTCCGTGGGCAACGGCACGGCGGAAACTTCAAATTCCAACGTCGCAATCGTGATTTCCGCAGGCGCAGATTTCACGACTGAAACGGACGACGACGGCAACACCACAACGACGCGGAGCAACGCGGAGACGGTGAAAATTCTCGACCCGATCACGGTCGAGCTGACCGGAGACGCCGGATTTTCTTTGTCAAAAGACGACGCCGGCGGCGACTTTGTCTGGGGCTGCGCGAACGTCGTCGAGGTCGAGAGCGGGAATTTCGAGCTCTCGTTTGGCGCGGGCAACACAACTTTGCAAAGCGGATTCTCGCTGTCGGGGACGACGATTTCCGGCGTTGTTGTCGCGAGCGGTGCGACGCTCACGATTGAATCCGACGCGACGCTCGGGAATTTCGCGGAGATGACGATCGCGGGCGACGTCGATGTCCGTGGCGCGATGAATTTCTCCGGCGCGACTGTGGCGGTGGACGACGCGGGGACGCTGAATTTCCACGCAGGCACGAGCTCGGAAATCTCCGGAGCCACAACAATCTCGGGCGCGCTGCGCGTGCTCGGCAATGTGGAATTTTCCACGCCCGCGATAATCGTCTCCGGCGACGAAGATGACGCAGACGCGGACTCCGGCGACAATGCCGTTTCGCTCGAAATCTCCAAACTCGTCTTGGCGGCAGACGATTCGACTGCGCCGGCGCTGAGCTTCGTTGTCGCGAGCTCCGACGACGGTGAAAGCGCGGGGACGCTCACGCTCTCTGTTGCGGAAATCGACGTCGAAGATTCCGGCACAATAACGCTTGACAACAACACGACGCTTTACGTCGAGACAATCGCCACCACAAACCCCGACGCCGAAACGGAATGCAAATTCGAGGGCACGGGCACCATCGTTTTCTTGGACGAGGCGGAAGAAGACGGCACGATCGCCTTCAATTCTTACTACGACGAAGACACGGGCGAGTATGTTGCGGGCGCGTTCTCGATTGCGTCGGGCATCACGGTTGCGAGCGGCATTTCCATTTCCAACTCGGCAACTGTCTCGCTCGGCAACAATGGCATTGATTACAAATATGTTTACATCAGCGGAGGCACCCTGCTCGCGCCCGAGACCTCGGAGGAAAATCCGCTGACGCTCTACGACCTCACCGTCGCGCGGGCGGGCGCAACGCTCGGCGAGGCGGGCGCAAATCAATTTTTCAAAGTCGTCGTGGATCCAAATGCAAGCGACGAAGATGACGAAGGCGACGACACGACAACCGACGACAGCACGGATTCCGGAGACAGCAGTGACAGTGGCGACAACGCCACCACCGACTCGGGCTCGGGAAGCGACGATAGTGGCGACAACAACGACAGCAGCGTGGAGACTGCGCGCATCGCGATTGTGGCGGCAGAAAGCGACGATTCTTCCGGCGATTCCGGCGACAACAATGCGGACGCCGGCGACTATGACGCGGGCGAGACTATAAACAGCGTCTCTGTTGCGGGGCCTCTCGAAATCACGGAATCTACGACGCTTGTCGCCGACATCGTGCTCGGCAGCGCGATCTACGCGGCTCTCAACGGCGAGGGAACGCTCGTCGGCGACGTCTCTGGTCAAGGCAAAATCGGCATAAAGACGATCGACGGAAACGTCACTGTCGCCGAGGCGCGGACGCTGACTTTCACAAACACCACGACCGGCACGACCATTACGGGCGCGATAAAGAACTACGGCACGATCGCTGTCTCCGACAATGTTTATGTCAGCGCGGGCTCGTGGACAAATTCCGGCAACATCAACGTCGGGAGCGCGGTGCGGCTCGGCGGCGCCATCGAAAATTCCGGCACGATTACCGTGAATGGAAGCTTGACATTCGCGCAGGGAAGCACGTTTACGCTGACGACGACCGGCACGCTCTCCGTCGCTTCGGGCGCGGTGGTGGATTTCTCGGAAATTTCCGGCACGCCGGGCGCCGTTTCGCTCTCGGCAGGAACGATTGAGCTCAACACCTCGGCGATGAGGGCGGGCGAAACTCTGACCGCGCTCGTCGGCTTGGAGGAAGGTCAACTCGACGGTGTCAATATCAAAAACACGGCGTCGGTGAATCTCGCCGACCGAATTGTCTGGAACGACAACATTCAGGCATACGTCTATCTCGGGCTCGAAGGCAGAGACTATCGCACGACGCTCTACGCGGATTTGCTCCACGAAAATGTTTTGCGAACCTACGATTTCATGGAGACCGCGATAGTTCGCAGAGCCGCGAGTTCCATCGAGCCGCAGATTTTCGACAACACCGGCAAGGCCTCGCGCTACATGCGGAACTACGTCGAAAACCAACGCCGCAACAATCCCGACGCGGAAGTTCCGCAGGTCGTCGATGACGGAAAGCCAGGCGACTACCTCAAGACGCTCGAAACCTTCGTTTACAATTCCTGGGTGCAGGGGCAATACAAGCACTCGCGCGTCTCCGCCGACGGTGAAAACCCGAGCTACCAATCGGATTTCGGCGGCATCATGGGCGGCTCTTCGTTGACATTTGCAAAGTCGTGGGAAATCGGCGGCGCACTCCAATACGAGTTCGGCACGATGAAACACTCGGGCTCAAATTCGCATAAAATCACGACGAACGCCACAGACCTCATGCTGTATTTGGGCTACTCCAACACCATCGACTTCACGCTCGCCCTCGCGGGAAGCTTGGGGTGGCACGACTCAAAGCGCGAGGGTCTCGACGCGGATATCAACTCGTGGCAAATCGGTTTGTTGTGGGACAACGGCGTCACGCTCGCGCCCGAGACATGGTTGGCAATTCGCCCGTATTACAGCGCGGAAGCCGTTTACACGCGCAGTGGAAGCTTCAGCGAAAAATCTCCCGCCAACGGCTACACAGAACATCTCTCGCTCGATTCGGGCGACGCCCTCGCATTCCGCGGGAAACTCGGCCTCAGCGTGGCATTTCTCCCGATCAACGATTTGCAAATAACAATGCGCGCGGCCGCGCTCTTGGACCTCGGCGACAAAACATACTCGATCGACGCCTACGAGAGCTCGACAAACTCCCACGTCTCCGTGACCTCGCACGAAAACGAGAGATTCGGCGTCGAAATGGGTGCATTTCTCAACTACCGAATCACAAACCAAATCAGCCTCTTCGGCGGCTACACCGCAACCATCCGCGCCGGCGAGCAAAACCACCGCGCCAACGTAGGCGTCACATTCTCGTTCTAAGCACCCGCCGCAGCAACGCGGGTTGGTGGTGGAAAATGGGTTGGTGGCGAAGTTTGGGTCTGTGGTGGTAGGCTGGGATTGTGGTAAAGTATAGGTTTTGTGGTGGGTGGGTTTGTCGCGAAGGGTTGGTGGTGGCAACAATTCGCGTACGCAATGCGCGATTCTCCCGCTAAGTTAGCGGGAGGGGACCACGATAGTGGTGAGGGAGTGTGTTCGTTGTGCGTCGCCTGACCTTGTTCCCCACCACTAACCCAATCCCCACCACTAACCCAAATCTCACCACTAACCCAAATCTCACCACCAACCCGAATCTCACCACCAACCCAAATTCCACCACTAACCCACAGGCGGCATGGTGGTGGGGGTTGGTGGTGGCTAACGGACGCCGCGTTGGCGCAGGGCTTCGAAGAGGCAGACGCCTGTTGCGACGGAGACGTTGAGGCACGGGACGTTGCCGAGCATGGGGATGCGGAAGAGAAAGTCGCAGGTTTCGCCTGTGAGGTGGCGGATTCCCTCGCCTTCCGCGCCCATCACGATTGCGAGCGAGCCCTTCAAATCCGTGTTGTAAATCGAGTTGCTCGTTTTGTGGTCGGAGGTACCGGCAATCCAGACGCCGCATTTTTTCAGTTTGTCAAGCGTATTCCTGAGATTGTTCGCGAGGACGATGGGCACGCTTTCCGCGCCGCCACAGGCAATTCGCCGCACGGTCTCGGTCACGGGCGCGGAATGGCGCTTTGTCACGACCACAAAGGCGACGCCCGCGCAGTCCGCAGTCCGCAAAATCGCGCCGAGGTTGTGCGGGTCCTGAATCCCGTCGAGCACGAGGATGAGCGGATTTTTCCCCGCCGCCTCGATTAGTTGCGGAATGTCGCTTTCGTCGTATTTGCGAATCGCCACATTGGGATTGTAGTGAGAATTTTCGCGCGCCATTTGGAAAGTTTGTCGTGGAAATTTTTGTCTTTACTCCGCCTTTAAATCCCGCGTCATGAGTGCGGCGATTGCGAACTGCGGAGATTTTTTTTCATAAATTATCGCGTGGACGCATTCGAGAATCGGCGCAGAAACACCTTTGTTGCGCACGTATTCAAAAAAGTTCTTCGTCGCGTAATAACCTTCCACGACCGAGGCGCCCGCCTCCATTTTCCCGAGGGCGACATCTAAGCCCGCGCTGCCGAGCAAAAGCCCGAACGAGCGATTCCGCGACCAATCCGCCGTCGCCGACGCGATCAAATCTCCCATGCCGCTGAGTCCGCGCACAGTCTCCGCGTTGCCGCCGAACGCGACGGCTATGCGCGACATCTCCGCAAGCGAGCGCGTGATCAGCGACGCCCGCGCGTTTGCGCCGAGCTTCATTCCGTCGCAAATTCCGGAGGCAATCGCGTAGATATTTTTCAAACTTCCGCCAAGTTCCACGCCTGCGACATCGCCGGACAAATAAACCCGAAACGCGTCGTTGCTAAATTCTTCTTGTATTTTTTTGCAAATTTCCGGAGACGCACCGGCGCAGGCGAGAACGACGGCGACAGGCATTCCCGCCGCGACTTCCGCCGCGTTTGTCGGGCCCGAAATCGTCCCTGCGGGCACGCCGACGAGTTCCTGCCGCAGCACCTCCACGGGGCGCAGAAATGTCCCAGCCTCGACGCCTTTGCACAGCGTTATCGCCATGCGCAAACCGCCGGCGCACGCTCCGCCTGCCGCCCGCGCCTGCACGGCGTCGAGCGAAGCTTTGGCGCGGCGGGCAGTCTCGCGCAAAGCCTTTGACGGGCACGCGAAAATCAGGACTTCGCAATCGATCAGCGCCGGCGCGAGATTTGACGCAATTTGAATGTCAAGCGGAAACGAAACTCGCGGCAAATAGACGGCATTTTCCCGCCGCGTCGCAATTTCGAGCGCGTGTTCCACCCGCCTCGGCACGAGCGTGACGCGTTGCCCGCAGCGATTCAAGTGAATCGCCATCGCCGAGCCCCAAGCCCCTGCTCCGAGAATCGTTATTTTCATTTTCGCCGAATCCTATTTTTTCCCGCGAGCGCGCACGGAATCGCGATACGCCGACAAAGCGTCAACCGCCGCCCGAGTGAGATTTGCAAAGGGTTTCGCGAACGAGGGCGGGTTTTCCGTGAGCCCGAGAATATCGTGCATTACGAGGATTTGCCCGTCGCAATCGTCGCCGCTGCCTATTCCGATGAGCGGCACAGAAATTTTTGCGCGGATTTCCGAGGCGCATTCGCGCGCCATTCCCTCTCCGACAATGGCGAAAACGCCGGCGTCTTCGAGCGCGCGTGCGTCGTCCAAAATTCTTTGTGCCTCGGAGTTTTTCCCAAATTTTCTGTATCCGCCGAGTTGCAAAACTTGCTGCGGCTGCAAGCCGATGTGACCCATCACGGGAATGCCGGCGGCGGTCAGACGCGCAATTTTCGGCGCGAGAGCAACCCCGCCCTCGATTTTCACGGCGTCTGCGCCTGCCTCCTGCATGAGGCGCGCGCAGGATTTCAGCAGAGCGGAAAAATCGTCGTGCGCGAGCGCGAACGGGATATCGGCAACGAGAAGCGCTTCCGGCCTCACTCTCGCGACGGCGGCGGTGTGGTGCACCATCATGTCGAGCGTCACGGGAACAGTCGTGTCAAAGCCCAAAACCACATTCCCGAGGGAATCGCCGACGAGAATCAAATCGACGTCCGCCTGCGTCGCAAGCCGCGCGGTGACCGCGTCATATGCGGTCACGCAGACGATTTGCTGCCCGCCCTTCGCGGCTCGAATGCTCTTTGTAGTCCTTTTCATATCTCGATTTTTTCAAAAAACAAAATTTCGGCGGCATCACGCACAAACGCGTTCCCGCACTCGCCACGATATTTTTTCTCCGGCGAACATCGGCACGACGCGCTGCCCGAAGCCTGCGTAAAATTCGGGAACGGCGCTCGTCACGTCTTCCAAAATCACGCTCTTTTTTGCCGATTTTATTCCGTAAATCCGGCGCGCATTTCCGCCGACGAAGTTTTGCAAATTTTCCAGCGCGTCATTTTTTGCGAAAAATTCCGCGAGCGCCGGCAACGCGAGAGGCGCGGTGAAAACGCCGGCGGCGCAACCGCAGCACTCCTTTTTGTCGAGCGGGTGCGGGGCAGAATCGCTCCCGAACATCAATTTCGGGTTTCCGGCGAGAGCTGCGGCGGCGAGGGCGTCGCGGTCTTCGGGGCGCTTCGCTATCGGCTTGCAAAAGAGGTGCGGGCGAAGCATTCCGCCAGCCACGTCGTCGAGCGTGATGAGAAGGTGGTGGAGCGTGACGGTGGCGAACAAATTCTCGAACTCGCCGAGCAGCGCGAGCGCCGCCGCCGTCGTGATGTGCTCCATGCAAATTTTCAGGCGCGGGAACATTGTCGCGAGGCGCCTGTATGTCGCAAGAAACTCGCTCTCGCGATCCATGACAAAGCCGTGCGTCTCGCCATGGACGAGCAGCGGGATGCCGAGTTCCTCCATCGCGCGGAACGTTTTCTCGGCAGATTTGAAATCGACGACGCCGCCATCGGAATTTGTCGTCGCGCCCGCCGGATAGAGTTTCAAGGCAAAAAAGTTGGGGTTTGCGCGCGCCGCCTCGAGCTCTGCCGCCGTTTGATTTTTGAAAAAAAGCGTCATCAGTGGCGTGAACACATCTGCGCCAACGCCGGCGGCGGCGAGAATCCGCGAGCGATATGCCTCCATTTCCGCAACAGAGACCACCGGCGGAACGAGGTTCGGCATCACCACGGCGCCGGAAAAATCCGCAGCAGACAGCGACGCCACGAGGCGGCACATATCCCCGTCGCGCAAGTGCAAATGCATGTCCAAGGGTTGCGCAATCTCTATCTGCATTCGGTCAAGCGAACTGCTTTAAGAAAGCTCTCGCAAGCTTTTTGCGATTTTCTCAAAAAAAATCTTGCCACGCAGGAATTAAAAATATTCCCTTGCCGGAACTCTTTTGTTGTCGGGGCGTAGCGCAGTCTGGCTAGCGCGCTTCGTTCGGGACGAAGAGGTCGGAGGTTCAAATCCTCTCGCCCCGACCATTCATTTTTTCAAGCAAAAGCCCGCATGAAACCAAGATCCTGCGGGCTTTTTGTCGCGTGGATGTCGCGCACTTATTCGCCGTCGGAATCGCTGTCGGAAGCACCTTTCCGATATCCGCGCAAAAAGCGGTCGAGCGAGCAATTTCCGCCGCCGATCAAGACAATCGCGAGCGCCGTTCCCGCCAAGAGCAAGTGAAACTCCATGCCCTCGCCGTTCTGCACTCCGTCCCAATTGAGGAAGAATCCGTTGTCCATGCGGGCGCTTGCGGCGAGCGCCATCACTACGGCAAGCAATGCCGCCGCAATGCGCGTGAAAAGCCCGAACGCGAGGAAAATCGGCGCGAGAAATTCCGCGAATATCGTCAGCGCCGCAACGACGGGCGTGATCTTCATCGTTTCGGTGAACGAAGTCCACGTCGCGCTCAGACCGTCGCCGCCAAAAGTGCCGAGAACCTTTTGCGCACCGTGCGGAAATATGGCGATTGCGAGAAACACTCTGAGAACCAATTTCCCGATGTCGTCAGCAAGTGATGCCAAGGATGATGTGAGAGATTTCATAGATTTAGTGTTTTGAGTAAATTTTTCGGAAAATTTCGCGCGAAATATTTTTCAATCTTTATTCAATTTTCCTGCCAAAATTTGGTCGAGAACTTTTTCAAAATCGATTTCCGTGACGGCGCGCTGCACATCTTCGTCGTCGAGAAGTTGGTTGATTTGCGGGTCTGCGAGCAAGCCCTCGATGTCGCGATTGCGCACCATTTCCTGAATGTCTGCGGAGTAGAAAACGGGATAGACACTCGGGAGCGTCATCACGGATTGGAGCTCCGGCGTGTAGATGAACCGCGTCGCCGTGTCGGGCCTCGACATCACGACGACGAGTTTTTCGAGCTTTCGCACCGCGCCGGAGGGAAGCGGGTTCCATGTCTCGGCAAAAGCGAGCCCGGGCAACAGTGCGACCGATTTCTTTGCCACGATTGCGCCGCGACAAAGCTTTGCCATAAAGGAATCCGCGTCATTGTCGTGGCGGGAAAGCAGCGTTTCGCCGAGCGTGCCGGCGCCCGCGATGAGAAACAGCAGCGTCGCCACAGCCAAAATCCCGGTCCAGCAGCCGACGACAGCACCTCGAATTGGCGCGACAGGCTCGCCGGTGCTTTCTTCATTTGCGCCGCGGCCAAAAGCCCAGAGAACCGCGAACGTTATCAGGCACGCGAGGCAGCCCACGAAAAGCATTCCCAAGAGCCCGCGCAAAATCCACGGAACGCCAAAGTTCCCGAGGACGGCAAAGCCGAGCGGAACTCCGCAGAGCCACGCCAAAAACACCGCGACTGCAAACGAAATGAGCGTCGCGACGCAACGGATTGCCCCGCCGCGATATCCCCGCCACGAGCCGAAATACAAAATCCCGAGAAACACAAGCCCGAGAACTCCGGCGAGAATGTAGCTCGCGGAAACGTCTTCCGGAACGGCGGCGAGAAATCTCATGGGGCTTGCGAAATTTCGGCGCGCGGGAACGCCCTACCCGATGACGCGCCGGATTTGTTGTTCCCGCGATTCTATGCTTTCCATCAGTCGCAACTGCACGAGGGCGCGCTTCAAGTTGTGATCTTTGTAGCGGGTTTTGAAATAGACGTTTCCGGCGAGATAATCCGCGAAGAAGCGCAGACCGAGTTCCAATGGCAAAATTCTCACGGCGTCGTAGAGATATTTGTGGTCTTCTTCGGTGAAAAATTTCTTGGCGTGGCGCATGTAGCCCTTGTATATCGCCGCAAACATTTCCATGTCGAAGAAAACGGAGTGGAGATCCGTGGCGTCTTCTCCGGCGGGATTGCAGCACGAGCGCACGGCGTCGCCGATGTCGGCGTGCACCAGCCCGGGCTGAATTGTATCCAAATCCACGATACACGTGCCCTTGCCGGTGGTCTCGTCAATCAAAATATTCGCGATTTTCGGGTCGCCGTGTGTCGCGCGCAGGGTGAGCTTGCCGGCGGCTTTCGCGTCTTCGAGCACGCTGCAAAAATCGCGCCGCTCCTCGATGAGCCTCAGGCACGCGCGCGCCTCGCGGGAGTGTTCCAAAAGGCTCTGCGCCTCGGAGGTTTTCAGCGCCTCGTCCATCTGCTTCAGATAATCCGGCGTGACGTGAAACCCGGGAATCACGTATTCGAGATTCTCGCACGGAATGTCGCTAATCAGGTTTTGGAAGCAGCCGAGCACAGTTCCCGCCTCAAACGCGTGATCGACGCTCTGCACCTGTTCGTAGGAAACGGCGGAGGCGATGTTGGAAATCGCGCGCCAAAATTCACCGTCTGCGTCAATATAAAAATCCTGCCCGTCCTTTGTCTGAATGATTTTGGGAAGTTGCCAAATGCGGTCCGCCTCCTCGTCCATTTCTTGAAGTTTGCGGTGGCAAACGTCGGTGACGATGCGCATGTTGCGCATAATTTTTTGCGGCTCGGGGAAGACGCTTCTCCTGATGCGTTGCAAGATGAATCTCATCTCGGAGAAAGTCGTCCGGAACGTGGCGCGGAACGTGTCGTTAATATTGCCCGAGCCGAACGGATCGACCGAGACGAGGAAACCTTCTACCGCGAATTGTTTTGCGACAAGAGAAGCGTTCATTGCAGAAAATGTTGCTAATTTAACTGTATGTTTTCGGGAAATACCGTCGCCGCGAAAAGCATGGGAAATCCCCATTGCCCGACGCCGGCGCGCGATATTCGGCTTTTCTATACCTTCGCCAAAACTGCGACAAATGTTTTTTCCTCTCGCGGCGGCATTCCCGCAGTCAAGCGCAATTTAGCGCGACTTCGATTTCCGCGTTTTTTTCCGCGCCGGCTCCGGATACTTTTTTTCGGGAATCGGGCTCTTGGCTTTTTTCAGCAATGCGATTTGGTCGCGCAAGAGAGCGGCTTTTTCAAATTCCAAATTGTCCGCCGCCGCCAGCATTTCCTCTTCCAATTCGGTAATCACGGTCTCCACGTCGCCGCTTTCCGCCGCCACGAGTTCGGAGATGCCGTCGCCTTCTTCGCGAGGCGGCAAAAGGCTTTCCTGCACGCTTCGGCGCACTCCGCGCGGCACAATCCCGTGCTCTTGGTTGAACGCAATTTGCTGCTCGCGGCGGATTTGCGAAACGGCGATCGCGCGTTGCAGCGATTTCGTCATCACGTCCGCGTAGAGAATCACGCGCCCGTTCTCGTGGCGCGCCGCCCTGCCCGCAGTTTGGATAATCGAAGTTTCGCTCCGCAGAAATCCCTCTTTGTCCGCGTCCAAAATAATCACGAGCGACGCCTCCGGAATGTCCAAACCCTCGCGCAAAAGGTTCACGCCGATGAGCACGTCAAAATTTCCCTGCCGCAACCGCCGCAAGATTTCCACGCGCTCGATCGCGTCGATGTCCGAGTGCAAATACTCCGTGCGCATTCCGCGCTCGCGCATAAATTCCGCGACATCTTCGCTCATGCGCTTCGTCAGCGTCGTCACGAGAACGCGCTCGCCGCGCTCTATCGCCGCCAGCGATTCGCGAATCGCGTCTTCAATTTGCCCCTTTATCGGGCGCACTTCCATCGTCGGGTCGAGCAAGCCCGTGGGTCGGATAATCTGCTCCGCGACAACGGCGGAATTTTGCAGCTCAAACGCCGCCGGCGTGGCGGAAACGAACACGATTTGCTTCGCTATTTCGTCAAATTCCTCCGGCTTCAGCGGCCGGTTTTCCACCGCGCTCGGCAGGCGAAAACCAAACTCCACAAGCCGCTCCTTGCGCGAGCGGTCGCCGTGCGACATGCCGTAAATCTGCGGAAGCGTGACGTGCGATTCGTCGATGAAAACGAGAAAATCTTTCGGGAAAAAATCGATGAGGCACCACGGTCTCTGCTCCGGTGTGCGCCCGCTGATGTGCATGGAATAATTCTCGATGCCGTAGCAAAATCCGGTTTCTCGCAGCATTTCGAGGTCGTTCTCCGTGCGCATTTTTATGCGTTGCGCTTCGAGCAATTTCCCCTCGCGCTCAAATTTTGCGACCTGCTCCTCCATCTCCGCGCGAATTTTTTCCATCGCCGGCTCGAGCTTTTCCTGCGGCGTAACGTATTGATTTGATGGATACAAATCGTATTTCGTGAAACGCGCGCCGGCCCGCCCCGTCACAGGGTCGAGGTCGCGAATGCTCTCGATTTCATCGTCAAAAAACGAAATGCGAATCGCCGTCTCGCGGTCCGCCGGAAAGACGTCAACCGTGTCGCCGCGAACGCGAAAATTCCCGCGCACGAGCTCGACGTCGTTCCGCTTGTAGAGCGTGCGCACCATCTTTTCCAAAAATTCGTCGCGCCGCATTTTGTCGCCAACTTTCAGCGGAATCATCATCTCGTTGAAATCCTCCGGCGAGCTCGACCCGTAAATGCACGAGACCGAGGCGATGACGATGACGTCGCGCCGCGAGAGCAACGCAGACGCCGCCGCAATCCGCAGGCGCTCCAAATCGTCGTTCACGGCAGAATCTTTCTCGATATACGTGTCAGTCGCGGGGACGTAGGCCTCGGGCTGGTAGTAGTCGTAATAGCTGATGAAATACTCGACCGCGTTTTCGGGAAAAAATCGCTTGAACTCGGAGTAAAGCTGCGCGGCGAGCGTTTTGTTATGGGAAATTATCAACGTCGGGCGCTGGACGCGGCTTATAACATTCGCCATCGTGAACGTCTTGCCCGAGCCCGTCACGCCGAGCAAAGTCTGGTAGCGATTGCCCATTTCCACGGAGCGCGTGATCAGGTCTATCGCCTGCGGTTGGTCGCCGGTCGGTTGAAATTCCGAGACCAACTTGAAGGGCTTGTCGCCGCCACCATTTCCGTTTCCGCCACTCATGTGAACCCGCAATTGTCGCACGCCCTCCACCGCGAGTGAAGACGATTTTCGGGGCAAAAGAAAAACCGCCCGCGCCCGCAACAATGCGGAATTACTTTGCGCAATCTCAATTTTTTTTTGAAAGTTCACGCATGGGAAATCTTCCAAAAAATTCGCCACAAAGCCTCGGTTTCAGAATGCCCGCAGAATGGGAAAAGCAAGAGGCAATATGGCTCACGTGGCCGACAAATCCCGAGCTCTGGCCGGGGCATTTCGCCGAATTTCTCGAGCAATACTCGGCGTTTGCCGCAGAAATTTCGCACCACGAAAAACTGCGCCTCAATTGCGCGGCAGGAGAACTCCGCCACCAAGCGAAAATTTTTCTCGACAAAGCCCGCGCCGACATGCGCGAAGTCGAATTTTTCGACCACCCCGCAAACGATGTGTGGTGCCGCGACCACGGCCCGCTCTTCGTCAAAAACGACACCACGGGCGAAATCGCCGCCACCGACTGGATTTTCAACGGCTGGGGCGGGAAATTTGTCGCAAACTTGGACAATGAAATTCCCGCGAGGATTGCGGCTTCGCTCGGAATGCGGAAATTTTCATACGGATTCGAGCTCGAAGGTGGCGGCATCGAGGTCAACGGAAGCGGCACCTTGCTCACAACAGAATGCGTCCAGAAAAACCCGAATCGGGCAAGCGGGCGCGACGACAACGCCTTCGAGGACGCGCTGAAAAGCGGGCTCGCCATCGATGAGATTTTGTGGCTCCCCTGCGGCTTGGAAAACGACGACACCGACGGCCACATCGACAACCTCGCCCGCTTTGTCGCGCCGGAAACCATTGTGGTGGCAACAGAGAAAAATCCCGCAGCGCCAAATTTTTCCGCGCTGAAAAAAAACTTGACGCGCCTAAAATCCACCACAATGCCGAGTGGCAACCAACCCGAAATCGTCGAACTCCCCATGCCCGAAGCATTCTCGCTCGCGGGAAGAAACCTGCCACCAAGCTATGCAAATTTCCTCATTCTCAACGACGCCGTCATCGTCCCCACCTACGGGCAAAAAGGCGACGACACCGCGCAGGGCATTCTCGCAGATGTTTTCCCCGGCAGGAAAATCATCGGCTTGGATTCGCGAATAATCCTCATAGAAGGTGGCTCATTCCACTGCCTCTCCCAACAACAACCCGCATGACCGGTTGGTGGTGGCGGGTTGGTGGCGGAATTTGGGTTGGTGGTGAGTTTGTTGTGAACTCGGGATTTTTTGTTGTCGTGAACTGTCATTATCTCAGCAACAAGCTAACATTAAAGCACAAAGGTTGAATTTTTTGAACGGAGTTGGTAGGCTAAGCGTTGCTATGAGATATGCTGAAGACTATGAAGCAAATGAACGCCTCCGCAGGGCAGCCTGGGATGGGATGTTAGGCATTGTCAAATTTTTGCTCGATACCGGTGCAAATGTAAATGCGAAGAATGACGAAAGCGTATCCCCTCTTCACCTCGCTGCTGCGGCAGGCCACGCAGACATTGTGGAGCTTTTGCTCACAAGCGGAGCCGATATAAACGCAAAAGACGGTCGAGGTAATACTCCTCTTCACCCCGCGTCTCAGGAGGGATACGCGACAGTCGTCAAACTTTTGCTTGCGAACGGCGCCGACGTGGATGCGAAAAACAATCAAGGCGATACATCTCTCCTCTTGGCTGCAGAGCGAGGGCTCACAACTGTTGTTAAGCTTTTGCTTGACAACGGTGCGAATGTGAACGCAAAAGGCAATAAGGGGATGACGCCCCTTCACATAGCAGATGCGCGAGGGCACGTTGAAGTTGCCAAGATTCTCCTCGCAAATGGCGCCGATATAAACGCGAAAGACGACGGAGGTTGGTCGCCACTTCACCCTGCAGCTTGGGAAGGCCACACAGAGGTTGCTGAACTCCTGCTCGCAAATGGAGCCGATGTAAACGCAAAAAACAACAACGGTTGGACGCCTCTTCACCAGGCAGCTAAAGATGGCCACGTGGATATTGCCAAAATTTTGATAGCCCACGGTGCAAATGTGAATGAAACGGACAACTATAATCACACGCCTCTTCATGGAGCGGCTACTACACGTCACGTGGATTTTGCAAAGTTTTTAATTGAGAACGGAGCCAATGTAAACGCGAAGGATAGTAGAGGTTTCACACCCCTACTCATGGCAGTCGTAGGAAACCACATACATATTGCCAAACTTTTACTCGATAATGGCGCGGATGTGAATGCTCCAGAAAATGGTGGAGGCACTCCGCTTCATGCTGCCACTCATGCGGGAAAAACAAAAATTGCCAAGCTTTTGATAGATTATGGCGCAGATGTGAATGCAAAAAACAATAGTGTTTGGGCATCTCTTCATGAGGCAACCTTAAACGGGGACGTGAATTTTGCGAAACTTCTACTTGATAATGGAGCAGATGTACACGTAACAACTGTGCATGGTCATACGCCTCTTCATGGGGCAGCCTTGGAGGGGAAAATTAAAATTGCAAAACTTTTGATAGATTATGGCGCAGATGTGAACGCGAAAGATAACGATTATTTCATGCCTCTTTTCCTGTCGGCTCAAAAGGGGCATGCCGACGTCGCCAAGCTCTTGCTTGCAAACGGAGCACATGTGGACGAGAAAAATGATAAAGAAAAAGAGGGAACTGCTCTTCACGTGGCGGCACAAGAAGGGCATCTTGATGTTGTCAAAATTTTGCTCAAAAATGGCGCGAACACAGAAGAATTGGATAGCGAGGGTAGGACACCTCTCTATATGGCAGCCGCGAAAGGTCAATCAGACGTCGTAACATTCTTGCTCGAAAGTGGCGCAAATATAAGCGCCGCGAATAGAGACGGGTGGACACCCCTTCACATCGCTGCTGCGCTGGGGCAACTACATGTTGTGTGGGTTCTGATCAATAATGGAGCAGATGTAAACGCGAAGAACAATGCTGGCGAAACTGTGCGTGGTTTAGCAAAGAAACATAACCAAGTCGCAATTGCAGCAGTCCTGCGCGTTAATGGCGCAAAGGAGTAGTGCGCGCGGCAGGCACAACGTTCCCCACGAGGGTTAGTGGTGACAATTGGGTTGGTGGTGGAATTTAGGTTGGTGGTGGGAATTTGGCTTGGTGGTGCGGGTCAGTGGTGGCAACAAGCCCAAGCCACCCACCACTAACCCACCAAGCCCCCACCACCCCAAATCCCCACCACAAAGCCAAGTCTCGCGATAAAGCCAAGTGCCACCACTAACCCTCGCAACAAACCATTCTCACCACATACCTACCTCCCGCCACCAACCAAACTTCCACCACTAACCCTTCGCCACAAACCGTGAACGCCGTTAGTCCCGAACAAATCCGTGTGACAACAATCGTGGCAGGCTGCCGCCACCACCAACCCAAATC
>JAJPZB010000093.1 GCA_021204635.1 Opitutia bacterium | reverse complement strand
CGGCCAACGCCCTCCCCCGCGGGCTCGTGGGCCCGGCTTTGGGGACCACCCCCCCCCCCCCCCCCGCATTGTCAAGCTTTTTTTAGGGAAATGTTGGGAATTCTTCGCTTGGTGGCGGCGGGTTGGTGGTGGGTTTGTTGCCACCACCGACCCATTACAAAGCGCTCACCACAAACCTGCCTTCACCACAGACCCGCCTCCACCAACCCCTTGCCACCACAATGCCGCGCCACCACCGACCCATTTGTCGGGTTTGTGGTGAGATGGTGGTGGGCAGGGCTTTCCCTCGGCTCAGAGGCCGAGGAGTTTTGTCGCTCGCTCCCGCTGGATTCCGGCGACGCGGACGAGTTTGTTGCGCGATGTTGCGCCGACTTGCACGGATACGTTTTTCTTCGGGACGCCGAGAGTTTCCGCGATGAAGCTTTCGATTTCTTTGTTCGCCCGTCCGCCCTCTGGAACAGCCTGAACCTTGATTTTCACCGCGTCGCCGAGCATTCCTGCCACGAGCGTTTTCTTCGCGTTTGGGATTGCGCGAATTTTCAGCAGGAAGAAATTTTCGTCCGCCATTTTTCAGCGATTTCCGCCGCGTTTCTCGCCGGCGTTTGTGTCCGAGCCCTCTTCGCGAATTACGATTTCCCCGCGCTCCACGGCGCCGAGGCGTTGCCGCAACTCCATTTTGTAAAATTCCGAATCTTTCAAAAGCCGGTCGATATATTTGTTTTGATATTCGACTCTTTCTGCCAACTCACGCTTTTGTTGCCGCGTCTCCTCCTCCTTTTTTTGCATGGCATCGCGGCTGTATTGTGCCTCCGTGATTTTTTCGTAGAAAATGAGCGTTTCTCCGGCGAGCACGACCAAGCACACCATGCTCAGGATAAAAACCCAGTCCGTTTTTTTCGGCGATTTTGGCATTGCTTTTTTTGAAAAAATTCTGGCGGTGTTGCGGGCTCAGCGCAAAACCAAGGTGTCGGGATCGTAGCAATCTTTCAGCGTGGAGGGCGAAATTGGCGTGCATTTCGGGCGATCGCCGCCTTCGGAATCGAGCAAGACAATTCGGCTTCGCTTGCCGGATTCCTCGATTGCAACAATGTGGCGACCGTCGGCGCACCACGCGGGCTTTGAGATTTTTCGTTCGCGCAGGTTGTCGCAGACGTCGGTCGTTTTCCGCGTTGTCGTGTCGAAAACCGCGATGCCGCTGCGCCCGCCCTGCGAATACGAGAACGCGATTTTTGTGGGCGCCGCGATGCTCCACGCGGGGTCCGCTGAGTAGGAAAATCCGGTCGCGAGGCGCGTTTTTGCGCCGCCGCTTGCGGGGACGCTGTAGAGGCTCGGTCGGCCGTCGGGCCCGCTCACAAACACGATTGTCGCGCCGTCCGGCGACCACGTCGGCGAATTTTGCACCTCCCTGTCTTTGCTCACTTGCCGCGCAGTTCCGCCATCAATTGACTTGACATAGAGGCTCATTATCCCCCGTGCGGAGAGCGCGAGAGCGACGTTTTTGCCGTCCGGCGAGACGGCGCCGCCCGTGTTGCTGTTCGGGTATGTCGCGAAGCGCTCAAATCTCCCGCTTTTCAAATCCACGGAATAGACGTCTGCCGCACCGCTCGCGTGGTATGTGGTGTAAAAAAGGCGGTCTCCGTCGGGCGCCCAGTGCGGCATAATCGCGCTTCGGTTGTGGTTTGTCGCCTGCTTGATGTCGCGAAAGAGCAGGTCGGAGAAATAGATTTCGCGCGTGCCTGTGCGGTTTGACGAGAACGCGATTTTTGTTTTTGCGAAAATTGGTTTCAGGTTCCAGCCGTAAGTTTGCCCGACCGCGACGACAATCTTGTCGCAAAGCTCGGCGACATCGGCGCTCGTTGTGCCCGACACGGAGAGATCGCCGGAAAACGCTTTTCCCGCGCCCGAGGCTGTCGCGTAAAGGGCTCCGTCTTTGTTTTGCACGGAAATGACGGCGGCAATTTTCGGGTTGCCATGGACGTCAAACGCCCCGTGAAGGCCGAGCGCGTAGTTCACGAGCGCTGCGACGTTGGCGTCGTTCGACACGATTTTCACCGGCAAAATTCCCTGACGAATAATGGCTTGCGCGTTGGCGTCCACAACGACGTCTTGCGCCTGTGATGTCGCGGGAATTGTCGCGAGAGCGAGAATTAAAATTGAGCTCGCGACAGCGAAGAATTTCGTGGCGACGGATGCGAAAATTTTTGATGGTGTCGTCATGTTACTTGCCTCTATCTAACTCCGAGCCACGGAATTTTGTCCACGTAAAATGGGCAAGCCGCCCGCGATTGGCTTTATTGCAAGAAAAAAATATCGCGCGGCAACAGCGGCGGAATATGCTCGCGAAGAAATGGCTCTCAATCTCGATTTTTTACCACTAAACAAAAATGTGCGAATTTTGAACTCGCACGATTGCGGAATTTTTGCATTGGAAAAACCGGCGGGGACGACGTCGCACCCTAATTCTCGCGGGCTCGTCGCCGCGAAGCGCGCGATGTTGCTCGCAGATTACGAGATTTGTGGGGAATGCTATTTTGTCAAAATGCCGGATGGCACGCGGAAAAAAATTTCGCTGATAAATCGCTTGGATTCGCCGACGAGTGGCGTGGTGCTTTGTTCGACGAACGAGACTATTGCTAGGGCCGTGCATCGTGCCTTTTCGAGCATTGCCGAAAAAACGTACTTCGCGCTCGTGTTCGGCGAGATTCCCGATAAGGTGGTCTGGCAAGATTATATATGGGTTCGTATGGGGAGCGGTGCTCCGTTGCGCTCCTTTGTCTATTCGCACAAAGATCCTTATTCGGATTTTGCCGAGACGGCTGTCGAAAAAATTCGCGGTAATAAAAATGTCTCTCTCGTAAAATTTTCACCGCACACGGGGAAGACGCACCAAATCCGTGCGCAAAGTGCGTATCACAGATTTCCGGTTATTGGCGACAAAACCTACGGCGACTTCGAGCTCAACCGGAAAGTCGAGAAAATTTTGGGCGCGGAAAGTCGCATGTTTCTTCACTCGGAGACGACAAAAATCGACTTCGAGTTTAATGGCGAAGACATCGAATTTTCCGCGACATCGCCGCTTCCGAAATCGTTTTCTTCCGCGCTGAATTTGCTGTTGGCGCAGTGAAATTTCGCGATTGTCGTCGCGGGCGAAAATCCCGCCACACTGAGCTCAATTTTTTTGCGGAGTCTCCTTTTCCCGCAATTGCGCGAGGTGGCGCGCGACGCTCTCGCAAACGCGCTTTGTCGCGCCCAAGTTGTGCGCGTACCAGCGGGTAGCGGCGAGCGACATCTCGTGCCATTTATCCGCGTTGGAAATGATGTCGCAAACCGCGCTGACGGCTTCTTCTTTGGTCCGGACTTTTATCGCGGCGCCGGCGTCTTCGAGCAAGTTGCAAATGTCGCGGAAATTGGTCATCGCAGGCCCATAGACCATCGGCACGCCGAACGCAGCGCACTCGATCGGCGTCTGCCCGCCGTCGTTTGGCGGCATGCTTTTCCCGACGTATGCGACAGTCGCGACCGACGTCAGCCGCCGAAGTTCGCCCGTCGTATCGGCGACGCAGACGTCCGCATTCGGGGGAATATCCTCTTTTTTTGTCTTGGAGCGCAGATACCACGTGAGGTTTGTTTTTTTCATCAGCTTCACGATTTCGTTTCGGCGCTCGGCGTGGCGCGGGACGATTAGCAACTTTATAGGTTTGCGCTGAGGAGTTTTTGAGGCGCGCCGGTCATCCGAAGGCAGTTCGCATTCTCCGGCGGCTGTTCGATTGGCGGCTTCTATGAGAATTTCTTCTTCGCCGGGCCAAGTTGACGAGCCGAGCAAAACCTTCGGGCGGCAAGCGCCTGCGGGGATTTCTTCGTTAAACAATTCCGCGAAAAGTGCGTCCTTTTCTTCCTCGCGCAAAGGCACTCCGCCGGAACTGACGCGGGCGGCGTCGAATTTCATGTTGCCTATGAGCCCCAATTTTTCCTTCGGAACCCCGAGAAGCTCGAAACGATTGTAGTCGTTTGCAGTCCCGGCGGCGACAAAGTCGATGTGCGAAAGAATCCGCTTTGTTATGAAGGAAAACGCCTTGTAGCGGCGGAACGATTTGTCGGAAAGCCGCGCGTTGACGAGCAGCACGGGAATGCCGCGCACACGCGCCTGATGAAGGTGCTCCGGCCAGAGTTCGCCTTCCATCAGAATCGCGAGCGACGGGGAAAAGCGACTCCACGCCCTGCGCGAAAACAGGAAAAAATCCAAGGGGAAATAGGCGTATGCCGCGACGAGATCGGCGTATTTCTCGCAGATAATTTTGTATGCGGTGCTCGTTGTCGTCGTCAAAATTACTTCGACATCGTCGCGCTTTTTCAGCTCCTGCAACAGTGGCACGACGGCCTCCGTTTCCCCGACCGACACAGCTTGTATCCAAATTCTACCTACGCCTGGTTTTCGCGGCGGCAACTTCGGGACGCTCCCAAAGCGGTGCGAAAAATCTTTCCCGTATCCGCCTCGCTTCAGCATGCGCTTCAAAAAATACGGGCTTGTCAAGAGGAAGAAGGGGAGAATGAAAAGTCTGTAGAGCCAAATCATGGAACGGGGAACTTGCGCGAATATTACCCGCGCAAGGGAAATCTAACAAGTTTTCGTTAGCGCGCCGGGTTGGTGGCGAGGGTTGGGTTAGTGGTGGCAGGGTTGGTGG
>JAJPZB010000058.1 GCA_021204635.1 Opitutia bacterium | reverse complement strand
CTCACCGCTGGCGCGGTCCCCTCCCGCTAACTTAGCGGGAGAATCGCGCACTGCGTGCGCGAGATTGTTTTCACCACCAACCCTCGCAACCAACTCAGTTCCTACCGCAAACCCAAACCACCACAGACTTAATCCTCACCACCAACCCAACCTTCACCACCGACCCAATTCCTCGCCACCAAGCCAAATTCCCACCACCAACCCTGCTGCCACGAAGCCGAGGCTATTGCCTGCCGAGGGCTTTGTGGTAGGCGGCTGTTGTTTTGTCGTCGAAGCAGACGAAGATGACGCGTTGGGGCAGGGCGTTTTCGGCGAGAAATTTCTTGACTTCGCGGACTGCGATTGTCGTGGCGGCGTCGAGCGGGTATCTGTAAACGCCGGTGCTGATTGCCGAGAATGCGATTGTGGCGAGACCGTGTTCTTTTGCGAGGGCGAGGCTGTTGCGGTAGCAGTTGGCGAGAGATTCTGCCTCTCCCGAGTTGCCACCGTGCCACACGGGGCCCACGGTGTGGATTACGTGCTTTGCGGGGAGATTGTATCCGCGCGTGATTTTTGCGCCGCCCGTGGGGCAACCACCGAGCGTGCGGCATTCGGCGAGCAGTTCTTTTCCTGCTGCGTGGTGAATTGCGCCATCGACGCCGCCACCACCGAGGAGCGTGCGATTTGCCGCGTTGACGATTGCGTCAACTGCGAGCGTCGTGATGTCGCCTTGGAATATTTCTATGCGCGTGTCCATAAACTCGGGTCTGTTGTGAGAGTCATTGTTGTGGCGGATTTTTTTTGCAAACCCAGAAGCGGGTGTCGTCGGAAAATTCGCAGACTGCGGGGCTTTCGTCGCAAATCTCGGAGCGCAGTTGCGACATGATTATTGCGAAACCTGCCTCGGCGAGGTCGTGCTCGACGTCGGCGGGCACTGCGGCGTGGATAAACATTGTGCCGCGCGGAGTTGCGTGGTTGTAGTCGCCGAAATCGTCCAAGGCTTTGTCGCGACTTCCGTTTTCCCAGCGTGTGCGTTCGTCGCGCCAGTATTGTTGTCGCGCGCGGTGGGTTTGGTCGTGGCCTGTGAAAATAAAAATTCCGCCGAGGCGGAGCACTCGCGCGATTTCCCGCAGAGCCGTTTTCCGGCGCTCGCGCTTGGGGATCATTTGCAAGCCGTTGAATGCGAAGATGGCGGCATCGAACGAGTTTTTGGCGAACGAGAGCGCGGTGGCGTCTTCGACGGCGAAGCGGATTTTGGCGGGGTCGGTGGTGGCTTTTTCGGCGAAAAAGAACTTCGCGGTTTCGATCATCGGTGGCGCAAAATCGGTGATCGTGAGATCCGCGTAGCCGATTTTTCTCAGCCCGAGCGAGACGCGTCCTGTGCCGGCGCCGAGTTCCAAAATTTTTGCCGAGCGCGGGACAAATTTTTCAATGAGAAGCCTTTCGGATTCCCAGAGCCCGATGTTTGCCGTTGCCCGCGCGTATTCGAGAACGACGTCGTCGCGCGAGAAGAATTTTTTGTTGACAAAGTCGTCCACGAGAACGCGGGTTCAAAATTCCTTTACATTCGCGTATTGCAGGTCGGACTTTGCGAGCGGCGCGACGATTTTTTTCAGCGCGGCGGCATCTTCGGCGGAAAGGCTGTTTGTTGTGGCGAGCCACGCGGCGATTTCCTGCCAGATTTCTGGTGCGGGGCGGCGCATTATTGCGAGCGCGCGGATTTCTTTTGCGAGCGGTGCGCGGGTGGCGCTGCCCGAGATGATGTTGAGTTTAATCCGCATGGATATTGCGTTTGCGCGGATTTGCGAGTGCCACGGAAATGATTTGAGGCCGGCTTCTGCGATTTTGAGTGCGGTCTCGTCGGCGCCGATTCTTTTGAAGAGGTTTGTGGCGGAAATGAAATTTTCCGGCGTGAGCGTTTTGTCTTCCAAGTATTGCGCGAGGAGGAGGCCTGCGTGGTTGAGCAGGGTTTTCCGCGTCTCTTCGTCGGGCGTAAATTCGGGCGTGGCGATTCTCGTGTATGCGGCTGCGAGAATTGCATTTACGGGGGTTTCTATGCCCTCGAAGGTCTTGGGATAATTTTTTGAAATTTCGATGTAGGATTGGATTGCGGTGTCGGGATCGTTTGCAGTGACGAGCGCTTCGATGTATGCGGCGGTGAAAATTCCGGTGCCGAATTGGTGTTCTGCGGCGCAGCGCACGCAGCGTTTTGCGATCGCCGGCTCGCCGCTTTCCGCCGCGAAATTTGCGAGAGTGGCGAGGGCGGTTTGACTCGACGGGAATACGGTGAAAATTTGTTCGAGCTCGGAGTTGAAGTTTTCCTTTTCGCCGTTTTTGCGGAAGAGGTAGAGGCGCTGCAAGTATGGCGTTGGCGAGGTCGGATTTTCCTGCACTCGGCGGTCTGCGACTTTGAGCGCGCCGGAGATGTCGCCGAGATTTTGCATGAAGTGCGAGAGTTGCGAGAGAATGACGTCGCGCTTTTCGGGCGGGAATTTGTTTACGCTGCCGGAGAGCAGGGCGATTGCGGCGTCGCGTTGCCCGAGCTCAAACATGCAGCGCGATTTCAAGATGAGGCCTTGCTGGGAATCGGAAATTTTTTCGCCGTCCAAGACTTTCAGCGCTCCGGCGTAGTCGCCAATCCAAAACAGCGACATCGCCGCGTGGCTCGCGACAGCGGCGTGGACCGGCGCCGGCAGGGATTTTTCCGCGAGAAGGGCGAGCGCCTGTTTCGCTGCGATTTTGTCTTGCTGGAGATTTGAGAGCGCGTCGAAGTAGCGGTTGAAATATACGGGCGCGATTTCGGAATTGAGGTCGAGAAATTTTATTCCGTAGTGGAGCGTTTGGAGCGCGGCGGTGGGCTCGATGAGATTTGCGAAAAGCAGGCGTGCGCGGGCATTCGCGGGATCGCAGCGGAGCGCGATTTGGACAGCGGCGAGTGCGTCTTCGTTGCGCTTGGCATCGTGCGCGGCAAACGCGGTTGCGGCGAAGTATTCGCCGACTTTTTTCAGGTGTTCGCGCCTGATTTTTTCGGCGTTTTCGGGCTCTGCGATGATTTGTTGGAGGGAGGAAATTGTGATTTGGCGGAGCGTTTCGTCGTTGATTTTTTCTGCGCGTTCCAATATGCGCGCGGCGCATTTTTTGATGTCGTCGCTCCTTTTGTAGAGCGCGATATCGGCGAGGATGAGCGTGTTCACGAAGTCGCCGGCAGCGGCGGGAGTTGCCTTTGCAGCCTGCTCTGGAACGGGTTGCGCGGGGACGTTTTGCCCGTAGGAATCGGGGCGGGGAAATACAAAGGGAAGCATCAGGAGTGCTGGGAAAATAAAACGGTTCACAGCCTGCCGATGAAAATGCAGAGCGCGCGCGAACGCAAAATTTTTTATTGCTTTTGCTGCGCGGCGGGCGGCTTGGGCAGCTTCGGGAGCTTCGGCGCCGGAGCCTTTGCCGCCGCTTTGTTGCCGGAGAAAAAATCGCTCGGCGGGAAGTCCGCAGGGGTGCTCTCGACGGCGCGTTTGTAGAGCTTTACATAGAGCACGGCGGGGACGACGAGGAAGAACGGAAGCACGAAGATTAGCGCGCCACCGAGCGAGATTGCCGTAATGGCGGCGATGATGAGCACGGAGAGGACGAAGGTGAAAAAGACCGTGAACGTTTTTCCGCGAGTTAGCCGCCACGACAAGCCCAACGAGCGGAAGGCGCCGCATTTGCGCGCGTCGGCGAGGAAGTAGATCGCGAAAGAGAGGCGGAGCAGGATTATTGTCGCGAGCAGGCAGATGACGCCGCTTATCGCATAGGCGACAACGATGCCGGTGCCCTGCGCCTCGACGAGCGGGCTGAAGCTGTCGCAAAAAGATTGATAATGCACGGAGAAGTTGTAATCCGCCTCGCCCTCTGCCGGAAGGAGAGTGTTTGTGGCGTTTGTCGCGCTGGAGAAAAATCCTTCGGAAAATATCAGATAGGAGACGAGCGGCAGGAGCGCGATCATCGACAGCAACAATGTCAAGACATAATTCACGACAAAGATGATCAGCGCGCGGAGGAGGAACAGCGGGCGGAGCAGCGTTTTCAGGCGGAGGAAGTCGAAAAATTTTGCGGAGGAATCGTTGTCGCACCGGCGCGCGAACGCGAGTGTTGCGACGGGCGTGGCGGTGCAGAGCAGGAAGGAGGCGACGATGGAAAGGATTATGCTGCCCGATTGGGTGAGCGCGCCACAGATGGCGAGCCAGAATGCGCCACCGAGCAGGAGCAGTGGGAAATTGGCGCCGCGAAATGTCGCCGCCCATGAATCGGAGAAAACGGAGGCGATGGAGACCTTGCTCGCGAAGATGGATTTTTGCGGGGCGTCTTGCCGGCCTGTGCCGAACCAGAGACCGCGAACGCTGACGAATTTGTTCCAGTGGATGTCGCCGGACCTGAAAACGAGTGTGCGGTCTGTGATTTCGCGCGTTGCGACGGCGCGCAGGAATGCGGTTTCGGAGATGGGACCGAGGCGTTTGTTGTCGGCGTTGATGTAGAAATAGTCGGTGGTGGAGGTTGGTTCGGGCTCGGGTTGGGTCTGTGGTGGCGTCGCGGGCTTTGGGTTGGTGGTGGTGTTTGTTGCCGGGTTGGTGGTGGGACTTGGGTTGGTGGTGGCGGAAGTTACCCGGTTCTTTGAGTCATGCTCGTGCAAGCTGCACGCAGGAGGCAGCGGCTGTCTCATAAACACATCTCCGAGCCAACTAA
>JAJPZB010000084.1 GCA_021204635.1 Opitutia bacterium | reverse complement strand
CTCCCGCTAACTTAGCGGGAGAATTACGTGTGTGATTCCGCATCGCAGGTGGGAAACCGGGTTGGTGGTGGCGGCAAGTGCCACGAGAGTTTGTGGCGGGAGGAGTTTTCGGAGGGCTTGGTGGTGGTGTGGTTTTTTGTTGCGGTTGCGGGGATAAGCGGGCAAAATTTCGCGAAACTGCGTGGGTTGTCTGCGCAGACCTTCTCCCCATCAAAAAGCAAACGCCCCAAAAACGAACTTCCCCGTCTAAAACGACCATGAAAAACTCAAAATTTTTCCTCTCAACCCTCTTCGCCGCTGCCGCATTAGTCGTCGCGCCAAACGTCCCGACTATGGCGTCGGTGGTGACAAACTCCGGTATCGTTACGGGTTCCGCGACATGGGACAATGACACAGACGGGTACACGGAGATCTACACAGACGCAAACGCACTAAAGACTGCGTTTCAAGGCACTAATTGGTGGTTCCAGCAGGCTACGTACAGTGGGAATTACATTATAGGCGGGACGACCGAGGCTGAATCGAATTTGGGTATCGTCATTACCGATGGGAGTGCGTGGTCGAACTACCCTGTGTTTTCCGGAACGATCACCGGAACCGGTGTATGGGCGGTGCTGAGTGCATCGTCGGCAAATTCTTACGAAATTTTCAGCGGGGATCTTTCCGGTTTTTCGGGAACGTACTACGTGAACGTCAATGCCAGTGGGCGCGGCATAATAATCACGAATTACACAAGTACCGGTTCGGGGGCGGCGACAGCGATTTCCGGCACAGGGACCATTTATTCCAACGGCACCGTAAACTATAATACGAGTGGGTACAACGGCACAGCGGTTGTCAACAACACCACGATAACGGTCGCCACATTGGCGTTTTCCGGGTCGGCAAATTACACGGTAAATTCCCAGTTGATCGGTCTTAACAACACGACTTCAACTTTGACCTTCAACGGCACGGGAACGACGACTTTGAACGGAGGCATTTCCAATTTCTACTCCGTGACAGTCGCGTCGGGTACTACCCTCGTCCTTGCAGGCGACGTCGCGCTCAGCGAGAGTTCCATCCAAAATTCCGGAATAGTGCAGGTTACGTCCGATGTCATTTTCGCCCTCGACGAGGCTGCCGTGACTTCAAGTGGGCAGACTTCCACATACACGCTGATTGAGGGAGGCACGATAAGCAATTTTGACACCAACACGCTTTCCGTCGCGAATTTCACCATTGATGGTGCGGCGATTTCTGCGCGCAATACTGTCACGATCGGGACCGGGACGATTTCCGTAGAGTTTGTCTCTGACGGATACGATTTGCTCTGGAATGGAGGAGAGAGCGGGACTTGGAAAATTGCGGCAGATGCTACCGATGGTCTTGGGGATTGGCTCCACGATGGCGAGGACGACGTGTTCTTTGGTAGTGAGGATGTGGAATTTGCAACCGCCGGCGCGGAAATAACGGTCGCCGACTCTATGCGGGTTGGGACGTTGACGATTTCTCAGGATGTTGAATTTATCGCCGATTCGGGAGTTTCGATTAGCGCGGCGTCTGTCGATATTGCGTCCGGTTCGACGCTTTCGATTGGCGACAACGTCACGCTGAGTTTGCGCGACGAGGCTTCCACCGATTTTTCAGGCATCGTTGGCACGGGAACGATTGCTTACACCAACAATTCGTCCGGGTACACATCGATAATTTTGAATTCTGATTTCGCCGGCACATTGGAATACTCCGGCAATTTGGATTGGAGCAGCTCTTCCCTCAACGCCGCAAATGCAACGATAAGCGTAGATTCCGGCGAGTTATATGGCTCATCTTCCGCGATAATCCCCAGCACGATGATTTTGGGCGACGTTACGTTCATCATGGACGACGCTTCGTTGGAACTTTCCGGGGTGTTAAAAGCGACGAAAATTACGATAGAGAGCGGCTCAAACATGCTGACGCTCTCGGGCGGGACGGGGTCGGGGAGCATAGGCACTGTCGTTTTAAACAGCGTTACGTCAAGTCTCACCTTTTCCGGAGCGTCGGGAACGACTTATAAGCTCGATGCTTTGCAAACTCGCGTGACCAAAAGCGAGAGCAGAAATGTCACCATCGATTCCGGCGTAACTGTCACGTTGCGTGCAATTTCCAATTCCTATGGCTTGAGTTCGTTATTGGTCAACGGGACATTGAATGTCACGGGGGCAATGACCTACGCGTCCGGGTCAATTTCGAACTTGGTAAGCGGGTCCGGCACAATCAACACGGCAGAGTTGGATGTCGGGAATTCCGGCACATATACGATTTCTGTGAACCGCATGAACATTGGCGATGGTGGTATCGCATTTTCGTCGGCCTGGGATGGAGATTCGGACGGCGGGCACACGTTGTCTTTTAACGGCACGACAATTGGCGTCACGGAAAGTTCGTCGGGGTGGACTACGAGTTCTGCGCTGACGATTTCGGGAGCGACATTTGATGTCGATTCCGGAAAATCGATTTCCATCAATGGCACGGTTACATTCGAGGGTTCGCTCGCAAAGACCGGCGACGGCTCGCTAAGCTTTTCGAGCGGAATTTCCCCGACAGCGCTCTCCGTTTCCGGCGGCACGCTGACAATTAGTGGGGCGCTTTCCTCTTCCGGCAGTGTAGATGTTTCCGGCGGCACGCTGACGATTTCGGGCGATATTTCTGCGTCGAAATTGTCGTTGTCGTCGGATGGCGCAATTTCCGTCAGCGGGAGTTATTCGGTGACGAACTTCGACATTGGCGCAGTGGGATATACAGAAAATGACGCTGGAGAAGAGGTCGCAACCCCGGCTTCCCTGACGATTGCATCCGGGAAATATTTGGGCGAGACGTTGACCAAAAGCGGTGTTGGGACGTTGACCATCGATGGGACGAATTCGATAACCGGCAGTGTTGCTGTCAGCGGCGGCACGACGAATATCACAGGGACTTTGACGGCGTCTTCCATCTCGGTGGCAGGCGATGGGACGGCGTTGTATGTTTCGACGCTTGGTGCAGTATCGAGTTCTGAAAAGATTTCGATCGGTTCGGGTTCGACTTTGTCTGTTGACACGACGTCGTCGGCAATTAGCAGTCTCAGCGTTGAACTTGACGGTGGCACGCTCGTTGGCCTCGACATCAAGACCGGCGTCTCGGTCGAGATTGATAGCGATTCTATTTTGAGCGGCGTTTCCATCACAGGCGGGACGCTCGTGATAGATGATGGCGCCGTCGTGAGTCTCGTCGGCGACGTTGCTGTGAGCAGCGGAACGATTGATTTGTCGAAAATCGTGTTTGATGCCGACGACGCCGTTGTGATTTTTGACGTGAGCGATTTGACGTCTTCGGCGGGACTTTTGCTCGAATCCTTGAGTTCGGATATAACGACGTCGGTCGAGGGCACCTACAACGATAACGGCGAAGGGCAGATAACTTTTAAGGCGACCGATGGACTGTGGATTTCATGGGATTCGAGTTCTTCGAGTAAGACTTGGACGTCGGGCAAGTTCGGCGACGACAGCGTCGAGACCGCCACAAAATCGACAAATTTTGGAATTCTTGGCGACGGGGAGACTGAGACGATAACGGTTTCCGGTGCGGTCTCGGCTGTGAATGCTCAGGTGAGCGCGGGCGCGGGCTCGTATGTTTTCACCGGCAGCGGCAACCTGACATTGTCGGGGACATTGACCGTGAAGAGCGGTTCTATGAGTGTCGGCATCGCGATGACGTCGTCGAATATCGTGGTTTCCGGCGGGACATTGTCGGGAACGGCGTCCGGCTCTTTGAATCTCGCCGACTCGTCTGAGGGCAGCATAAGAATTTCCGACGGCACGGTTTCCTTGGAAAATGCGTCGGCGACTAATGCCGAGACGATTACGATGACGGGCGGCGAGTTGGCATTCGTCTCCGGTGCGCTTGATTCTGTGTCGGAGATTTCGATTTCCGGCACATCCACCAACACTCTGACTTGGTTGGGCGGAAATACTGACAACAGCGTTTTCTCGAAATTGGTCGTGACGCCCGGCAGCGATGTTGAACTCGATATAGAGTCGGGGGTGGTTACGCTTTCAAACTTGGGCGTCATAGACGTATCCGGCGTGTCGGTGAATTACTACAAGACCGGAGCAGGCGAGTTGCAATTCGCAGATCGCGGGTTGCTGAGCGGGACACTTTATGTGAACGAGGGGACGGTTTCGATCACGATAACCTCCGACACTCAAACATCTTTCCTCGGCGACATTATCATCTCCGGTCCTACGGCTGTTTTCCGCGTCGAGAACAACGAGCCCTTTGGCGGTGCGGCTTCGTACAAAGAAGGTGTGTATTCCGTGGTTTCCATCTACGACGGAGGCACATTGCAGGTTGGCAGTTCTTCTTCTGCCACAAACGTCAGCCGCGTGGTCATTTATGATGTGCTGACCCTTGGAGACGGGGCGAGCATTATTGACGACCAGTCGTACACCGGATCTGATGAAAACATCCAATGGGCTGCACTTGTAATGGACATGAACACGAATGCGTCCATATGGGTGGAAGACGGAGCCACGGCGTCGATTGGGACATTTATCTCGCTTGAAACGGACACAACCTTTTATGTTGGAGACGGTGCTACTTTGACTGTCACCGGAGCCATAGTCTATGACGATGATAGTTCCGAGTATGCCATGGCGGGCATAGTAAAGACCGGCACAGGGACGTTGGTGGTGTCGGGCTCGAATTCGTCGAGTTATTACGACAACTACGGAGGCACTACCGACATCGCCGCAGGCACTTTGCGCATTGCGAGTTCCGGCGCGGCACCGAGCGGAAGCGTTTTGATCGAAGAGGGCGCGACGCTCGAAGTCCAAATCGGCAGCAGTTCCACGGCCACGTTCTCCGGCGCCGTTTCCGGCTCTGGCGAGGTGCACCTGATTTCCGGCACGACCGTGTTCGCAGGCTCTCTTTCATACACCGGTCTCACCACCGTTGACGAGAGCGCAACAATGCTCATTAGGAACTCGTTTAGCGGAGACATTTACCTCGCCGGTAAACTCGGCGGCTCGAGCACTTACAATGGCTCTCTTACGCTGACCGATACTGCGGAAATCTACGTCGAGACCGGAAGAACATTTGTCTTGGGGGTGTATGCTACTTTGACAGATGAAAGTTCCAAGACGGTTACCAAGACCGGCGACGGAACGGCGAACATTTCTGCCACAAATTTTAGGGCGGAAACGTATGTCGTGAAGGCGGGAACTCTTTCTGCCGGCACTGCTATTTCGGTGGAGAATGTTGAATTGAGCGGCGGCACGCTCGCCTCAGAGATTGGCGTTAGCGACGTTTGGACCATCAACAATCTCACTGTTGACAGCGCCGGCGGCGAGATCTCCGGAAGCGCCGTTCTCGTGGGGACGGCGGGGGTCTCGACAATAGACTTGGAAGGCGTGCTCACGGTTTCCGGCAATCTTTCCACCGACGACACTCTCGAACTTTCCGGCTCGAGCAAGTCGGGCGAGCTGGCTATTGCTGCGGGTGGTTCTGTCACCGCGCCAACCCTTGTCGTTGGTAGCGATTTCGCAGGCTACAAAAACGGGATTGATATTGCCACTGATGGAACTCTTACCGTCACTAACGGCGCCACATTTGCCAACGAGATGACAATTTCCGGTTCCGGCATGTTTAGCGCCGCAGGAACACTATCATTCCAAAATGGCGGGACAATCTCCGGAGTGACAATTGCGTTGGACGAAAGCACCCCGCTCGTGTTCGATGTGGCGCAGGGAGCGACCCTCGTCATTTCGACGGATGCGGAATTTGCGGAGATTACAGATGACGGATTGGTTAATCCTACCGAGGCGACCGTCATATCGAAGACCGGAGCCGGGCGGTTGACCATAAACACTTCGTTGGCAGCGTACTTCGGCTCCATCGTGGTGACAGAGGGCACGCTGACCGTCAAGACCTCGGAGATAATGCTATCCAACACGAAGGATATTTCGGTCGATTCGGCGACGTTGACGCTGAGTTCCAATTCGACCTACGGCATAACGAAATGGAACGGCAGCGTTTCTCTGACAAATGACGCCATAGTCAGCGGTAGCGGCATAAAGATCGCCGGCAGCGCAAATTTCACCGCGTTGGATTCGAGCATAAGGGCGTCTGTACAACTTTCCGGCTCGGGAGATATTGTTCTCGGCGGGGTGACGATTTCCGGAGGTTTGCTCCTCGGCTTGGCGAACATGGGCGTGGACGACGACGGAAACGCGGTCATAATGGCGGATAACTCCGGTGCGAACCTCATCTTTGACGGCTCGACTTCGGCGGTTGTCGTCGAAGGAACCTTGCAATTGGATGGCTTCGACGAGAGCACCGGCAAGAGTTATGACTTGGCAGAAGATGCCACCGATAACCGGCAAATCTCTGTTGACATTGAAAACGTCGGGGCGATCGGCTCGGAATACGTGCTGATCAGCATGGGCGACAGCGGGAAAAATTACCTCACGGATAGCGCCCTCGAGCATTTTGTCCTTTCCGATTCTGTGGCGACACTTCTCGGGAACAGAACTTATGCGTTTGAGGTGAATGGCGACGGTTCTTTGGTCATCAAGGCGTATGGGACAAAGGTTTGGGACGGTGCGACAGAGTGGGTCGCGGGCGGAACCGGCTGGGATGTGACTGTCAGCAAAAATTCTTCGGCGACTGCGAGCACTTTTGAGACCGGCGACTACGTCGATTTCCAATTTAGTGGCACGGGGAACTCAATTACGGTGTCCGAAGATGGCGTGTCCGTGGGCGGAGTTGCGTTCAACGGGAGCAACGGCAGTTCGGAATTTACTGTGACGTTCTCGAGCGAATCGGGAATTACCGGCGACGAATATTCGGCTGTGTCGGTGAGGTCCGGCACCGTCAAGTTTGAAGCGGTAAGCGGCGTGGAAGGCGTTGACCACACGTTCGCGGGCGGGCTCGTCATCGCCTCCGACGCTTCGCTCGAAATCGGCACACTCGTCAGCGACGACTATCGGCTCGGCACCGGCGACATCACGCTCGCCGGCACGCTTTTGCTCACACAAGACGGTTCCGTCATTTCCAACCATGTCGCCGTTTCGGGCTCGCACGCGACAATCTCCGTCGCGACCGACACTGCGGCGAGCATTACCGGCGCGGTTTCCGGCACCGGCACGTTGAACAAGACCGGCGACGGTGAACTCTCGATTATCGCGGATACTGCGACTGTCGCGAGCGTTGCCGTGGGCGAGGGGACACTCAACATCGTCGCGGCGCCTTCCGATTCCGGCGACAATAGCGGCGACGGTGGTGACGACGGCACGGAAGAAGCAGCGTCCGTCGGTGTGCAGATTTCGTCCATCTCTGTCGCGTCGGGTGCTACGTTGAACATTGAAAGCGGCGTTGCGTTGACCGGCGACACCTCGCTTGCGGTCTCGGGCACGGCGACAATCGCCGATTCGGGTAGCGTGCTAAATTCGCTTTCGATGACGGACGGCGCGACGCTGACCGTCGACGACGGCGCCGGCACTTTGTCCGTCGGCAGCTTTGATCCCGACGCCGGCGTGTCGGCGAGCTATTCGGCGAGCGGCAATGCGCAAATCAACGCGGGATTGGAATTAGACAGCGCCTCTTCGCTGGCGATTTCCGTGGAATCCGGCGGAGTGCTGACGATCGCGGGCGAAGTTTACGACAAACCCGCCGACGATGATTCCGACGAGGATTCCGGCACTTCTTTCACAATCACGAAGAGCGGCTCGGGCACGCTGGCGTTTGACGATTTCCAAAGCGCGGCGGGCATAATTTTCTCAGGCGGCACGTTGACGTTTGCGGCGGGCTCCAATGCGAGCGGCGATTTCAATTCCAACGGCGTCAACGCCAACCTGATTTTCTCCGTCAGCACAGAGGAGGAAACCTCGATTGGCGACACGGGCAAGGCCTTCGTGGTTTACAGCACGCTGAACATTTCCACGACCCTCGCCGACGGCGAAACGGCTGACGACGAGACCTTGGCGAGCGTCGAGATTCGCTCCAATATTAATGCGCAGGGCAAGATTAACATCACCACTGAGGCGGGAACCACGGTCGTCATCGCGGGCGAAACAAACGCATATTCCGAGATCGACGTGTCGCGTAACTCCACCCTCTCAATCGCGGAAGGCGTGTCGTCGTTCGCGGGCACGGCGTTTGTCTTGAACGACGGCGCCACGCTCGAAATCGGCTCAGATTTGGCAGGGACGTCGAGCGGCGCATTGACGATTTACGACGGGACGACAATTTCTTTCACGTCGTCGGGCGCGAGCATCGCGTTTGGCGAACTTTCCGGCGCCAATAAGGCGGCTTCGTATGCCATTGCGGTGGAGGGCGATGGGCGTCTCGTCATCGGCTCCGGCTATTCGGCGATCAACAATCTTCAGAATTTGACGGTGACAATCGACGATTCCTCGACCCTTGAGAACGCCGGTCTCATGAAAGCCGGCACATTCGTCGGCGGCGGCACGGTCGCGAACTCGGGAACACTTCACATTGCGTCGAATTCCTCGCGCTTCACGGGCACCTTGGAAGTCGAATCCGGCGGCGAGACATATTTGGAAGACGGCGGGTTGATCGCAAATGCGACAGCCCTCGTTGATAGCGACGAAAATGGCTACGGGACGTTGTATCTGACTGCGTCGGGCGATGTTTCGATCGGCGACACCGGCGACTCTTCGGTGACCGAGGTCATCAAGTCTGTTTCGGGCGGCGGCAGGGTCGTGGCTCTCGGCTCGTCGCTTTGGTTTGGCAGCGGCGCATTTAGCGATTTCACCGGCTCGCTCGAAGCCATCGGCGGAACGTTGAATTACAATAGCGCGGTAGAGGCGGGCAAGATCGTCGTCGGTGGCGAATACGACGGAGTGTCCTATGGCGGCGTGTTGAGCTCCATTGTCACCGCGACAATCAGCGCGGACCTCGTCGTTTCCTCCGGCGAAATCAATGTCGCGTCCGGCAAGACGCTGACGGTCGCGGGCGCCTTCTCCGCTTCCGACGTCATTTACTTCACCGGCGATGGCACGACTGATGTCAAATCCGACATCGAGAAAACTTCTTCGTCGCTCGAAATCTCCGTTTCGGCGGGGACAGTCAAACTCGCGGGCGACAATCAGCAAACCCTGACTTCCGTTTACACGGGCGGCACGGTTGAGTTTGATTCTGCCGCTTCGCTCGGCACAGACGGCAGCACGATCGTGCTCTCGGGCGGCACGGTGCGTTTCGCAGATGATACCGACGGCGAGACGATTTCAAATTCCATTTCCGGCACGGGCACAATCGAAGGCGCGACAGGCGTCACGCTTTCCGGAATTTCTTCCGCTTTCAGTGGCAAGGTGATGGCTGTTGACGAAGCGAAGTTCACGGTGTTGTGCGACGGCGACATCAGCTATTCCTTGGTGTATTTCGGCGCCGAGATTGGTTCGACCATCATCATTTCCACCGCAGGCGCAAGTGATGACGAACTCTACGACGGTGGTGCGTATTTCACCGGCGCGGGAACTGTCAAACTGGATATCGGCGACGGCAAGAACCTCAAGATTTCCAACTCGAGCCTCTACGCGTCGGGCTCGGGCATCGAGGCGTTTACCGGAGAAATTGACGTGACTTCGGGAACTCTTGAAATCGGGTCGAGCGCATACCTCGGCACGGGCGACATCGTTCTCAGCGAAGGAACCACCCTTTTGCTTTCCGACAACACGACTTTGGCGAACGGCGTGAGCGGCTACGGCGAAGTCAGGAAGACAAAGGCGGGCACGACGAGCTTCCTCGGCGGGACACTCGCCGCCACCACGACGGTGGAAGAGGGCACGCTCGCGATTTCCGGCGTCGCCTCGGGAACGAGTATCACGTTGAAGGCGGGCGCGGGCGCGATTTTGGAATTGTCCAAGGTTTGGGACGCTTCTTCTTCCTCGATTAAGAACAACACCTCCACGAAGACGTTTAACGCGGATTATACGATTTCCGGCAGCGGCAGCGTGACCTTCTCCTACTTTGCTTCGACGGGAAGCGCAACGGTGAGCGGGTCGCTGACCGGCGAAACGGCAAACACGTCGATAACGCTCAGTGGCGGTGGCGAGGGTTCGCATTTCTCCCTCGCGATAACGCAGGCGAGTGTCACCAAGACCGGTTCGGGGAACTGGATTCTCGACAATTATTCCTCCACCGCAGATCTGTCGGTGGCGGCGGGCGTGCTCTCCATTGCCACGTATAATTCGGACGAGGCTCGCAGCGAGCAAAATATCTACATCAGTTCCGGCGCGTATTTGCAAATTAGCGGCATGAGCGACGATGGTGGCGATTCGATCAAGGGAACCATTTCCGGAAGCGGAACGCTCATCATCTCGGCGTCCACACTCGTCGAGCTCGATTTGAACGAGGATTCGGGTGACGCCTGGAAACTCATGGTCGATTCGGGCGCGAAGGTTCAGATAAACGACAGCATGGCAAACGGAATTACCGTCAACGCCAACGGCGAACTGATCGTTTTCGCAGATTCGGGCGAGACGGTTGAACTGTCGGGCTCGATTGACGCGGCAACCAATAGCACGGTGTCCAAGACCGGCTCCGGCGAACTCGTCATTTCTTCCGAGAATGTCAGCATTTCGGCGACGCTCGCGATCGAAGAAGGGCAGGTCACTGTGAAGACGACGCTCGGCTCGGGCTACGACGGCATTGTCGATATCTCCGATGGCGCGAAACTCGTGTTTGACCTCGGCGACGACGGTTCGTCGCTCTTTGCCAAGACGCTCACCGGCGAGGGCGAGATGGAAGTCGCGTCAGGCACGGTCAGCGTATTGGCAGAAAATGCCGATTTCTCCGGCAACGTGACAATTGATGATGGCGCGACAATCGTGCTCGGCGGCGGTGGCAGCGAAGCCGGATTTGGCAACGGCTCCGTGACGATCAACGACGGTGGCACGTTGCAAATCAGTCAAGGCAAAGACAACGCACTTCCCACCTCGGTTTCCGGCTCCGGCGACATCATCATAAACAACACCAAGTCGAGCTATAAGACGACATACACGCCGCTCAAAGACTTCACCGGCGGGATAGAGGTTTGGCGCGGCGCGCTCGCGGTTTCCACCGAAAATTGGAATTCGCTCTCGAACTACATTTTCCTCGACAACACAACGTCCGACGCCTCGCTCGTCATCTCCAATTCCGACAGCGCGGTGTTCTCGCTCGAAAATCGCTACGACAATAACGGCGATCCCTACGTGACCGTCGCGAGCGTGAAAGACGAAACCGCCAAGACGACCGTCTCCCCCGCCGTCGTGCTCGAAGGCGCGGGCGGGTTCTACGTCGCGTCCGGCGCGGAATTCGGCATCGCGGGTTCGACCTTGCAGCCCGCTTCCGGCACAACGCTCGGTCTCGGCAAGGGCGCGACAATCAGCAGCGACCTTTACGTGCCCTCCGGCGCGACTTTGGAACTCGACGTCGCGTCGGCGTCGAGCGTCGGCGCGCTTTCCGGCAAAATCTCGACGGTCGCGCTCGCCACGGCGGCTGCGACTTCTTCCACAAATTCGGCTACCGTCAACGGCTCATTCACGCTCGACGGCGACATGAACGCCGCCGTTTCCGACACCGATTTCGCCTCGACGACGGGCTTGCTCAAAGTCGCCGACAACGTGTCTCTCAACGCCGGCGGCCTCGTCACGCTGAAAGACGAGGACGGGCTGTTTGACGCGGGCGAGGAACTCGTCCTGGTCTCGTCCGGCAAGGCAGTCATCGGATACGGCGCGAGTTTCTACACCGCCGACGGCGTCGAGCTCGAAGCCGTTGTTGCGAACGACGGGAAAGACGTCGTTGTCGCAAAAACCGTGCAAGTTGGCGCGCCCGCCGGCCTCGGAGAGTTCGCGAATTTGATCGGGAAAAATTCCAAGATCGGCAACGCAATTTGGGGCTCCGGCACCAATTCCGAACAGCGCGCGAAGTTGCTCAACTTCTCCCCGGTCTCGTTCGGTGCTCTCTCGGAAATGACGCTCGGTCTCGTCCACATGGAATCCGATTTGTTGCGGCAACGCCTCGAGCAACGCCGCTACGACATCGGCTTCAACGAAAACAACGACGACGATCTGACCAAGACCTACGTCAACGCGGTCGGTGGCGCCGACAGCACCAGCAAGGGCAAGAACAAGGCGCGGAATTACAACATTTCGCACCTCGGCGCCCTCGCCGGAATCGACGGCAAACCCGCCACAGACCTGACGCTCGGCGCGAGCGTCGCCTACGACAACGTGCAGGCGCGAATCCACAACGGTGGCGGAAAACACACCGCAGACGCCGCGCGCGTGGGCGTTTACGGAATGTATATGTTCGACGAAGTCACGTATGCGGGCCTCGGTCTCAACTTCGGCTTTACTTCGTTCAACACAAAGCGCCACAACGCGCTCGAAACGCTCAAAGGCGACACGACCGGCACGGACATTTCCGCGTCGCTCGTCGTCGGCAGAATGTTTGTCCTGAACGAAGATGTCGGGCTTCACATTTCGCCATACATCGGCTTGGACTTCACGTATGATTCGATCGGCGACTTCAATGAAAGCGGCGGCTCGGAATCTGCGTTCGACGTCGACAGCATGAACCGCCTCTCCATGCGCGGTCTCGTCGGATTTACGATTAACTGGGTGCCGACGGAATCGTTCCGCCTCGCTCTCGAATTTATGTATGCGCATGAATTCCTCGACACGGACACGGACATCGACGCGAAGTTCTCCCGCGGCGAATATGCGGGGCAGGGCTTCACCTCCACGGCGTATTTCAGCGGCGAGAACACGATCGACTTCGGTCCGCGCGTCGAATATCGCATAAACGATGCGTGGTCTGTGAGCGCCGGCTACACGTTCCAGACGGATTTTTCCAAAACGATAACGCACAACGCGAACATCGGCGTCCGCTATCAGTTCTGACGCGGCAAAAAAGCGGCTCGCTTTGCGGCGGGTCGCTTTTTTGCGCGCCGGCGCCCGCCTCGGCGAAATCCCGAAAATGCGCATTTGCACACTTCGCAATTTTTCCACGCTCGTCTCCGCAGGCGTTCCCGTCTGTCTCGCCATCGGCATTTTCGACGGCTTCCATCGCGGACACGCGGAAATTTTCTCGCGCGCTGCAAAGTTTGCGCGGCAACGCGGGGGCATTTTCGGCGCGCTGACATTCGACCCGCATCCCGACGTTCTGTTTCGCGGAACTGCCGCGACAAAGCTGATTTACCCGCTCGAATCGCGCCTTGAAAAATTCGCGGAATTTGGTGCCGATTTCGCCGTGAGTGAGCCCTTCACGCGCGAGTTTGCCGGCATTCGCGCCGAGCAATTCGCCGCAATTTTGAAGGAAAAAATTCCCGAGCTGGCGGCGATCCACATCGGCGAAAATTTCAAGTTCGGCGCAGGTCGCGGCGGCAATGCCAAAGTCCTGCACGAGAGCGCCGAGCGCCTCGGGATTGTCGTAGATGCCGCTCCCGCAGTGGAATGGCAGGGCGCGAAAATTTCATCGACGCGGGTGCGCGAATGCCTTGAACGCGGCGACATCCGCGCCGCCAACGCCATGCTTTTCAAAAATTACGAGGCGGCAGGGAAAATTCGCGGCGGTCACCGTCTCGGGCGCACAATCGGCTTCCCGACGCTCAACTTGCCCTGGAATCCGGAACTCGCCCCGCGCTTCGGCGTGTATGCCGTGAGATTGTGGTGGAAAAGGGTGGCGCCCGCAACGGTGGTGGCAACCAACGCGGCGGGTTTGTGGCGCGACGGTGGTGGCGAAATTTCTTTCAAGGGCGTGGCAAATTTCGGCGTGCGACCAACAGTGGAGAGCGGAATTGTTGCGCCGAAGCTCGAGACCTTTTTGCTCGTGGGCGACGACGACAAAGCCTTGCCCACAACCGGCGACGAAATCCGCGTGGAATGGTTGGAATTTTTGCGCGCGGAACAACGCTTTGATTCGCTCGAAAAACTGCGGCAACAGCTCGCCACCGACAAGGTCGCAGCCCTGAAATTTTTCGCGGCGCAGTAAAGCCGGGTCGGTGGTGGAATTTTGGGTTGGTGGTGGCGACTATGAGTCGCCGCGACTTAGCCCCACCACCAACCCAATATTCACCACCAACCCGCCGGCACAAACTCCTACAACAGAGCCTCAATCTACACGAGATAACAGTGGGGGCAAAATTTGTGTACAAATCACGTCCTATTTTTTCGCGGAAACAGTGCTAAATTGGGCGCATAGCTAATTACCTTTTTACCAACATGGAAAACTACTACTGCAGGCACTGTGGCACGAAATTCACGTCGATCAGGTCGTTGAGCGTGTCTTACTGCCAGCGCTCGCCTTCAAAGCACCATGAACTTTACGAAAGTTCGGAAAAATCATGGTACACCTGCAAGCACTGCGGCAGAAAATTTTCGACCATAAAGACACTGACTATCACACCGTGCAAACGCTCGCCGTTGGGGCACTGCGAACCGGCGCTCTGACGGCGGATTTGTTGTATGGTTATCGGGATAACGGGGTCCCGCCGCAGGTCGCTCATCTGCGGCGGGATTTTGTTCGTCGCCACCACCAAGCCATTTCGCCACCAACCTAAATCCCACCACCAACCCGATTGCCGCGGCACGAAATTTCCTTTTGTGATTTTGCGTGCGCTTTGATTAAATCGCGCCTCCGATGAACACGCAGACAACGCAGCAGGGCAGCACCTTGCCCGCCGAGAAAAAATCCGGCGGCGACAATGCCGTTTCGCCGCGCAAGAAGCGGCTCAAAATCCGCCCTGCGGCGAGCGACACTTTCACCGCGTTCTCGTTCTTCTGCGTTTTCCTCTTGGTGTTTCTCGAAATCGTCGCTCTGTTTTGGCTTGACTTGTTTTAAAAATCTCGCACGGGCGACAAACTTTTTCTTCGCAACAAACCTTTGACACGACAATGGCGACGTTTAAATCACTGCCCGGATTCCGCGATTTTTATCCGGAAGACTGCGCAATCAGAAATTACACTTTTTCAACCTGGCGCGAGGTCGCGCACAGCTTTTCGTTTCAGGAATGGGACGCGCCGGTGCTCGAATCGCTCGAGCTTTTCACGGAAAAATCCGGTGAAGAAATCGTTTCCCAGCTCTTCAATTTCGAGGATAAGGGCGGGCGCAAAGTCTCGCTCAGACCGGAGATGACGCCGTCTCTCGCGCGCCTCGTCGCCGCCCGCGCAGGCACGTTGCGGCGACCGATAAAGTGGTTTGGCATCGGCGAAAACTATCGCTACGAGAAGCAGCAGCGTGGGCGCCTGCGCGCATTTTACCAATACAACGCCGACATTCTCGGCGAGCCCGGCGTTTCCGCAGACGCCGAAATAATCTCGCTTTGCGTGGAATCGCTCCGCGCCTTCGGGCTCGAAAAAGAGGATTTTTGCATCCGCCTTTCCGACCGCACGCTCTGGTTTTTGTTTCTCGCCGAAATCGGCATTGCCGACGAGAGCCTCGCGGTGAAAGTGCTCTCCGTCGTCGATAAATTCGAGCGCGTTTCGCCCGAGGCGCTGAGCGAGATGATGGCGAATGCGCTTGCGGGCACGGGGCTCGATCCCGCCGCCACGCTCGAGAAAATTCGCGCATTTCTCGGCATTTCCAATTTTGCGCAGTTGAAAGAACTTTTTGGCGGCAATGAGAGATTGGCGCCGAGGCTCGCGGATTGGGAAAACTTGCTCGCGCTGTTGGAGGCGCTCAACGCGGCGCAATTTGTCCGCGTCGATTTGACGATTGTTCGCGGGCTCGCGTATTACACGGGCTTTGTTTTCGAGGCGTTTCAGCTCGTGGGCACGGGGCGCGCTCTCGCCGGCGGCGGGCGCTACGACAAACTCGTGCAAAAGCTCGGCGGACCCGCGATTCCCGCTGTCGGCTTCGGCATGGGCGATGTGACGCTGCGCAACATTCTCGAAGAAAAGAAATTGCTGCCGCGCGTCAGGTTCGCGCCGGATTTTTACGCCATCATTCTCGGGGAAGAAAATCGCGCTGCCGCGCTCCGCGACATCTCGAATATCCGCAGCGGCAAATTGGTTCGCATAGAGTATTCGTTTAAGTCCGGGAAATTTGGCAAACTCATTCAGACGGCGGAGCAATCGGGCGCGCGCTATGTGCTGATCTACGGCTCAAACGAGGTGTCGTGCGGCTTGGTAAAAATTCGCGACACGATCGAGCGGCGCGAAGTCGCGTTCCCGAGCAAAAATCTTTTTGGCACGCTCATGGATATTCTCGACAACGGCCTGCCCGAGGTTGACGAGACGCCCGCCGCTTGCCGTGGCGACGGCAATTGCGCCAATTGCACCTGCGGCGCCCGCGACAACAATGCCGACGACGATGCCGAGAGAAACGCATAACGCAGGAGAGCAAAAATGATGGACGAAATTGAAGTTTCCCTCGGCGACCGCACCTACAGCATTTCCATCGGCAACAATCTCCGCGACGAGATTGTCGATGTCGCAAAAAATTACTGCGCCGACAACCGCCCGCTCGCGATAATCACGTTTCGCGCCCTCGCGCGCATGCACCCCGAGCTTTTCGCCGCGCTCGAAGAATTTGCCACCACGACGATATTCCTGGGGCTCGACGGCGAGAACGAGAGTTTGGAAGAAGCGAAATCCGTCGGCGAACTCTCGCGAATTTGGGAGGCGCTCGCGGAGGCGAAAATCGATCGCAGCGGCGCAATCCTCGCAATCGGTGGCGGCGTCGTCGGCGACATTGCCGGCTTTGTGGCGGCGACATTTTTGCGCGGGATCGATTTTATCCAAATCCCGACAACGCTCCTCGCGATGGTTGACAGCTCTGTCGGCGGGAAGACCGGAATAAATCTGCGCGCGGGCAAGAATCTCGTCGGCGCGTTTTACCAGCCACGAGCGGTTTTTGCCGACATGCGGCTGCTCTCTACGCTCCCGCCGCGCGAGTTCGCGGCAGGAATGGCGGAGGTTGTCAAGTACGGAATGCTCGGCGACGCGCAGCTTTTTGCGGAGTTGGAGTTGGACGGCAAACTCTCGTGGAATTCGCCGGAGCTCCCGGGCGTCATTCGCCGTTGTTGCGAGATAAAGGCGGAGATTGTGGCGGAGGACGAGCGCGAGACCTCGGTGGAGGACGGTCGCGCGCTACTGAATCTCGGCCACACATTTTGCCACGCCATCGAGAAGGTCGCCGGCTACGGGAAATATCGCCACGGAGAGGGTGTGGCAATTGGGCTCGTCGCGGCAGCAAAAATTTCCGAGGAGCTCGGGTTTGCCCGCCGCGTCGTCGCGCGCACCACCGCGCTTTTGCGGGAAAACGGCTTGCCGACAAAGTTGCGCGAGCCGCTGCCGATCGACGCGCTCGTCGCCGCGATGGCGTCAGACAAAAAGGTCCGCGCGGGCACGCTGCGATTTGTGCTGCTGCGCCGCATCGGCGATTCGTTCACTTTTTCCGGCGTCCCCACAGGCATCGTCGAGCAGACGTGGCGAGAATTGTCATGAGCGAAAAAGCGCCACATCGCCCGCTGCGCAGAGCTTGGCACTTTTTTTGCAATAAAAATTTTATGTTCCACAAAAATAAGAAAGACGATTCGGGCAAAATTTCCGGCGAGCACAAAGAAAAAAAACACGGCGAAAATGCCGCCGGCGCCAAGGAACAGGCGGAGTGCGACAACAATGCCGCCACCCCGGAAAATTCCACAGAGGAACATGCCTGCGACAATGCCGCGCCGCATGAGGCAAAATCCGGCGACAACAATGCCGAGGCGTCCGAGCAACCCGCCGCCGGCGACAACACCGGCGACAAAGCGGAAGCCGCAGGCGCCGCAACAAAGGACGAGCCGGTGGCGACAGAGGAGGACAAGCGCTTGGCGGCTCTCGCAGACGCACTTTTGAAGGCGCAGACCGACCTTTTGAAAACGAAAGAGGCGTATGTCCGCGCCGTCGCAGATTTTGACAACTATCGTCGTCGCGTGAACGACGAGCGCCCGAAAAACATGATTTTTGCAAAGGGCGATTTGGCGAAAGACCTTTTCCCCGTCCTCGACAACTTCAAGCTCGGAATTGACGCCGCCGAAAAGGCGCACCCCGAGGCGAAGGCGTTGATCGAGGGCTTCGCGATGATTTCCGCGCAGATAAAAAGTGCGCTCGCGCAGCACGGCATCACGGAAATCACGCCGAAAGTCGGCGACAAATTTAACCCGCAGGAGCACGAATCCATCTCGTGCATGCCCAGCGCCGACGTCCCCGAAGAGCACATTTTGTTTATCCAGCGCGTCGGCTACAAAATCGGCGACAGGCTCTTGCGCCCCGCAAGCGTCGTCATCGCAACCGCCGTCGAGCCCAAAAAATAACTTCCTCTCCCCATGGCTGAAGATTTTTACAAACTCCTCGGCATCGAAAAAACCGCGACTGCCGACGAGATAAAAAAAGCCTACCGCAAGCAGGCGATGAAATACCACCCGGACAGAAATCCGGGCAACAAAGAGGCGGAGGAAATGTTCAAAAAAGTTTCCAACGCATACGAGGTTTTGTCCGACCCGCAGAAGCGGCAAACCTACGACAGATACGGCGCCGCAGCGTTTGAAAACGGCGGAATGGGAGCAGGCGGCGGATATCGCGACGCTGCGGACGTCTTCCGCGAATTTTTCGGGCACATGGGAGGCGCGGGCGGAATTTTCAGCGACTTTTTTGGCGGCGGAGACGACGAGGAAACGGATAATCGCGGCAACGACTTGCGATTTGACATGGAAATTTCACTCGAAGAAGCCGCCGCAGGGACGGACAAGACGATAAAATATCGCCGCCACGCGCAGTGCACCGCCTGCCACGGCAGCGGCGCGGAACCGGGCTCGGCGAAAAAGACATGCGCCACGTGCCACGGTCGCGGGCAAGTCGTCAGAAGCGCCGGATTTTTCAGAATGCAGCAGCCTTGCCCCACGTGCCACGGCTCCGGCAAGGTCATCGAGAAGCCGTGCAAAAAATGCGGCGGCAGTGGGATTGAAGTCGAGACGCGGACGATAACGAAGCACATTCCCGCAGGCGTCGATACCGGCACGCGGCTACGCTCTTCCGGCGACGGCAATGCGGGCGCGAACGGTGGCGGCTATGGCGACCTCTACATCGTGATTCACGTGCGCGAGCACGAACTTTTTGAGCGCAGCGGGAACGATCTTTCTTGCACGATTCCGATAAAATTTACGCTCGCCGCGCTCGGCGGGAAAATCTCCGTGCCGACGCTCTTCGGGAAGGCGGAGTTGAAAGTCCCCGCCGGCACCGCGAATGGCACCGTGTTCCGGCTCGGCGGAATGGGTATCCCGAGCCTGCGCGGCAACGGGAAGGGCAGCCAGTATGTTCGTTTGGAGATTGACGTGCCAAAATCGCTTTCTTCCACGCAAAGAGAAAAACTCCAAGCCTTTGCAGAATCCTGCGGCGACACCGAGAAACCAATCTCGGAATCGTGGTTGGAAAAATTCAAAAACTTCTTCAAGTAGCCGACGCTTCGGGTTGGTGGCGGCGAGATTTGGGTTGGTGGTGGCGACCAAGCTGCCACCATTGTTGTCACACGGATTTGTGGTAAGGGTTGGTGGCGGCGGTTGGGTTGGTGGTGGGGAGCGGAGTCAGGCGACGTCCAACGAACACACTCCCTCACCGCTAACGCGGTCCCCTCCCGC
>JAJPZB010000046.1 GCA_021204635.1 Opitutia bacterium | reverse complement strand
GAGATTTTTTCGGAGGGGTTGGTGGTGGAGAGCAAAGTCAGGCGACGTTCAACGAGCACACTCCCTCACCACTAACGTGGTCCCCTCCCGCTAACTTAGCGGGAGAATTACGTGTGGGTACCGGCATCGCAAGTGGGTAGCTTGCCGCCGCAACGGAGCCAAGTCACGCGTGTTGAGTTTGTGGCGAGTTTTTTTCGGAGGGGTTAGTGGTGGCAACAAGCCCGTCACCACCAACCTACCACTCGCCACAAACCCATTTTCACCACAGTTTCACCACTGACCCGCTTCACCACAAACCGTGAGGGACGTTAGTCCCGAACAAATCCGTGTGACAACAATCGTGGCAGGTTTGTCGCCACCACCAACCCAAATCCCGCCACAAACTCGTTGCCCAATTTTGCTGCTACGGGTTTTCGTTTGTTGCGTTTCTACCGAGTTTCTGAGACACTCGCGCGCAACATGATTTCGCTGATAAAAAAGGTATTAGCCCTATCAACTTTCGTCGCTTCGGCGGTTTTTTCGGTAACGCTTTCGGCAGATCCGGTCAAATATTCCCAGCGGGAAACTTTCGACTACGACTGGAAATTTGCGAAGTTCGGAAAATTTTCCGATTGCCTTTCCGCAGACGACCCCGGGACGCAGGCCGCGAACCCGACTTATTCCGACGCCAAATGGCGCAAGCTCGACCTGCCGCACGATTGGGGAATTGAAAGCGAATTTTTGCAGAGCGAGCCGAACGAAACCGGCAAACTGCCGTGGAACGCAATCGGCTGGTATCGCAAAACCTTTGACGTTCCCGCGAAATCCAAGGGCAACAAATTTTTTCTTGACTTTGATGGCGTGATGATGACGCCGCAGGTCTATGTGAACGGGCAACTCGCCGGCGAGTGGGCGTATGGCTACAACTCGTTTCGCGTTGACATTACGAAATATTTGAAATTCGGCGCGAAAAACGTTGTCGCCGTCCGTGCCGAGAACAAGCCGGTTTCGACGCGCTGGTATCCCGGCGCCGGAATTTATCGCCACGTGTGGATCATCGAGGCAAATCCCGTGCACGTCGCGCATTGGGGAATTTACGTGACGACGCCGGATATCAAGGGAATTAAAAAGCCCGACGACAAGCACCCGCAGAAGGAATACAGGGCGGGAAGCGCGCGCGTCGCCGTTGCCGCCACAATCTCGAACGAGACTTCTGCCGCTACGAGCGTGGAAATTGTCCACGAGGTCTTCCCCTTGGATGGTAAAAAAGACAAGCCGGTTGCGACGGGCAAATCTTCGACGTCGATTCCCGCCGGCGGCGACAAAACCGTGAACGTGGAATTTACGATGAACGCGCCGAAGCTGTGGGACATTCTCGCGCCGTCGCTCTACATTTTACGCACAACCGTCAGCATCGACGGCAAAATGACAGACCGGCAGGACACGATTTTCGGCGTTCGCAAAGCAGAGTGGAAGGCGGACGGATTTTACCTCAACGATCGCCGCGTGCAGATTAGGGGCGTTTGCCAGCACCACGACATGGGGCCGCTCGGGAGCGCCGTTCACAGGCGCGCGCTCGAGCGCCAGGTCGAAGTCTTGAAGTCGTTTGGCGCAAATTCGATTCGGACTTCGCACAACCCGCCGGCGCCGGAATTGCTCGAACTCTGCGACCGCATGGGCGTGCTCGTTGACGCCGAGCTTTTCGACATTTGGAAATATCAAAAATACGACAAGCGCAACGGCTACCACGTGTATTGGGAAAAATGGTGGAAAAAAGACGTGGAAAATTTCGTGCTGCGCGACCGCAATCACCCGAGCATCATCTCGTGGTCTGCCGGAAATGAAATCGACGAGCAGGGAAAACCCGACGGCAAGGAAATCGCGAAGGGGCTCATTGCCGAGTTCAAAAAATATGACAAAACGCGCGCCGTCACCGCCGGTTGCAACAATGCGAACGCGGCGAGCAACGGCTTCGGCGACCTTTTCGACGTTTACGGGTTCAACTACAAACCGTGGATGTACAAGGGCTACACGAGCAAGAAAAAGCCTTTCATCGGCTCGGAAACTTCGTCGTGCGTCAGCACGCGCGGGAAATATTACTTCCCGAAGGCTGACGTTTTCTGGGACAAGGGAGCCGGATTTTTTGAAAGTCAAGTCAGTTCTTACGACCTCTACGCGCCAGGCTGGGCGTATCGCCCCGACGTGGAATTTGCCGCTCTCGAAGACGAGCCGAAGGCCGCCGGCGAGTATGTCTGGACAGGGTTTGACTACATCGGCGAGCCGACGCCATACAATCAGGACGCGTCGAACGAGGGCAATTACCAAAACCTGCCCGAGGCAGAGCGCAAGGCGATGATGGAAAAAATGGCGAAAATCGCCGGTCGCTCGATGTCGAGAAGCTCGTATTTCGGGATTGTCGATCTCTGCGGATTTTGGAAAGACCGCACGTATCTCTACCAATCGCACTGGCTGCCGGACGTGCCGATGGTGCACATTTTGCCGCACTGGAATTGGAAGGGCGAGCGCGACGGCAAGGTCACTCCCGTCCACGTTTACACGAGCGGCGACACCGTGGAGTTGAAACTCAACGGCAAAGTCATCGGCAAAAAAAGCAAGGGGAAGGGCGACAAAGATCGCTTCCGCATCGTCTTTGAGGACGTGGTCTATCAGCCCGGGAAACTCGAAGCCACGGCATACAAAAAGGGCAAAAAGTGGGCGACCGACGTTGTCGAGACCTCCGACGCGCCCGCGAAAATCTCCGCCGAGGTCGATCGCAGCGTGATTCTCGGCGACGGCCGCGACCTCGCTTATGTCACGATAAAGATTTTGGACGCGAAAGATCGCATGGTGCCGACCGCCGACAACGCGCTCAAATTCTCCGTCAGCGGCAGCGCGGATATCGTCGGCGTTTGCAACGGAGACCCGACCGACCTGACATCGATGAAAGGCAACGAGATCAAGGCGTTTTCGGGAATGGCACAGGTCATTCTGCGCTCAAAGCGCGATTCGTCCGGCAAAGCCACGTTGAAGATTTCCGGCTCAAAACTCCCCGGCAAGACCGTGGAGATCGAGGTCAAAAAGCCGTCCGCCCGCCAGCTCCGCGTCAATACCTGAGGCTAAGTCGCGGGCGAGAGAAAGCTGGCTTACGCCACAAACCCGGCGTTGTCGTGAAATGCTCGCGGCAACGCCGCTTTTTTGCGCGACAGTGGCGAGGTAGGGTCGGTGGAGAGAGAGTTTGTGGTGAGGACTTGGGTTAGTGGCGGGATTAAAGTCAGGTGCCGCACAACGCACACACCCTCACCGCTAACGTGGTCCCCTCCCGCTAACTTAGCGGGAGAATCGCGTACTAAGTGCGCGAAGGTGGGTTAGTGGTGAGAATTTTTTCGGAGGGTTTGTGGCGGTAGCAAACCCATCGCCACAATGCGGTACGTTTGTCGTTGAGCGTAGATACAAAGAGCCCGCCACCTGGGGCAATCAACACGGCTCAAGTTGCCGGCAGAGACCCCAAATGGCGGGTTCATGTGAAAAACAACTAACTGCCGCCGATGATGGTGGCGTCGTACCAAATGTCAAGAGATTTTTTCGCGTTAGTGGCGGGGCATTGTTGCGGGTGGGTTGGTGTGGCGGCCGGGTTAGTGGTGGGGATTGGGTTGGTGGCGAGAGTAAAGTCAGGTGCCGCACAACGCACACACCCTCACCGCTGGCGCGGTCCCCTCCCGCTAACTTAGCGGGAGAATTACGTTGGGGCTCCGGCATCGCAAGTGGGAAGCCGGGTTGGTGGTGGCGGCAAGTGCCACGGAAGTTGGTGGTGAGATTTTTTCGGAGGGGTTGGTGGTGGGAGTTGGGTTGGTGGTGGCGGACAAAGTCAGGCGACGCACAACCAACACACACCCTCACCACTGTCGTGATTCCCTCCCGCTAACTTAGCGGGGGAATTGCGCGCTGTGTGTGCGATGTTATTTCGCCACTAATCCGCAGCGACAATGGGCTGCGTTTGTCGTGGTGTGTAGATACAAAGAAACCCACCATTTCGAGCAATCTGCACAGCTCCGATTGCAGGCCGAGGCCCAAAATAGCAGGTTCATGTGAAAAACAACTAACTGCCGCCGATGATGGTGGCGTCGTACCAAATGTCAAGAGATTTTTTTGCGTTGGTGGCGAGGCATTGTTGCGGGTGGGTTGGTGGCGAGATGGTTTGTGGTGAGTTTTTTTCCCGGAGGGGTTGGTGGTGGCGGCAAATTCGCGTTTAGCGAATTTAGGTGTTGACAATATAAAATCGGATAAGCACCATGGGAATCTCAGTTATTAATTCCATATATCTTCCTTATTATATGTTTTCCGCAGGAGTCCCGCAAGGCTCCTGCGGTTTTTTATCGAGAGATTTCGCCGCCACAATGCCGATTTTCTCAGCTCTGCGAGCCTGAGAGCATTGCGATGATTTGCGCGATTAGACCGGCGAGGTGCGAGAACGGAATCCACAGCGCGCTGATGATTGGCCGCATGACCATCGAGAAAACCGAGTTGCTCGGCGAGGGAAGAAGGATGAGCAGGAGGAAGATCCACCACGAATTTTTTGTCAGCCGATCAAACGTTTCCCGCCGCATTTTCACCGCGTAGAAGAGCAGGTGCGATCCGTCCAACGGCGGCATCGGGATGAGGTTGAATATGGCGAGGACGAGGTTGAGGCTCATGAAGAGCGCGAAAAATTGTATCACCTGTTCCCCGCTGCCGGAGCCGATTGCAATCCCGATGGCGATTGCGGACAAAAGCGCGAGAATGATGTTGACGCCCGGGCCCGCGAGCGTGATCAGGATGTCGTCCCACTTGCGTTTTTTGGGGTCGCGGCTCGGGAGCGAGATTTGCACGGGTTTTCCCCAGCCGAAGACGAACATCGTCGCACTTCCGAACAAGGCGGGGACGAAGATCATCAGCGCCGGCAGAATCAGCGTGCCGAATTTGTCCATGTGCGCGCGCGGGTCGAGCGTCACGCGCCCCTGCAAGCGCGGGAGCGGGTCGCCGCGCCGGTTTGCCATCCACGCGTGCCCAAATTCGTGGAGCGTTATCGAGACGACGAGCGCGATGAAGAGTAGCGCGGAGTTTCTGAGATTTTCCAAAAAGGATATGTCGGCGAGAATCGTCATTTTATTTTTTTTGCGGAGATTTTGTTTTTTGCCGATTTTGCGGATTTTTTTTCGTCTATGATTTTTGTCAATTCCTCTCGTGGTCGCGAGAGTTCCGGAATTTCGTCGGCTGCGGCGAGAGCTGCTTCTGCCTCGCGAATTTTTCCGAGTTCTGCTAATGCGCGCGCCCGCTGAAGTTCAAGCGCAGCGGCGAGCATTTTTTGTTCTTCGGGGGAAGAATTTTTTTGCGCGGCGTCGCTTGCGGCGATTTTTTTTGCGAGGTCCCAAGCCTGCAAAACCTCGTTCCAATCGGGATTTCCCGCCGCGAGAAACGATTGCGCGTAGCGCCACGCCGTCTCCAAATTTGGCTCTATCGCGAGCGAGGCGCGAAACGCGTTTCGCATTTGCTCGTCGATTGAGGCGGCGTAGGGAAATTGTTCCGGTGCGATTTTTTCTGCGATTATTTGAGCGCGAAATTCGAGCAAAAATTCGGCGAGGCGGAGTTGCGTCCGCGCGTCTGCGGGCGCGAGTTCTGCGGCTTTCTCGATGTGCGGGAGCGCGTTTTTTGCGTCGCCAGTGCCGGCGAGAACTTCGGCGAGTTCGCGGTGTGCGACGGCGAGTAGCGGGCGCGAATCCGTGATTTCATCGGGCACGGGCTGCGTCGGGTTTTCGACGTCGGGCTTGGAATAGGCGTCGCGCGAGAGCGTTTTTATCGCGTCTTCGAGCAGTTCGCGGGCGTTGTCGTCGTCGCCGCCGTCGTGCAAAAATGCTGCGTGCAAAATTTTTGCCTCGACAAAGTCCGGAAATTCTTTGCAGAGGTTTTCATATTTTGCGTTCATCGCGTCGAGCCGGCGTTCGAGTTCAGCGCCGGAGATTTTTTTTGCGGAAATTTCGGCGTAGAGCTCGGCTTGTTGTTGGCGAATTTCGAGGAGGCGCGCGACCTGCGTGCGGCGCCTCGCGACAGTGGCGGCATTGTCGCGCGCGGAATTTTCGGGCTTGACATCGGCGTTTTCTGCCGTCTCGGTGGCACGGCACGCGACGATTTGCGCCGCGAGAGCCGTTGCAATGCACAAAATTGCCCGAATATTCCCCATAAAAATTGAGCCGAAGTTTGTAGAAAAAAATGCCCGCATGGAACATTTTTTATTGAAACGGCTTTTCAAAAATAGAACACTCTGCTACCGCTGTCTGCGCTAATCGCAGGGAGTTTTTCCAACAAAAAACAACAAAAATACAGTAAAACCAATGGCCGATTACATCGACACCGTGGAGCAAGAAGTTCTTGCCCGCGACCCCAATCAGCCTGAGTTCCATCAGGCAGTCAAAGAAGTTCTTGACTCGCTCAAAGACTTCTTGAAAAAGAACCCGAAATACGCCAAGGCGGCAATCCTCGAACGCATAGTTGAACCGGAACGCGTCATCATGTTCCGCGTCCCGTGGGTTGACGACAAAGGCGCAGTTCGCGTGAATCGCGGTTTCCGCATTCAAATGAACAGCGCGATCGGACCCTACAAGGGAGGTCTGCGCTTCCACCCGTCTGTGAATTTGAGCATTCTCAAATTCCTCGCATTCGAGCAGGTTTTCAAAAACTCGCTCACGACGCTCCCGATGGGCGGCGGCAAAGGCGGTTCCGACTTCGACCCGAAGGGCAAAAGCGACGGCGAAGTCATGCGCTTCTGCCAGTCGTTTATGACCGAGCTCTATCGCCACATCGGCGCTGACGCTGACGTTCCCGCCGGCGACATCGGCGTGGGCGGCCGCGAAATCGGCTACCTCTTCGGAGCCTACAAGCGTATCACAAAGCTCTATGAAGGCGTCCTCACCGGCAAGGCAATGGAGTTTGGCGGCTCGCTGATTCGCCCCGAGGCAACCGGCTACGGCACGGTTTACTTCGCGCAGGAAATGCTCGCCACTCGCGGCGACACTTTCGCGGGCAAGAGCGTCGCGATTTCCGGCTCCGGCAACGTCGCCCAATACGCGGCGGAAAAATGCCTCCAGCTCGGCGCGAAAGTGCTCACGATGTCCGATTCCAACGGCACGATTTTTGCCAAAGACGGCATCAGCGAAAAGCAGCTCGCGTGGATCATGGAACTCAAAAATGTCAAGCGCGGCCGCATTTCCGAGGCTGCGAAGAAATTTGACTTCCAATACCTCGAGGGCAAGCGCCCGTGGTCTGTCAAGTGCGACATCGCTCTTCCGTGCGCGACGCAGAACGAGCTCAACGGCTCCGACGCGAAGACGCTCTTGAAGAACGGCGTGAAGTGCGTTGCGGAAGGCGCGAACATGCCTTCCACGCCCGAGGCGATCGAGGCGTTCCAGGCAGCCGGCATTCTCTTCTCGCCCGGCAAGGCGTCCAACGCCGGCGGCGTCGCGACTTCGGGCTTGGAAATGTCGCAGAACTCGCTGCGCCTTTCGTGGACGCGCGAGGAAGTCGATAAACGCCTGCACGACATCATGATTTCCATCCACAATGCCTGCGTGAAATACGGCAAGCAGAAGGACGGCACGGTCAACTACGTGCAGGGCGCAAACATTGCGGGCTTCGTCAAAGTCGCCGACGCGATGTTGGCGCAGGGAATCGTGTAATTCGCGTTTCCGGCGACAATAGAAAAGGGCGTTCTCGCGGAAATTTCGCGGGAGCGCCTTTTTTCGCCGCTGCCGAAAGCAAAAACGGGTTGCGAAAATTCGCCTCGCAACATTTTATTTTTTCTCAATTTTTACAAGCAGATGGATAAGCAGCGCCGAGACCTCGTCACTTTCGTATGCACCGGGAACACATGCAGGAGCCCGATGGCGGAGGCGCTTTTTCGCATGGAAATTGCGGGAACGGAGCTTGGGAAAAAATTTCGCGCGGCGTCGTGCGGAGTTGAGGCAATCGACGGCGAACCCGCTTCGATAAACGCGCAGCGCACACTCGCAGAAATCGGTGTAGATCTTTCCGCACATCGCTCGCGCAGAATTTCGCAGGAAATTTTGGATGAAACGCGCGTCCTCGTTGCGCTCACGCAGGCGCATTTCGCCGAGGTTTCCGCGCTGTTTTCGCAGCTTCCGCCGCACGTTTTCACAATCTCGCTGCCGGATCCGTTTGGCGCGACAATCGACGGATATCGCGTCGCGCGAGACGCCACGCGGGCTGCTCTCCCGCAGCTCATCGAATTTTTGAAAAATCTACCCGACGAAGACCAATGACCGACGACGACGAATTGACGGAGGAAATCAACGGCACGGGTTGCGGCGACATCGTGACGCCGCAGGATTTTGAATACGAAAAGCCTTTCAGCTTCGAGCTCGGCGGCTCTATCCCGCGCCTCACGCTGCGCTACGAAACCTACGGCACGCTCAACGACGACAAGTCCAACGCAATTTTGATTTGCCACGCGCTCACGGGCGACCACCACGTCGCCGGCAGGCATCGTCCCGAGGACAAGCGCCCTGGCTGGTGGGACCATTTCATCGGCGCAGGAAAAGCCGTTGACACGCGCAAATATTTCGTCATCTGCTCGAATTGCCTCGGCGGTTGTAGCGGTTCCACGGGTCCGACTTCGATAAATCCCGAGACCGGCGACCCGTATGGAATCGACTTTCCCGTGCTAACGTTCACCGACATGGTGCGCGCGCAGAAACTGCTCATCGATTCGCTCGGGATAAAAAAATTGCACGCCGTGATCGGCGGCTCGATGGGCGGAATGCAGGCGCTGATTTGGGCGATAGAATTTCCCGACATGGTGAAAAACTTCATCGCGATGGCGTGCGCGGCGAAGCAAAACACGCAGGCGACGGCGTTCAACGCTGTCGCGCGCGCGGCGATAACGCAGGACCCCAACTGGCTCGGCGGCTACTATGGCGAGCTCGAAGGAACGGGGCCGAGGAGCGGGCTCGCCGTTGCGAGAATGATGGCGCATATCACGTATCTTTCAGACTTCAGCCTTTCCGCGAAGGTGCGAAAAGACCGCGGCGACAATCTCCCTGGCGGGCGAATTGCGACGGGAAAATTCCTGCGGAAAATCACCTTTCCGATCGAGAGTTATCTCCACCATCAGGGCGACAAATTTTTGGAGCGCTTCGACGCAAATTCGTATCTCTACATCACGGCGGCAACGGACTATTTCAACCTCGCAAAAGAGCGCTCGTTAGATCAGGTTTTCAGCGTGGTCAAGGCGCGGGCGCTCATCTTGGGATTTTCCACAGACTGGCTGTACCCCGCCTGGCAAAACCGCGAAATCGCGATCGCGTTGCAACGCGCCGGCAAAAACGCAACATACGCCGAAATCGACGCAATCGCGGGTCACGACTCCTTCTTGCTCAACTCCACGCACCTCTACGAGATGACGTCGAAGTTTCTCGCGGAAGGCTGATTTTCCCGCAACAGTGGCGGGGGCGCTGTTGCGCCCACAACAGATGGAACGTGGATTGTGGTGGGGCGTTAAAAATCTCATTTAATTGAATTTAAGTGGGAGCTCACAACTGTGGTGAAAAAATAATTTCTCCGGTGGGGTCTGTGGTGGTAATTAAAAAATATTTTTGTTTATTTTTACCAAATCTTCAAAAATCGGAGTTTTTCCTTCTTTGTGTGTGGTGTCCGCAACAATGATAAATTTTAGTGTTTATCGGAACTAAATGGCGGGTCTGTTGGGAAACTCTTTGCTTTAAAATTCTTTCTATTATATAAAATATTTTTGTGAAATTTGGATTTTTGCTTTGACAATCCAATCCTGCAAACTACATTTTTCGCTCATTTTAAATGACTGCTCGACCCCAAAAATATAAATTTATGAAAACGAACAAATTCCTGCTATCAACTCTCGCCGCCGCAGCGGCAATCACGAGCGCAATTCCCGTTATCGCGGGCGACTTGACTTGGACCGGCGCCGAAAATGGCTACTGGGATACTACGTCGCTAAACTGGACGGACTCCTCCGGCGCAGTTGCGTTCAGTTCCAACGACAACGTGTCGTTTTCTTCCAATTCTTCGACCATTACTTTAAACGAAGACATTTCGGCAGGGAGAATCAAGGTTTATGGCGACGGCGACATTCTCGCCGCAACTAACGGGCAAATTCTCACCGCGCGTGAACTTTATTTGGAAGGCGGCTCAAATAATGCGCCACACACGTGGAAAATTGACGAGAGCCTGACGGTTCACCTCGGCAGAATTTATCGCGATTCCCAGTCAACCAAACTCGTCGTAAACGGCGATGTGACGGTGAGCAGCGACTACGGGACTGGCAGCGTCGATATCTCGGGTGGCTATACCAATGAGATTTCCGGTGCGGGCAAATTTTCCGCCGACGCGGTTTCATACTCGTCGAGCAGCGGTGGAAATTTGCGGCTCGCCGTCAACGAGATGAATATTGGCTCGATAACGACGGGCGGAAACGGCAGCACCAGCGGGCTGACGGTTGCGTCGGAGCACGCAAAAATCGGCTCCATCACGGTGGGCAATAATTCGGGCACGGTCGAGTTGTCCGGCACCAATTTGGAAATAGACACATTGACCCACAACAATACGAGCCATTCGACGACCGTGGATGCGACAAATGCGACGATAAATTCAATTGTCGCGGCGGGATACAATTTTAACTTGACTTCCAAAAACGCGACAATCGGCGCGATGGATTTGGGCGGGACAAGCGGTGCCGTCATAACCTTAGGCGCCACCACGGGCTCGCAAACATACAACATCGGGACGGTGTCAATAAAAAATACATACGCGGGTTCGAATGGGGTAAACGGCTCGCTCAATATTGCGAGCGGCGCGACGGTCAATGTCGGGACGTTTAATATCGGGGCCAGATTGACCAACATGGTGATCGACGGCACGCTCGATGTTTCCGCAAATTACGGCGGGCAGGAGGGCGACGGCGGCGTCATCAATTACGGCACGAGGTATGGCGCCACTATAAGCGGATCGGGGACTTTAAAAGCCTCAGCGTTTAAAAACAGTAGCACCGGCGGCAACACGGTTACGATTTCTGTTGACAATTTGGAACTTGACACGCTGACGGATTCCACCGCCAGCGAGCAACTCGTGATAAGTTCCAAAAACGCGACAATCGGCTTGTTGGATGTTTCCGGCGGAGGAAATATCACGGTTGGCTCGACAAACGCCGGCGCCGCAACAAACGCGGTTATCGGCTCGATTACGAGCGGCGCGGATCACACGATCGCGATTGGCGCGGGCGGGACAGTTTCCACGGGCTCACTCACGCGCACCGCGGGGCAACTCGCGCTGACCGTAGATGGCACGCTCAGCATTGAAAACAAATCCGGCTCGGGAATGCTCACGATCGGAAGCGCCTCGACATCTTCGTTTAATTACGCCCAGACAATAGGCGGAAGCGGCACCCTGAACGCTTACGGAATTTCTTATTCCTCCGGTAGCGACAACTTCGGAATTGTCCACGTCGGCGTCGCAAATTTAAACATCGGCGAGGGCGGAATTACGCGCACATCAAATGTCGGATCAATGGAAATTTTGGCGACAATCGTCGGTCTCTACGACACGGACACTTTGGAAATTGGCGCGAGTTTGACGCTCGGCGCGGAAAGCGGCGAGGCGACGACGTTTAATCCCACCACAAACCAGTCGCTGACGCTCGCGGGCGTTCTTTCCGGCAGCGGCGCGCTCGCGAAAACAGGCGCGGGCGAATTGACGCTCTCCGCAACAAACACGTATTCCGGCGGCACAACTATCGCCGACGGCATTGTGGTGGCGGCAAACTCGAATGCGCTCGGGCAGGGGACTGTGGCGATAGATGGCGGGCAACTCGAAGTCGGCGCGGGCGTGACGCTCTCGAACGCGATATCAATTGTGCTCGGCGATGTTTACAGGATTGGCGCAGACACGGAAACTGTCGCGTTGCTCGCCGACGACAATGCACCCGCCGCCACCACCTACGCGATAAGCGGCGACGGTGCCCTAAACTCGGAAATAACGATTTTGCTTGACGACAATTTTGTTTTCGACGATGGCGCGGAATACGAATTTGGCATTGTCGCGCCCGAACTCACGGATTCCGCGAGCATCAACTTGGACGCGCTCTCGCAAGCCGGCTACACGGCGAGCTACGAAAATGGCGTCATCACCGTCTCAACCCCCGAGCCATCGGTATTCGGCTTTGTGGCGGGCATTGCCGCCATAGGCTTGGTCGCAACCCGCCGCCGGAGACATTGCCGCAAGGCGTAGTCTTCACCACAGAGCCACCCAGAGCCGCCACCACCAACCCACGGCAACAAAGCTTCACGGCAACACACCCGTGGAGCTTTTGTTTGTGGTGGCAGGATTGTGGCGGGACTGTGGTGAAAATGGATTTGTGGTGAGACTTGGGTCTGCTGCGAGGGTTGGTGGTGGGATTTTTTTGGCGAGGCGGCGAAGGTGTGTTGCAGGATTTTTGGGTTGGTGGTGAAGCCAAGGGATTGTGCTGCTGGGATTGTTGTGAGGATTGGGTTAGTGGTGGGACTTGGGTTAGTGGTGGCGGCAATATGCCCACCTGCGATGCCGGAGCGCCAACGTAATTCTCCCGCTAAGTTAGCGGGAGGGGACCACGTTAGTGGTGAGGGAGTGTGTTCGTTGAACGTCGCCTGACTTTATTCCTCGCCACCAACCCAACCGCCAACCACCAACCCCTCCGAAAAAATCTCACCACAAACTCCTCCCGCCACTAACCCAACCCGCAACAAACACGGCTCCCACCACCAACCCAATTCCCACCACTAACCCGCTTTGTGGTGTCAGGTCGGTGGTAAAAATGGGTTGGTGGTGGGATCTTTGGGCGTTGTTGCGACAAACGCCATGTCTCCACTTTCCCAACACGCTTCGCAACGGCGTCTCTCACTTCCTGTGGCGCTTTCGCCGCATACTCCCGCATTTTCCCAAAAAGTTCAGGCGCATTATCCCGCGCCCACGCATATGTCGCGTGCCACCCAAGCTCGTGCAACACCGTGTCTATCCGCGAGTTCTCCCTCACCACAATCTCCCCTGTCGCAGGGTTAAACCACCCCATAGTCCCGCCGTTCTCGTCTCTCAGCCACCTGTGCGCGTCAACCACTCTCGCGTCATTTTCGCCGTAAAACACATAGTTCGTTCCTTGCGAATAGTCCCCTCTCCCGTGCGACGCCGCAGGGAACGTGTGCCCTATAAAGCCCGCCTCCCGCAACAGCTCGCTAATCAGCCTCGGACCATTCTTCTGCGTCCTCGCAATCTCGTTTTTCGCGTAGTTGTGCAGTTGCTTTGGCGACATCGGTTTAGACGCGTAAAGAATCTCGTTCTTATCTTTCTCCGACGTAAACCGCAGTATATTCTTCTTCACCACGGCAATAAACCGCTCCCATTGTTCCTCCGTCAGCGGCGTGTTCCATTCAAGCAACTCCGCGTTATCGTCAAAATCAAGCGTGTAAATGTGGCGACGTATTGTAGCTTTATCTTGTTCATATTCTTTCCTTATTCTATCTAACTTGTTTTTAAATTTTTCAATATATGAACCTGACACAGAGCTCGCCAACTCGCATCCTTTAATGCTACTTTTAATAAATTCAAGCCTCCCTTCAAAATAAGATAGATGGTTTATTCCTATTTTTCTATTTCCAGCCGAGGGTGATTCTTTTAAACGTTGTTGCTCGATTTCAATGCTTTCTTTTACGCGGTCAAGTTGCTTTTCAAAATCTTTAATTTGGCTTTCAATGGTGTCCCCTTTTTCTCCGTAATACACATAATATTTCATTTCCGAAACAAGCGCTTGGTAAAAAGCACGCTCCGCGTCATTATTAAGCGTTGATATCGGTATTCTAATTCTACCAACGAGCATATCGACTTTTTCGCCCATTAAATTTTCAGCAGAAGGCCCGCTGTTTGCTTGCGCATACGCCTTCGCGATTCCCCATTTGCTCGTCGTATAGAACCCCCAGCCATACGCCTGCGCCCCCTCACCAGTGCCGATAAAGTTCGCGTCAAACCCGCCAAGCGGATTCCCGGGAATCGCCGCCCATCTCGCCCCGCTGCCCGTGTAGGCTCGCTGATAACGGATAGCATTCGCCGCCTCCGCTATCTGAAAACGCAGGTGGTCTATAATGTTCACATCTGCATCATCATAAATTACATAATTCGTCCCGTGCGAATAGTCGCCTCGTGCGTGAGACGCCGCAGGAAACTTATGCCCTATAAAACCCGCGTCGTGCAATAGCTTTGATATCGCGTCGCCTGCATTATCAGCATTTGCGTCTTTGTAAAGCGACTTTGCCCTGTGCAGATAAAATGGTGTCGGGAGAGTTCCATCCTTTGTAAAAGCTTTATTATCAATAAAATCTTTCGCTTTCTTTTTGCTACTAAAATACTTCAACGGGTTCGCCCTAACCGTATCGCAAACACGTGTCCACTGTTCCTCCGTTAGCGGTGTGTTCCATTCAAGCAAGGCGTCATCGTTAAACTCTGCTTTATAAAGGTGGCGACGCCCAACCCTGTCATTCAAATCTTTAACATAATCGTTAAAAATGCTCTCAATGTCATCTATAGCGTCGAATCTTATAGTGTAATAATCATCAATATACGCTTTAACATTGTCTATTTTAGCTTCTAACTTGTTCTTATTGCGTTCAAGTTCTTCCCTCTCCGAAGCGTCTAAGCTCTTATTTTCAAGCCTTTTTAAACACTCTTCATATTCTTTTTCTAATCCTTTAAGGCTGTAAGCCTTAGAATCTTCATCTAAGTCTCTTTTGTTTTTATTCCTCTCTTCGTCAAAACATTTCTTTACTGCGTCAATCGATTTCCCGTTGTCGTGCCAAATCCTTACAGCATACTCAAACAGTCTGTCGGGATAATAGCCTTCATCTGCCATTACTAATTGCGCATCCTTATAATGCTCCTCGTAAATGTTAGAATCAGAGCGCACCGCCTTTTTCGCATACCACTCGGCGATTTCTCTTATACTCGTAAAATATAACCCATTCCCGTAAGCCTGTACGCCTTCTCCCGTTTCTGCAAACAAACGGCTAAAAGCCTCAAAGTCAGCCCCACTCCCGTGCCATACAGCAATTATCTGCCGCCTGACATTCTTTAGCATGTTGCTTATTTGCCCTTGAGTAAGCAAACTCGCAATTAATCTACCGTCTGGCGAATAGACCACATTTTTTCTGTTGCCTCTTTTGGCGTTGGCGGAGTTTCTGGGTGCTCTTCCAGTAGCCAATTCAGATACGCCTTCTGCTGAGCCGTTGTCTCCAATCCCATTACTATCGTCTTTTCCTTGCGTATTGGCATTTTTAAGTAGCTTAGCAGAACCATTATAGCCCGTCTTTCCCTTGTTGCCCAACTCGGATATTTCTCCTCGCCTGATTTCTTCGTATGCTTCTTGGCTTCCATCGTCAAAAAATACATTTAATACTTCAAAAAGACCTGAATCATCTATCCTCTTGCACCTAAAAACATAATTATCAATATAATAATCGTCAATCTCTTCACGACTATCGCCGTATTTCATTATTTCCGACGCCAACCGCCCGAATATAGACTTATCGTGTATCCACCAACGCTTCCTATCGTGATTTTGTAGCCTTAGTAACTCATTATCTAAGTCTGACAACTGCTGAATTGCGTTCAACACCCTGTTAAACGCCTCATTCCCCAAGATAGACACCTTCACCCCGGGCAACCAATCAGCCACCGCACTGAGAATAAGCTCGTTGTCCCCGCGCTCCAAAGTCCGCACATCTCGCTCTGCATTCACATCTTCGTTCTGGAAAGCAAACTTCGGGCTTTCAAGCGTCCTCGGTCTCTGTTGTGGCGGGTTTTGTCATTGTTGTCGCCACAAAGCCAAATTCCCCGCCACCACCGAGACGCCTCACCACCAACCCGCTTGCCAAAACAAAGCCGCCAGCGTTTGTGGTGGCGGCTTAGTGGTGTCGCGATGGTGGTGGCAGCGACTATGCCATTGTCTCGGCGGCGACTTTCTCGGCGGCGGTTTTGCCACAGAGCGCTTCCACGATCGCGAGACCGAATGCGAATGCCGCGCCGGGGCCGCGTGCCGTGATCATGTTGTCGCAGTGGACAACGGGCGGGCAAATGCTCGCGGCGGGCAATTCTTTCCAGGTGCAAAAATGCGCGGCGATTTGCTTGCCTTTGAGCAGACCTGCGGCGTCCAAGATGAGTGGTGCGGCGCAGATTGCGGCGATGAGTTTTCCCTTTGTTGCAAAGGCAGCGGCGACTTTCGCGGCGTTGCCGTCGTCGAGAAGAGACCACGTGCCGGGCCCGCCCGGCAGGAAGAGCGCGTCGAATTTTTCTGCCAATTTGGCGAAATCTTTTTCTGCGCCGGCGATTTCGTCGAGGGTTGCGTTTGTTGCGATGTCAAGCTCGGATTTTCCTTTCACGGAGCGGGCGCCGTTCGTTGCGACGGCGACGAGCGTGTTTTCCACTCCGGCGCGGAGCATGATATCGTGCGGGGTGACGAGTTCGATTTCTTCGACACCGTTTGTGATGAGCGTGAGTACTTTTGGCATTGTTGTGGCTTGTTTTTGAAAAATTTGCGTTTATTGCGGCTCTGTGGTTTTTGCGTCCTGCGGGAGCGTTTCGACGACGCCCAATTCTCTTTGCTCGTCGGCGGAAATCGGGTATTCGGTGCGCACCGGCGAGTATGTTCCGGTTTCCACCGAAAATCTCCAATATGTGTAAACCGTGGTTGGCTCGTAGCGGCAACCGCCGAAGATTGCAGCCGCACATATCGCGAGCAGGGGGATTGCGAGTTTTTTCATGAGTGTTGATTTTGTTTCCCGTTTTTTTCGGGGCAAATAAAAACCGTTCCCTCGGCAACAAATTCGGGAACGGTTTGTCGTGGAAAACTGCATTGTTGCGGCGGAAAAATGCGGATTAGGGCGGACCGTTGCGGTGCGAACTTCTGTCGCGGACAGGCGCGCTGCCACCGAGGGCTTTTCCCTCTGTATCGACAATGTCAGACTGCGACGGGCGCGTTGTCGCGACGACGTCGCCAACTTTCAAGCCGCTTTTCACCTCGATGAAATTCAGATTTCCGATGCCGACCTTCACGGGGCGGCGCTCAAATTTTCTCTCGTCTTTTTTCACGAAAACAAATCGGACTTTGTCCTCGATGAAAATTGCGCTCGCGGGCACGGCGACGACGTTTTGCGCCTTTGCCACGAGGATTGAGAGGTTCGCGCTCGTCCCCGGGCGCACGAGAATGCCGCTCGTCTCGAAGTTCACCCACACGGGAAATTTGTAGAGCGTCGATGTCGTGGAATCTTGCACGCCAAAGGAAGAGAGGTAGTTCACCGTGCCCGTGAACGAGGTTTTGGGGAGCGAATCAAATGTCACCTGCGTCGCCGCGCCGAGCTCGATTTTGTTTGCCTCGATCTCGTTCAAATCGGCTTCGACGCGCAGAGTGCGCATGTCGTTGACCTTCATCAGCGTCGTGCCGCTCGAGAACGAGCCCGCGCCGGAAATGACGTTTCCGACATAAACATCGAGGTCGGAAATCATGCCGTCGTGCGGCGCGACGATCTTTGTTTTCGCGAGTTCGAGCTCGGAATTGTCGAGAGCGGCTTGCGCGATTTCGAGCTGCAGTTTGTTGCTTTCGTACTCGGTTATTGCGTCAAGATAATTTTGCTCCGTGTCGTAGTCGCCTTCGAAAAGACCTTTCGTGCGTTCGAGGTCGCGGGCGGATTTTTCGACGTCCAACCGGCGTTGCCTCACCGTTCTGTCGTTGGAATCGACGGTTGTCTGATACGTTTGCGGGTCGATTTCCAAGAGCAGGTCGCCTTCTTTCACGGATTCGCCGTTTTTGACGAGGATTCGCGTTATTCTGCCGTTGATTTCGGATTTAATTTCGGTGGAAGTTTCCGGTTTCACGAAGCCCGAGACGGTGATCGCTTCTTCGATGTCCTGCGTTGTCGCGGTCGCGGTTTCAACGCTTGGTTGCTCGCTTCCGGAGCCGGCGGAAAAATTTCCGTCGCAGCCCGCAACTGCGAGCATTCCCGCCGCGACAGTGGTGGTGGCGAGCATTTTTGAGAGAAATTTTTTGTTTTTCATCGTGTGGAAATTTTTTCGTTTCAGGAGTTTGTGGTGGCGGATTCGTTTGTTGTCGTGGCGGGGCCTTCGCCGTAGTCAACCTCGGTCCACGTGAATCCGTTTTCGGAAAGAATCCTGCCGTCGAGCCTGTGGATGCGCGCGCTCGCAGTTGCAACATCGAGCGCCGCCTGGATTACTTCAAGCCTCGCTGAGTCAAGCGAATTTTGCGCTGAGAGAACGTCGGTCATCGTCGCGCTGCCTCTGCTGTATTTTGCGACTTGACTTTCGTATGATTCGTTTTGCATCGCGAGTGCGGTTTTTGCGGCGTCAAGCCTCTCGTGCGCCGATTCGCATGCGCGCCACGCCGAGCGCGCGTCGAACATTGCTTCCTGCAAAGCCTGCGCGATCGAGAGCGCGGCGTTTGTGCGCGCCTGTTCCGCCTGGCGCAATTCTGCGCGCGCCTGCCGGAATCCGATAGGCATCGAAAATTTTATTCCCACGCCCGCGTTGTAGCCGGGTCTGTCAACTATGCCGGTCACCGCGTAGCCCGGCGATTTGTCTGCGCCGGAAAATTCTGCGCCGAGGACGAGGTCGAGCGAGGGCTTGTCGGCATCGAGAGCGACTTTGTAGTTCAGCTCAGCCTTTTCCCGCTCGATTTCCTGAATTTGCGAATCGATATCGAAGTCGCGGACTTGGCGAATCCACTCCGCGAACGAAATTGTCTCCGCCGGAATGTCGTCGCGGAGTGGGGCAACGCGATAGACGCCGGTCTGCGTCTCGCCGGTTTGCCCGAGAAGTTTGCGCAGTTCGTCGTCGTAGTCCTGCACGCTTTGCCGCGCGGAAACGAGATTTACCTTGTTCGACGCGACGTCCGCCTCTGCCTGCAAAACGTCTTCGCGCGTCGCCGAGTTGAGCGCGCGCAGCTTCTTGGCTTGCTCGAGGACAAATTCCGCGTGGCGCAGGCTGCTGAGCCGCGCGTGGACGAGCGCGAATGCCGCCGCGAGATTTTGGTATGCGACCTCGACGTCGTAGAGCAGGTCGAGCGTCGATTTGCGCAGGCTGAGCTTCGATTGCAAAACGTTTTGCCGCGCAAGCACGAGCGGCGCGAGGTTGACCTCTTCGCCAAAGCCGCTCAGCAGAGGTTGGGTGATTTCCACGCCGACAGCTGCGCCGGACGCCGGCGAGTATGGCGCCGTCGTGTTGTATGTGCGGTTGAAATCCCCGTAAATGCTCGCCTCCGTGCCGTATGAGAATTTTTTGCTGAGCGCAATTTCGTTTGCCCAGTCGTGCGACGAACTTCCCGCCACTCTGTCGTGGCGCCAATATGCGTTGCCGTCGTTGTTGTATTGCGAGGAGAACGAGAGCGTCGGGTCAAATTCCGCTTCGGCGATTTCCGGCGTTTCCTCCATGCTTGCGTGTTCGACGCGCGAGATCGCTATGCCGAGGTTTTTGCGCAGCGCCTGCGGGATTGCTTCCCGCAGGGAAATTTTACCTGTGACGCCGACAATTTCGTCGATTTCCTTGTCCGAGACGGGGCGAATGTTCAGCTTCCTGCCATCGCGTTTTTTCTCTGTGTCGGGCACTGCCGGGTTGGTGGTGGAAATCGGGTTGGTGGCGGAGGCAGGGTTAGTGGTGGCAGGGTTGGTGGTGGGG
>JAJPZB010000169.1 GCA_021204635.1 Opitutia bacterium | reverse complement strand
CATTCCGGTGCTATCGCCGCCCGGCGGGGGTTATTTTTTGCCACCACCAACCAACCCCAACAAACAAACACACAAACACACACACACACAAAAAACCATTCCTGCCGCCACCAACCCAAACGCCGCCACAAACCCAGCGCCTCCACCAAGCCAAATTCTCACCACCAACCCGTTTCACCACCACCCCCTTACCACAAACCCACAACCGTGAGGGACGTTAGTCCCGAACAAATCCGGGGGACATCCCTCCGTGGCAGGTTGTCGTCACCATCAAGCCTGGTTTTCACCACCAACCCAAATCCCACCACCGTCTCAGCCAGCCCGCTTGCGCGCCATGATGAACGGGCGGATTTCGCGGGCATTGTTGCGGAAGAGTTTCGCGGGGAGCAGTGCGGTTTGGTCGGGGCGTCCGGCAGAGATTGTTGTGGCTGGCATGCCGCTTGTGCCGTCGAATAGTTCGGAGATTTTCACGGGCATTGGCGCGATTTCGTTCGGGAGCAGAAATTCGATTTCGTCGCCGAGCGAGATTTTCCCGCGCACGTCCATGCGAACGAAGTCGCTGTCGCGGGAGTTGACAACCATGCCGACGTTTTGCGCGCCACCGATCGACACGCTCGTTGCGTAGTTTTGAGCCTTATCGTCAGGCGTGCCGTCGAAAAATCCCTTCGTGTAACCGCGATTTTGCATCAGCTCGAGCTCCGCCATGAAGGGCTCGGGCAACCACGCAGCGCTGTCGCGAAACCATGCGTCGATCGCGGTGCGATAAACCCTCGCTGCTTGCGCGACGTAGTAATCGCTCTTGTTTCTGCCCTCGATTTTGAGCGAATCGATTTTGCCCGACGCCAAAATTCTTGGCAGTTCGGGGAGCAGGCAGAGGTCGCGCGAGTTCATGAAATACGTCCCGCGCGAATCTTCTTCTATCTTGACAAATTCGCCCGGGCGCTTCCTTTCCTCCACGTAAACATCGTATTCCCAGCGGCACGGTTGCGCGCATTTGCCGCGATTTGCGCTACGGTTTGCCATGAATGCGGAGAGCAGGCAGCGCCCCGAAATGCTCACGCACATTGCGCCGTGGACGAAAATTTCCAAGCGCAGGTCGGGCACGCGCTCGCGGATTTCGCAGGCTTCGGCGAACGAAATTTCGCGGGCGAGGACGCACAATTCCGCGCCGAGCCCGCGCCAAAATTTTGCCGTCGCCCACGACGAAACATTTGCCTGCGTCGAGACGTGGAGCGGGATTTCCGGCGCGGCGTCCCGCATGAAAACGAGGATTGCGGGGTCGGCGACGATGATGCCGTCGGGCGCGATTTCGCGCAGGAATGCGGCGGCTTCGGGGAGTTTGTCGAAGTCGGAATTGCGCGAGAAAAGGTTTAGCGCGACGTAGATTTTTTTGCCCACGTCGTGGAGCAGCTTTGCGCCGGCGGCGAGTTCGTCGCGCGAGAGTTCCGAGCCCGAGCGGAGCGACATTCCCGGCATTCCGCAATACACGGCGTCGGCGCCATAGAGCGCGGCGATTTGCAGGCGGCGAAACGTTCCCGCCGGCAGGAGCAGTTCCGGCTTTTTTCCGCAGTTCATCGCCGAGCGAAGCCGGGGCGGCGTGCGCGGAAAACGTCGCCGCAGCGGAAGTGCAAAATGTATTTTTCCGCGAAGTAGTCGTCTCCGAGCATTTCGCGCAAATCGTAGATTTTATCGGGCTCGCAGCCGAGAGCGTCGGTCTCCGTCGCGATTTCTCCGCCTTTCCAATAGATGATTCCGTTTGCGAGAGAATTTTTCATTCCTGGCGCGAGAAGTTTCCGCACAAAGCCGAAAAACTGCGGCAGATTTGACACCGCGCGCCCAGTCACAAAATCGAATTTTTTGGAAAAATTTTCCGCGCGGACGACGCAGGTCTCGACATTTTTCAGCCCGAGTTTTTTCGCGATGTCATCTACGACGCCGATTTTTTTTGCGATGGAATCGATGAGTGTGAAACGCGCCTGCGGGAAAACGACGGCGAGGAGAAGCCCGGGAAAGCCGCCACCCGTGCCGACGTCGGCGACGCGCGCCCCAGCCATCAGCCGCAAAAAGCGGACGACGGCGAGGCAGGGCGCATAGTGGTGGAGCTCCAAATTGTCAATGTCTTTGCGCGAGACGAGGTTGATCTTCGCGTTCCACTCGCGATGGAGCGCCGCCATTGCGCCTATTTTCTCCCACGCGGCGTCGGAAATGCCGTCGCCCGCAAACGCGTTTTTCAGGCGCGAGAACGCGTCGGTTTCCATCGTTGTCAGCAAACTCCGCGCGTTGTCGTTTTGTAAAATTCGACGAGTTCGCGGACATTCGCGTCCTGGAACAGGTCGCTTTGCTCGATTTTTTCGAGTGCCTGCGTGCGGTTCAAGTCTTCGTGGTAAATTATCCGGAATGCCTGTTTCAGATTCGCGATGTGCTCTTCGGAGAATCCGTTTCGCTGCAAGCCGATGATGTTGAGCATTCGTGCGTGCGCACCCTCTGCGCCTTCTACGATGATGAACGGCGGGACGTCTTGCACGGTCCGCGACAGCGCCGCGATCATCGAATAGCTGCCGACGCGGCAAAATTGGTGCACGCCCGTGCCCCACGCGATATTGACATGGTCGCCGCAAACGACGTGACCCGCGAGCGCCGCCTGCGAGCTCATGATGAGGAAATTGCCGACCTTGCAATCGTGCGCGACGTGCGAGTATGCGAGAATATTGTTGTCGTTGCCGAGCGTCGTGAAATCGCCGGCGTTTGTCGCGACGTGGACGGTCACGTATTCGCGGAACGAGTTTCTGTCGCCGATTTTCAGTCCCGGCTTTCCGCCCTTGTATTTGAGGTCCTGCGTCATTCCGCCGATCACCGCGAAGGGATACACCACGTTGTCGCGACCCATTGTCGTGAACCCTTCGACGACGGCGTGGTGCAGAATCCTGGTTCCGGCGCCAATAGTGACGTCGCCACCAATGTAGGCATAAGCGCCGATTTCGACGTTCTCGTCGATTTTGGCGCCGGGTTCGATTATAGCTGTCGGGTGAATCATTTTTTTGTGAAAAAAATTTATGCCTTTGGCATCGGCATTATCGTGAACATTACTTCGGCGGACGACACCACTTCGTCGTCAACCTTGCAGGTCGCGGCAGCGGTAAAGATTTTGTTGCCGCGATTCTTCGTCACTTTGGATTCGATGATGACTTGGTCGCCCGGCGTTATCGGCTTGCGGAATTTCACCTTGTCCGCGCTCATGAAGAACGTCAGTTTCTCGCCGCCGTCGTTAATTTCGGGGACGGAGAGCAGGAGAAGCCCCGAGGCTTGCGCCATCATTTCGAGTTGCAAGACGCCCGGCATGACGGGGTTGCCCGGGAAGTGGCCTTGGAAAAACGGTTCGTTCAGCGTGACATTTTTTATCGCCGTGATGCACTTTTCCGCGTGGTCGATCTTCGTCACGCGGTCGATCAGCGCAAAGGGATAGCGGTGCGGCACGAGGTTCAAAATCTGGCGAATGTTGAGCGCAATCGCGTTTGGCGGAATTACGGACGCCGCGCCTTTTTTCTTGGGCGCCGGCGCGAGCATTTGCTTGCGGATTGCCGCCGTGAGTTTGGCGTTGAGCGCGTGACCGGTGCGGACTGCGACGATGTGCGCTTTGAGCGGCGCGCCGATGAGGACGAGGTCGCCGATGAGGTCCATGATTTTGTGGCGCACAAATTCGTCGTGGAAGCGCAGGGGCTCTTTGGAAATGATTTTGTCTCCGCGAATGACGATTGCCGAATCCAACGAGCCGCCTTGAATGAGGCCTTGTTTGAGCATTTGCTCGATTTCCTCATATATAGTGAACGTGCGCGCGGGCGCGATGAGGGCCTCGTAGATGTCGGGCGAAATATCGATCGTGAGGTTTTGCGTGTGCACGCCCCTGTCGTCTGCGGAAGTGCAGGTTATGCGCAGCCCGTCAAAGGGGATTGCGATTATGGAGCGGTTGCCGTCGGTCACCGAGACGGTTTCTTTCAGGCTGTAATACACGCGTTCTTTTTCCTGATCGACGATTCCCGCCTCGCGGATCATGTGGACGACGGGGCGCGCGGAACCGTCCAAAATCGGCGGCTCGCTGGCGTTCATTTCGACGATGCAGTTGTCAATTCCCATGCCGTTGAGGGCTGAATTGACGTGCTCGATGGTGTGGAGCTTCACATGCGCGTGCGAAACTGTTGTGTTGCGGATGCTCACGTCAGCCATGTCGGCGACGGGGCGGAATTCCGGTTTCCCGTAAACGTCGGTTCGCCGGAAGATTATTCCGGAATCGACCGGTGCGGGGCGGAGCGTCATGATGACTTCTTGCCCTGTGTGGAGGGCTTTGCCCTTTACAGATACGTCTTTTCCTATGGTTCGTTGCTTCATTTTCTTTATTTTATTAATCGGGAAATTGAACCAAAAAAGGCGGGAAGTGTAAAGGGTGCGTTATCCCCAAATTGGGCTGGTGGCGGGCGAATTATGCGCGCGAAATTCCGGAGGCGAGCCGGCGTTTGTTGTGGCAATTTTCGGCGATGAGAAAGCGCAGGGCTGCGCGGCCGACGTCGCTCTCGAACACCGTGGAAATCACGAAGCGCGCCCCGCATTGCCGCGAGAGCCAGGCGCGGATTTTCGCGAAATCGCCGGCGAGCAAGGGCTTCACGACGGCGACGCCCGCCCAGGCGTCGGGCACCCGCCAGGGGTCGCGCAACGATTCGTCGAGCGCGATTTTTGCCGACAGTGGTGGCGGCAGGGCGAAAATAAATTCGTCGTTCGGCTTTGTGGCGGCGAGC
>JAJPZB010000037.1 GCA_021204635.1 Opitutia bacterium | reverse complement strand
AACCCGGCTTCCCACCTGCGATGCCGGAGAACCAACGTAATTCTCCCGCTAAGTTAGCGGGAGGGGACCGCGTTAGCGGTGAGGGAGTGTGTCCGTTGTACGTCGCCCGACCTTGCTCCCCGCCACCAACCCCTCCGAAAAAAAATCTCCCCACAAACCCAAATCCCGCCACCAACTCAAGCGCCACCTCTAACCCTCGAAACAAACCATTCTCACCACCAACCCAGCCTTCACCACCAACCCAACGCCACAAACTACTTCCGCAAAACCTCTGCCTGCATGGCAGAAATTTCGGCGATGCCCTTTTTGCCAAGCGCGATGAGTTGCGCGAGTTCCTCAGGCGAAAACGTTGCCTCTTCCCCGCTCGATTGCACCTCGACAAAGCGCCCCGAGCCCGTCATCACGATGTTGGAATCCACGCTCGCATCCTTGTCCTCGATATAGCAGAGGTCGAGAATCGGCGTGTCCTGATAAATCCCGACGCTGACCGCGGCAACCGAATCGACAAAGGGGTCTGTGGCGAGCTTCCCCGCCGCAACGAGCTTTGCGACAGCGATTTTTGCCGCGACATACGCGCCGCTTATCGCGGCAGTGCGCGTCCCGCCGTCTGCCTGCAACACATCGCAATCCAACCACATGGTCATGCCCTCCATCTTTTCCAAATCCACGACAGCGCGGAGCGAACGCCCGATGAGCCGCTGGATTTCAACCGTCCGCCCGTCCAACTTTCCGCGCGAGATGTCGCGGGGCTTGCGCTCGAGCGTCGAATACGGGAGCAGCGAATATTCCGCCGTGAGCCAACCGCCCTTCACGCCTTGCGCGTGCATCCACGACGGCGTTTTTTCTTCGATCGAGGCGGCGCAAATCACGCGCGTGTTCCCGAAGGAAACCAAGACAGAGCCCGCCGCATAGGGCGCGACGCCCGTTTTGAACTCAATTTTGCGGAGTTGGTCAACACTCCTGTTATCCGGTCTGATAATCATTTTGTTGCAAAAAAAGCTTCGCTCAGACTAACGCAGGGCACTTAGTCAAATCAAAAATAAAACGTTTGCCGCTGCGGGTTGGTGGCGAGAATCTGGGTTGGTGGTGAGGACCGAGTTGGTGGTGGAAATTTGTTGTTGACGTCAAAAAATTATTCCCAAAGCGGGCGAAATAATAGATACTCGGGCAATTTGCGACGATGGCGACGAGATCAGAAATACAAGTGACATTCGGGAAACGCGGCTATGTGGCACCTGTGCTCGTCGGCACGGAGGGCGAGCATGCCGTTGACATCAGCAAGCTCCGCACGGAGACGGGCTTCATCACCTACGACGAGGGCTACGCGAACACCGGCTCTTGCAAAAGCGCGATAACCTACATCAACGGCGAGAAGGGAATTTTGCGCTATCGCGGCTACCCGATAGAGGAATTGGCGCGGCATTCCAACTTCATCGAGAGCGCGTATCTCGTGATCTACGGCGAGTTGCCGAACGCGTCGCAGCTCGAAAGATTTCGCAACAGAATTTTGGAAAATGCGGGAATCCACGAGGCTCTGCGGACGATTGTTGCTGGCTTCCCGATGGCGGCGCACCCGATGGCGGAGCTTTCCGCGATGCTCAACGCGCTCGGTTGCTACTATCCCGAGCTCGCGTCGAACGACAGGAAGCAGGACCTCGAAAATTTTGACAAGACGACGACGGTGCTCATTTCGCGAATCCGCACCCTCGCCGCGATGGGCTATCGCTATCGCAACGGTCTTCCCGTAACGTATCCACGGCGAGGATACAATTACTGCGAAAATTTCCTGCACATGATGTTTTCCTACCCGGGCGAAGATTCGCAAATTCACCCCGACGTGGCGAAAACGCTTGACACGCTCATGCTTCTCCACATCGACCACGAGCAAAATTGCTCGACATCGACGGTGCGCATGGTCGGCTCGGGCGGCGCGAATCTGTTTGCGTCCGTCGCGGCGGGCGTCTGCGCGCTTTGGGGGCCCATGCACGGCGGCGCGAATCAGGCTGTCGTGGAAATGCTCACGAAGATTGCGGCGGAGGGCGACGACGGCTCCAAGTTTGTCGAGCGCGCAAAATCCGGCGGCGAGCGGCTCATGGGCTTTGGCCACCGCGTTTACAAGAGCTATGACCCGCGGGCGAAAATTTTGCAAAAGCAGTGCGACAAGATCATCGAGATTCTCGGACGCGAAGATCCGCTTTTGCAAATCGCGCGACGCTTGGAAGAAATTGCGCGCAACGACAAATATTTTCAGACGCGCAACCTCTACCCGAACGTGGATTTTTACAGCGGCATCATTCTCCGCGCGCTGAACATTCCGGTCGATATGTTCCCCGTGATTTTTGCGATGGGCAGGCTTCCGGGCTGGATCGCGCAGTGGAAGGAAATGGCGCAACGGCCGAGCGGCAGGATTTATCGCCCGCGGCAAATCTACATCGGCGAGCGCGAGCGCCATTTTGTGCCGCTCACGGAGCGGGCTTGACGCCGACGCGGCGCGCTATCGGGCTTCCCATGGTCCGATGCAGGTCTCGAGCAAATCGCGAGTGAAGCGCACGTATTTTTGGTGCGGCAGCGCGGACAAAAATTGCTTGCCGTATGCCTTTTTCAGCAGCCGCGAATCCGTCAAAATCAGCCGCCCGCGATCCGTCGTCTTCCTGATGAGACGCCCGATTCCCTGCCGAAATTGCAAAACGGCGTCGGGCAACGACATCTCGAAAAACGGATTTCCGCCCCGCTCCTTTATCCATTCCATCCGTGCCTCCACGATCGGAATTGCCGGATTCGCAAAAGGCAGGCGCGGCACGACGACCTGCGACAGCGCGACGCCCGGTACGTCGATGCCCGTCCAAAAGCTGTGGTTGCCAATCAAAATCGCGTTGCCGCCGTGCGTGAAGCGCCGCGTCAATTCCGGTCTCATCATGCCTTCGCCCTGCACCAAAATTTCCCGCTCGTCGCTGAGCAATTTGCGCAGTTCCTTCGCGAATTTGGAGCAAAAATCGAAGCTCGTGCACAGCACCAAAATCCCGCCTGCGGGCATCATCTTTGCGCAGTGCGCGACGACGGCGGCGTTGTATTCGACGTTTTTCCCGAGCTCCTCGTGCTTGTCCTGCTCGGGGCAATCTTCCGAGACAAAAATCTCCATGTTTTTCGCATAGTCGAAGGGCGATTCCTCGCGCCCCATGCGGACGGAATCTCCCGCCAAACCCGCGCCGCAGCAATTGCGAAAGCGCGACATATTGCCGCGATTGTCCGAGAGCGTCGCGCTCGACAGCACGGCGCTCGTCCCGCGCCCGAAAAGCGCGTCGGCGAGTTGCGGGGCAACGTCGATCGGCGCGCCCGACACCTTCACTATGCGCCGCGCGCCCTGCCCGAGCTCCGCCCAATAAACGTATTTCGGCGCGCGCTTCAATTCGAGGCATTCGCGAATCGCGAGCCGGTGTTCTTGCAAGTCGTCGGCGAAGTCGTTGATTTCGTCCTTTGTCGTGGGCCGCTCCTCGATTTGCGCGATTGCCTTGAGCCTGTTTTCCAAATTTCCGAGCGGAATTTCGCAGACATTTTGCAGCCAATCGGGCTCGCGGAATCGCACTGTCTGCCGGCCTTTGTCGAGAAATCCGAAGCGGATTTGGTTGAAAAAAACATCGGCGGCGTCTTTCGCCTCCGCGACGAGCCCTTCCAACTCCGCCTTTCCGTGCTTCGCGAGAACGCCGCTCTTCCGGCACGCATTGAGAATGCGCGTGAGCAAGTGCTGGACGGCGTATGAGCTCGTCTCGACGCCGAAGTAGTCCGTCGCGACATCGGGCACGCGGTGCGCCTCGTCGAGTACGACAAAATCGTTTGCGTAGAGCACGCCCGGCGCGTCGCCCTGCGGAACTGCGCCCGCGTCTATCATCGAGAACAACAGGCTGTGGTTCACGACGACGAGGTCTGCTCGCTCCAACTCGGCGCGGGCGCGGCGATATGCGCATGTCTGCGGCGTGCAATTTTTGCGGGAGCACGCGCGCGAATCGGCGTTGACGCTCTCCCAAACGTCGTCGCTGACGCGGCGCGGCAGGTGCTCGCGAATGCCGGTGCAGCCTTCTTCCGCCCACCAATCGCGGATCATTTTGAGCTCCTGCGCTGCGGCGGAGCCATCGCTGCCGTCGAAAATTCCCTCGCGCCGGCGCAGAGATTCCGCGAGGCGCGTGCCGCAAAGATAATTCGCCTTGCCAATCATCAAAACGACCTTGAAACCGGCAAAATCGTGAAGCTCGGGAACGCCGGAAAAGAGATCGCGGCAAATCGCCAAATCCTTTTTCAAAATTTGCTCTTGCAACAAAATCGTGTTCGTGGAAACGACAAATTTTTTGCGCGAGAGCTTAGCGTAAATCAAGCCCGGGACGAGATATGCCAAGCTCTTGCCAACGCCTGTCCCCGCCTCGAAAAGCAGCGACGCACCATCGACAAACGTCTCCGCGACAGATTCCGCCATGCGCGTCTGTTGCGGGCGATTTTCCATGCGCAACCGGCTTCTCAGCCAGCCGTTCGTGCGAAAAACTTTGCGCGTCAAATCGAGAACCTCGGAGGCAAATTCGCCAAAGGCAGAGGCCGTTGCGCTCGCCTCCGCTTTCTCGAAAATTTTCTCCTCATCGAACTCGTCGTCATCGCCATCGGGCGAGCCGATATTCCCGTAAAAAATCATATCTTAAATAGAAATCACGGCTCGCGGGAACGCAATTCCCGAAACTCCCAGCCCGCAGTTTCGCGGTGAACACGAAAACCAGCGTCGCGGAAAATATTCAATTCGCGGAGGAAAAGTCTTGAC